>JBDSHF010000185.1:0-3727 GCA_039918595.1 Thermoanaerobaculia bacterium
TGAAATCATTTCGCCCGGAAGCGCACAACTGGAATGGAAGAGATCCGTATAGAATCCACCCGATGCCCATCGATACGAGGACGCTCCTCAAGAAGAGCATCGCCAAAGCCATCCAATCCCCGGGCAACCTGGTGACGGGCGCGGTGAGCTTGGCCGTCTCGGCCGTGCTGTGGAATCCGCTGCCGCTGATCCTTTGGGGTCTCAGCGCCACCGGCTGGGTGGCTCTCGCCGGGACGGGGCAGCGCTACATCCGCCAGATCGAGGAAGAGGAGCGGCGCGACGCCGAGCTCAAGGCGGAGAAGGACCGCGAGCTCCTGCGCCAGAAGGTCGAGGCGAGCCTCGCCGAGAACCCGATCAACAACTGGATGCGCGCCGGCCTGCTGCCGGACTACATGTCCGTCTACCAGCGGCTGGCCGAGATCCGCGGCCGGGTAGGAAAGGTCCTCGCCGACCGCACCGACCTCGACGCCCTGAGCAAGGCGGGCATCGTCCAGCAGCTCGGCTACATGCTGACCGCCTACCTCAACTTCGTGCGCGAGCGGGTCGCCTATCTGCAGATCCTTGCCACCATCCGTCCCGGATCGGACACCCCGACCCTGCAGGCGGTGCCCACCGGGCCAAGCATCCCGGTGGTCGACAAGCGGCGGGGCATCCAGGTCCAGATCCAGCCCGCGCGCCCGCTGGCGCCGGCCTCGCCGCTGCCGAGCGTGGAGAGGCGGCTGGCCGAGGTGGACGCCAAGGTCAAGCAGCTCGAGGAGCTGGCGCAGAAGGAGCCGGCCACCGCCCGCACCCGCCAGTTCCACATCGGCATCCTGCAGAAGCAGCGCGATCTGCTGCTCGAATGCCAGAAGCGCGACCAGTGCGTGGTGGCGCAACTGGGAGCTTTTTCCGACGTCTTCGAAGTCATCCTGGGCCGGGTCAGCGCGTCGCAGTTCAGCGCCACCGAAGTCGCCAGCTACATGGGCACGGTGGTGGAGCAGGTGGTGGAGACCGAGCGGTTCGTCGACTCGCTGCGGCCCGCCATGGACGAGCTCATCGTAGGGCTGGGGAGTCCCGGCTGATCCGACGGCAAGTTGCGAGAACATTTCGACCTGAAGGTCGAGAGGAGATAAGACAATGAAGCTCACCCCCATGGGGAAGGCAATCGTCGTGCTGGCTCTGCTGGTCGCCGCGTTCTTCGCGGTCCGCAGGTTCGTCCCGGGTCTCAAGACCTGGGCCGTCGGGGACAAGAACGGCACGGCCGCCACCACGCCCGGAGGCACGACCGTGAGCAAGGACGACTTCAACGCCCTGGGCAACGCCCCGGCCGACCCGGAACGCGGCAGGGGCTCCGAGGGGGTCTCCCCGGCGAGCAACCTGGGCGGCAGCGGCAAGCTCGACCGCCCGCTGGTGGTGGCCATCAACACCTGGGCCGGCCACGCGCCCGGCATCGTCTTCAACAACGGCATGGATCCCAATTCGGGCTCGCAGTACAGGAAGAAGTACGGGATGGACGTGAAGTTCGTGCTCATGGAGGACCCGGCGACCAAGCTCGCGGCCTTCCGCAAGGGGGACGTCGACATCATGTGGGACACGGTCGACAACTGGGCTCGCGAGGCCTCGATCCTCGCCGAGCAGAACCAGAAGGCCAAGTCGATCATCATGCAGGACTGGTCGCGCGGCGGCGACGGCATCGTCTCGCTCGCCTCGATCAAGTCGATCGAGGAGCTGAAGGGGCACAAGATCGCCTGCACCCAGTTCACCCCTTCGCACTTCCTGCTCCTCTACCTGCTCGCCCAGTCGGGCCTCTCCCCGGCGGACCGCGCGGCGGTCGAGCAGGGGATCATCTTCACCCAGGACGCCCCGGCCGCCGCGGCCGCCTTCAAGGCCCGCCAGGTCGATGCCGCCGTGACCTGGGAGCCGGACCTCTCCTCCTCCGTCGAGGCGCGCGGCGCCGAGGCTCACATCCTGGTCTCGACCGCCGCGGCGACCAACATCATCGCCGACACCCTGGTCGCCCGGCAGGACCTGATCGACCGCTCTCCGGACACCGTGCGCGACTTCGTCCACGGCTGGCTCGAGGGGATCGACACGATCAAGAACGACCCCCAGGGTTCCTACGCCATCACGGGCAAGGCGCTGAAGCTCGACTCCGACACCATCTCCGGCATGCTCTCGGGGCTGAAGCTCACCCCCTACGCCGACAACGCCCAGTTCTATGGCTTGTCCGGCGGCAAGGCGCATTTCGAGGCGCTGTTCGATACCGCGTTCATCATCTGGCGCAAGAAGGGGCTGGTGACCCGGCCGGTCGAGGCCAAGGACTGGGCGGACTCCCGCTTCCTGCAGGCCCTGGCCTCCGACTACCCCGGGCAGAAGGTGGAGGAGCCCAAGATCGCGGCCAAGGCGCCCTCGGAGAAGGACCGGGCGATCATCAACAAGCAGATCCAGATCCACTTCACCCCCGGCTCCGACGAGATCATGGCCGGCTCCTACATCGTCCTCGACGCCCTGGGAGAGACCATGACCTCCTTCGGCAACACCTACCTGCGGGTCGAGGGGAACACCGACGCGACCGGCTCGCAGAACACCAACCTGACGCTCTCCGAGAAGCGCGCCCTGGCGGTGAGGAGCTACATCCTGGAGAACTTCCCCAACATCCAGACGGCGCGCTTCCAGACCATCGGCCACGGCGCGGCCAATCCGGTGGCCGACAACACCACCGAAGCCGGGCGGCAGTTGAACCGCCGGACGGATATCAAGGTGGTCCTGGCGACGCAGTAGGAGAACATCTCTGGGGTTGTCCTTTCCTCTTCCTCCCCCTCCAGGGGGAGGTCAGGAGGGGGCGCCCCAGACAAGGAGACGTCTCGAACTCCGGAAAGCCCCCCTCTTGGCCTCCCCCCGTTCCGGGTGGAGGAAGAATCGGCCGGATGGGCCACACTTCCTCAGGAGGGGGTGAGGATTCGGAGGGCAGGTCGTTTCAACCGGCATAGCTTAGAAGGACCAACATGGCACGCAAGAAATCCAGCTTCTTCGCCCTGCGCCAGCCGCTGCCGCGCTCGACCGCGACGGCGCTGGGGCTCCTTGCCCCGATCCTCCTGGCCTCTGCCTGGTGCCTGCTGACCTACGGCGGCTTCGTGACCCCCGACTTTCTGCCGTCCCCGACCGAGGTCCTGCGCGGCACCCTGCAGCTCTTCATTCAGTACAACCTCTTGGACGCGATCCTGATCTCCACCCGGCGCATCGCGCTCGCCTTCCTGCTCGCCTCGGCGGTGGCGCTGCCGCTGGGCGTGCTGATGGGTGCCTTCGAGCCGATCAACCGCTTCTTCGAGCCGATCGTGGCCCCCCTCCGCTACATGCCGATCTCGGGCTTCATCGGCATCCTCATCCTCTGGTTCGGGATCTACGAGAAGCAGAAGATCGCCTTCCTCTTCCTGGGGGTCTTCGTCTATCTGCTGCCGGTCGTCGTCACGGCGATCCGGGTGGTGCCCGAGGAGCTGGTGCAGACCTCGCTGACCCTGGGCGCTTCCCGCTGGCAGGTGATCCGTACCGTCCTGCTGCCGGCGGCCCTGCCCGAGATTTTCGATTCCTTCCGGGTGATGAACGCGATCTCCTGGACGTACATCATCCTCGCCGAGCTGGTCAATCCGGGGGGCGGGCTTGGCTACATCATCGAGCTTGGGCGTACCCACCAGAAGGCCTCCTGGTTGTTCGCCGGCCTGCTGGTGATCGGCGGCATCGGACTCTTCAC
>JBDSHF010000186.1:0-12558 GCA_039918595.1 Thermoanaerobaculia bacterium
GCCGGCGCCGCCGCTTCGATGCTCTGCCGCTCCGGCAGCGGCCACGCCCCTGCCTACGGGCTTCTGTATCCGCTCGATGCCCTGCTGCTGGCCGGAGTGCTGCTGCTGGGAGTGCTGGACCGGCGCCAGGGCAAGCGGGTGAGCTGGAAGGGGCGGACCCTCACCCCTGCCCCCTCTCCCGTCCCCACCCTCCCTCCCTCACCGGGAGAGGGGAACCCCCACCCCAAATAGATTTCCGCCGGAGGTCTCCCTCTTCTCCCGGTGAGGGAGGGGGAGGGGACGGGAGAAGAGGGCCGGGGTGATGAGGGCCTACCCTCCGAGCGCCCCCTCGTACCAGCACTCCTGCCCCGCCGTCTCCTCCACCGATACCGCCAGGGCCTCCACCCGCGAGCCGGCGAGGTGAGGGGCGAGGTCGTGCCAGAACATGCGGGCCAGCAGCTCGATCGAGGTGTTGGCGAGCGGCAACACCAGGGTGTCCTCGTGGGGGAAGCGATAGGCCCGGTCGCCGAAGAAGAGCTCGACCGCCTCGCCTTCACGCTCCCAGCGCAGCCGCGGGCTCTCGCCGGGGATGAGCATCCGGCTGTCGAGCCGGGCGCAGAGCGCGCGCAGGGCCCGCTTGAAGCTCTCGATGTCGACCAGGAGACCCTCGCCGTCGAGGTCCCCGCCGGCAAGCTCCACCCGCACCCGGTAGTTGTGTCCATGCAGCAGCTCGGCGCGCCCGTCGCCGAAGAGGGTGAAGTGGGCGGCGGAGAACTTGAAATCTTCCTTGGCGAGAATCACTCGGTAACGAGCCATGCGCCGATTCTACGCGGAGAGGTCGATGCGGAGGGATCTGGATGGAGAAGACCGCGCGGGTTGTAACATAGCGGCAGTTTAGAACCCCTTGAGGAGGGAAACCTTTGAACGCCACGGCCCAGCGCATCCGGACGGTCCTCGCCGCCTCGCTCTTCCTGACCCTCACGACGGCGGCGGGATTTTCCGCGCCGAGGTCCTTCGCCCCCGAGGGGACCCCCGTCCGCTACATGCCCACCCGGCAGTACGACCTGCAGCACCTGCGCCTCGACCTCGCCTTCGACTGGGACGCCCGGAGCGTCGCCGGCACCGCCACTCACACCCTCGCCCCCCTGCTGCCGGGGGTCGACTCCCTGGTCTTCAACGCCGCCAGGCTCGACATCAAGAAGGTCCGGGTCAACGGCGCCGAACGGCCGTTCTCCCTCGATCCGCAGGCAGAGACCCTGACCGTGAGGCTGGACCGCGGCTACGGCCCGCAGGACCGCCTCGAGGTGGCGATCGACTACTCCGCCCGCCCTGAAGCGGGCCTCTACTTCGTCGGCCCCGACGCCGGCTATCCCAAAAAGCCGCGCCAGATCTACTCCCAGGGGGAGACCGACCTCAACCGCCACTGGTTCCCGGCCTGGGATTACCCGAACGACCGCACTACCACCGAGATGATCGCCACGGTCAAGCGCCCGCTTGCGGTGGTCGGCAACGGCAAGCTGCTGGAGGTGACCGACCGTCCCGACGGGCGGCGGGCCTACCACTGGCGTATGGACGTCCCCCACACGACCTACCTGATCTCGGTGGCGATCGGCGACTTCACCAAGGTCACCGACACCTGGCGCGGCATTCCGGTGGAGTACCACGTTCCCCCCGGCACCGACGAGGCCACCACCCGCCGCTCTTTCGGCGACACCCCGAAGATCCTGGAGTTCTACTCTCAGGCCACCGGCCGCGCCTACCCCTATGCCAAGTACGCCCAGTCCGCCGTGATCGACTACATGTGGGGGGGCATGGAGAACATCTCCGCCACCACCCAGACCGCCCGCACCCTGCACGACGCGCGGGCCGACCGCGACTCGCCGAGCGAAGGGCTGGTCGCCCACGAGACGGCCCATCAGTGGTTCGGCGATCTCCTCACCTGCGAGGACTGGTCGAACGCCTGGCTCAACGAGGGGTTCGCCGACTACTTCACCGCCCTCTACGTACGGTCGGCCCACGGCGAAGACGAGTTCGCCTGGGAGGTCGACGACCTCCGGCGCTCCTACCTCCGCGAGGCCGAGCGGGACTACCGGCGGCCGATCGTCGACCGCCGCTACGCCGACCCGATCGACATGTTCGACCGCCACTCCTACGACAAGGGGGCGCTGGTGCTCCACACGATGCACTACCTCCTCGGCGAGGAGGGGTGGTCGAGGGGGATCCGCTCTTATGTCGAGCGCTTCGCCGGGCAGACGGTGACCACGCCCGACCTCCAGGACGCGCTCGAGACGGCGACCGGGGTCTCCCTCGGCCCGCTCTTCGAGCAGTACGTCTACGGCGCCGGCCACCCCGAGCTGAAGGTCAAGTGGGACTACCAGCCGGACACCCGCCAGGTGCACCTCGAGATCCGGCAGACCCAGAAGCTCGACGCTCAGACCGGCCTCTTCTCCTTTCCTCTCGAGGTCGCCATGGTGGGCGAGCGGGAGACGGTGGCGCGGCGCGTCCCGGTGGCCGCCCGCGATTTCCAGGATCTCTACATCCCGAGCGACGAGCGCCCCCGCACGGTGGTGCTGGACCCCGAGGGGTGGATTCTCAAGACCGTCGACTTCGCCAAGCCGGCGGCCGAGTGGACGGTCCAGCTCACCGCCTCCAAGCCCCTCGCCGCGCGGATCGAGGCGATCCGCGCGCTCGGCGAGCTCGGCGGCGGCGAAGCCGTGGCGGTACTCGGCCGGGCCCTCCGCGAGGAGCCCTTCCACGGCGCCCGGCAGGAAGCCGCAAAGGCGCTGGGCAAGATCGGGAAAGACCCCGCCCTGGAGGCCCTCCGCGCCGGGCTGAGCGACAAGGACAGTCGCGTGCGCACCGACGTTCTCGAAGCCCTCGGAGCGTTCCCGGATCACCGCGAGCTGATCCCCATCCTCCGGCGGGCCCTGGAGACGGACGACAGCTACGCCGCCCGGGCCGCGGCGGCCGGCGCGCTCGGCGAGCTCAAGAAACGGCGCGACGAGGCCGCTCCCGCGCTGATCGCGGCCCTCTCCCAGGAAAGCTTCCGCGAGCAGGTCCGCGGCGCGGCGATCAAGGCCCTGGCCAAGATCGATCCCGCCCGCGCCTGGGATCACGCCGTCCGGCTGGCGAAGTACGGCGCCCCGATCGACAGCCGCTCCTCCGCCCTCGAAGCCCTGGTCACCATTCAGAAGGAGGACAGCCATCGCCGCGACGAGGTGCGCAAGATCCTCGAGGGTTATCTCGACGACCCCTACTACTCCCTGCGCGAGAACGCCTACCGCCGGCTCGGCGAATTGGGAGACCCCGCCGCCATCCCCGCGATCGAGCGCCGGGCGCGGCTGGAGGTCGACGGCCGGCAGCGGCGCAACGCCGAGAAGGCCGTCGAGAGGATCCGTACCAGCGACGAGAAGGGGCGGGAGGATCAGGCCCTGCGCGACCGCGTCCAGCAGCTCGAACGGGAGACGGAGGTGCTCAAGGAGCAGATCCGGACCCACCACCCTTGATCCGTGCCGCCTTCTCCACCAGATCCGCCAGCTCCGCGGCCCTGGCGCTCTTCGCGAGATCCTTCTGGGCCTCCCGCGCCTGGCGGGCTACCTCGGCGAGCGTCACCCGGGAATTGCCCTTCAGGATTTCGGCGAGCTCGGCCGCCAAGGCGGTCAGCCGGAATCCCGGTGAGGCCTTCTCCCAGGAGGGAGCGAGCGCGGAGAGGAGCACCGCCTTTTCCGTCGCGCCCAGACGCAGCGTCAACACGCGGCGGTCCCGAGGAGCTTCGGGCCGGAGCTCGATCTCGTACAGCGTGGAGATGCCGTTGCCGAGCAGCCGGTAGCGGGTCACGGCCTCGGGGTTGAATTCCACCTCCACCCGATGGCCCGCGGGCAGACGGAAGCAGAGCAGCCGGTGTCGTGGATCCCGAAACGGTGTGGGCGCGCCCTCCACCGGGGGCACACCGCCGGTCTCGAAGCCGTTCAGCACTTCCCCGACGCGGATCGCTCCCGGATCGGGCAGCTTGCCCTGCAGGAGCGACCGGCGCACCAGCTCGTACGAGGCCGTGCCGGCGTCCGTCTCGAACGTCGAGAGCGGCTGGGTGGCCGTGTCCTTGAACGGGTTGGCCTCGGCCGATTTGCGTCGGACCTCGAGGCCGGGCTTCGCCGATTCGGCCGTCGCCACCGCCGCGTCGGCGATCCGCAGCGGGGAGCCGCCGGCGGCATCGGCACGGTTCTCCTCTTTCGCCGCGGCCTGGGGAGCGGGAGCCGCCGCCGGCGAAGCGGCCACGCTCTCAGGAGCTTCGACCGCCTGTACGGGGGACTCAGCCTCCCGCGGAGCGCCCACCCCGCCCACGGCTCCTCCCGGGACTCCACCCACCACCCCGCCTTCAACGCCTACTTCGACGCCTTGCGGGGTGACGTAGCCCAGTGACTTGGGCTCGTCCATCTCCTTCCTGGAGAGCGGCTTCGGCGACGATGGTGGGGGGGGCGGAGCCTCGACGCTGCGGGGCGCCTCCGCTTCCTGGGGCGGGCTCAGCCGCGCCGCGGGAGGCGGCCCGCCCGGCGCGGCCTCCTGGGCCTGATCCGTCCCTTGCAGGAGTGACTTCGAGCGGACAGTCTCCTCGGCGGCCGGCACCTGCATGCGGACCTGGAGGGCCAGCAGGCCGGCTCCGATCATCGCCACCACCGAGGCCGCCATCAGCCAGCGCTGCCTCGGCGCCACGGAGGGCCACGTCTCCACCTCCGGCGTCTCGGTGCCAACCGGGATCGACGGCGGGATCTCGCCCTTGATCTTTTCCAGCAGCCCGGCCGGCGGCTCGAAGTCTTCGCGCTCGGCCAGCTTGCGGGCGATCTCGCGCTCGTTCATGCGGCTCATCGGGCGTCCTCCTCCAGGGCCAGCGCCAGCAGCCGGAACGCCTTCTTGAGGCGCTTGCGGATGCCGACCGGCGTGATTCCTTCCTGGCGCGCGATCTCCTTGACCGGCAGGTCCCCCCAGAAGACGGCGGTGACCGTGTAGCGCAGCTCCTCCGGCAGGGCGAGGACCGCGCGCCGCAGCCGGTCCCCCTCCATGCCCTGGCTCACCACCTCGTCGGCGGCGGGCGCGGGATCCGGAACGGCCGCCTCGTGCTTCTCCTCGAGCGGCACGAGGCGCCGGGGCCGGCGCAGATGGTTGAGGAACGTGGTGTAGGCGATGCGGAACAGCCAGGTCGAGAACTGCGACCGGCGGTCGAAGCCGGGCAGCGCGTCCCACGCCTTGCGGTAGGTCTCCTGCGTGAGATCCGCCGCCAGGTCGGGATCGCCGCTGAGCCGGCGCAGCAGGGCGAAAACCCCTTTGTAGGTCCGCTCCACCAGCCGCTCGGCCGCCTCCCGGTCCCCGGCGGCCAGGGCGGCCAGCAGCCGCCCTTCCTCGCCTGGATCCGGCCGGTTCCTCAACTCGCCTCCCGAAAGACTCGTCGGAACTGCTGTTCGTAGAGCGCTCATCCTACCCCCTTAGACACGGGCGGCGGACGGAAGGAAACCGCGGGATCAGGGAATGGGAGAAATCGGTGGCGGAGGTCGCCCAGGAAGGTGCCGGCCACCGCGGCCGGAATCTCCCCGAAGTCGCCTGCCTACAAAACCACGTCCTTGTCCTCTGGCACCACGCTCTCCAGCTTCTCCCCCTCCTCGGCCAGCACCATCTGCACCACCGTCTCCATGTGCCCGGTCTGCGGGAACAGGTCGAAGAAGACCAGGCTCTCGATCCGGTAGGTCGGCTGGAGCTGCCGCAGATCGCGGGCGAGGGCGGCGGGGTGGCAGGAGACATACGTCAGCCGGGCGGGCCGGCGCTCGAGCAGGGCGGCGCGCACCTCGCGGGCGAGGCCGCCGCGGGGCGGATCGACGATCACGCGGTCCAGCCCCTCCGGCATCCGCTTCGCCCAGCTCTCGACCACCTGGTTGACGATCTCCAGGTTGGTCGCCTGGTTGCGCCGCGTGTTGAGCCGGGCGTAACGCGAGCCGATCTGGTCGGACTCGACGGCGATCACGCTGGTATAGAGGCGGGAGAGCGGCAGGCTGAACAGGCCGACCCCGGAGTAGAGATCGACCGCCGTCTCCCCCTTCCAGGGACCGACCGTGACGTCCACCAGCCGCGGCAGCAGCCCGCGGTGCGATTGGAAGAAGCAGCGGGCGTCGTAGGCGTAGGTGATCTCCCCCACCTTGGTCGACACCTCCCCATGCGGGAGTCCCTCGATGGGCGGCGCCACGGTGACCGCGCCGCCGTCCCCCGCCGCGAGGTCGATCCGCTGCGGCCCCCCTGCCACCAGGTGGGCGGGCAGCTCGCGCAGCAGCGCCTCGAGCTCCGGCACCAGCAGCGGGCAGTTGGAGACGGGGATCACCTCGTTCGTCCCCCGCGCGTGGTAGCCCACCCGGACGCCGCCGGCCACCGGGTCGACCTCGGTATGGAGCTGGGTGCGCAGGCGGTACCCCCAGGGTTCCCCCTTGATCACCTCGACGTCCGCGGGGAGCACCAAATGGCCGAGATGCTCCAGCGTCTCGCGGACCGCCTGCACCTTGAGGCGCGTCTGCATATCGTCCTCCAGGTGCTGGAGGTCGGCGATGCTGGAGCGCGTGAGCTCCGGCACGGGATCGGGCCGGCGCGCCGGTCCCGGCTCGAGGATCTGGACGATCTCCGCCCGGCCATAGTCCGGCTTGCGCTCGACGATCCGCGCCCGCACCAAGTCCCCCGGCGCCGCGCGTGGAATGAAGATCGGCACGCCCTGGAAGCGGGCAAGCCCGTCCCCTCCGGCCACCAGCTTCTCGATCCGCGTCTCGATCTCGGTGACGTCGATCAGCCGGGTGCCGGGCGGCGGAGACGGCGGCGCGGGAGGCACGAAGGGCGTACGCCCTTCGAGGACCTCCTCGGCGTGCTCCCGGGCTGTGGGCGACGGCACCCGGCGGTCGTCGGCCGTGCGGGGAGGGCGCGCGGGCCGGCGGTCGTCGCTTCCACGAGGCGGACCTGATGGACGGCGGTCGTCTCCCCCCCTGCCCTGGTAAGGCGGACGCGGCGGACGCCGGTCGTCCCGGTCGCGCGGCGGACCCGATGGACGCCGGTCATCCCCACCCCTTCCCTGAAAGGGTGGGCCCGACGGACGGCGGTCGTCGCCTCCACGGGGAGGACCCGATGGCCGGCGGTCATCCCGGTCGCGGCTCTGGAACGGCGGACGGCGATCGTCCCGGTCGCGCGGCGGACCCGACGGGCGACGGTCATCCCCACCCCTTCCCTGAAAGGGCGGCCGCGGCGGACGGCGGTCGTCGCTTCCACGGGGAGGACCCGCTGGGCGACGGTCATCCCGTTCGCGGCTCTGGAACGGCGGACGGCGATCGTCCCGGTCGCGCGGCGGACCCGATGGGCGACGGTCATCCCCGCCCCGCCCCTGGTAGGGCGGACGCGGCGGGCGACGATCATCGCCTCCACGCGGCGGAGCCGGCGGGCGGCGGTCCTCCGGGCCGCGGCGATCCGGATCGCTCGGGGCGCCCTGCCGCTGCCAGGGGGCGCGGGAGCCCCCGCCGACGGTCCGCTCCCGGCTGCTGCCGCCTGCCGGCGGCCGCCCCGGGGGCCGGTCCGGGGGCCGGTCCGAGGGACGTTTCGGGCCGCGTCCACCGCCGCCCGGCCCCCCTCCGCTCTGTGGTCCTCTCATGCTGTCCTTTCCTTCATGCCGCCGCTCCTTCCACGAGGATGTGAATTCGGGGCGCCAGCTCCGGCAGGCGCCGCTCGATTTCTGCCCGCAATTCCTCGACTCGGAACCGGCGTGACAGGTGATGCAGGACGATGGCCTCGTTCTGGAGATCCGCCGCCCGCTGTTCGATGTCTCCCAGGTGGAGGTGCTTGAACCGCTCCCCCTTGTCCCGGTGCTCCTCATCCAGGAAGGTGCACTCCAGCATCAGCACCCGGCTGCGGAAGATCCGCGGCTCCATCTCGAAAATCTTCGGCCCGGTGTCGCCGCAGTAGGTCAGCCAGATGTCCTCAACGAGCTCCGCGGTCTCCACCCCCTCCTCGCGCAGCCGGATCAGCTCCGCCGCCGCCAGCCCCGCGTAGGTGGGCGCCAGGCGCCGCCGCCCGCGCCAGAGATGGTAGCCGAGGCTCGGCACCACGTGGTCCGTGGCGAAGGCCTCCATCGTCAGCCCCTTCCCCACCGGCACCCGGTCGCCGGGGGAGAGGGGCACGAGATCGTAACGGTACCGGGCTCGCTCCAGGCGCTCCGCCGCGGCGATGAACGCTCCCACGTCCTCGGAGATCTCGGCCGGACAGAACACCCGGGTGTGGACCAGCCGGTGGAGCGAGCGCTGGGAGAGCACGTACGGCAGCCCCATCGCATGGTCGAGATGCCCGTGGCTGATGAACACGTCCTGGGCGCCGGCGAGCTGGTGCGCGCCCCGCCCGACGTCGAGCGCCAGCCCCGGGGGGTGGACGCGGAACCAGTTGTCGTCCCCCGCGCGCGACCATCCCTCGATGCGGAGGTCACCAAATCTGAGCTCGACGGGTCGCATACAAAATCAAAAGGAGAGCCCGCCACCCGGTATTTCAAAGCACAGCGTCCGGGCGGCGGATCGGGGGGATGGGCGGTCAGATCTCCCGGTACAGCCAGCGGCGGAGCGGCTGCAGGCGGTTCTGCACGCTCTGCCACTCGGGATCGATGAGCCAGAGGGTCGCCGCCACCGAGGAGAGCAGCGAGTTGCCGTCCTGGGGCGTGAAGCAGAACCCATAGACCTCGCGCTTCTGCCGCACGGCGAGGGTCGGCATCACCGCCACCGTCTGCGACAGGATCCGCCCGTAGTACCCATGATCGCGGCCGAAGCTGAAGATCAGGTTGGCGTAGCGCTTGTCGGTCACCGCCACCAAAGGGTTGTCGCGCAGGCGCTTCTTGGCCTCCTCCAGCGTGATGTCGTGGTCGAGCTCGAGGTTGAACCAGATCGAGTGCATGTACTGCGTATTGAGCTTGACCGTGCTCGAGAAGAGGTTGAGGTCGAGGTTCAGGGTCTCGAAGACGTGGTGGGCGTCGCGCGCGTGATGGGTGCCGAAGTTCGGGTCGTCGTGCTTGCCGACGTTGGGGGCCGGCACGAAGCCGTCCGCCTGCGAGATGTCGTTCGACCGCCGCATGCAGACGAAGGTCCCCTTCTTCAGAGCGTACTTGCCGTCCTGGTGGGTGAGCGTCTTGATCAGGGTCGTGATGTTGTGGGTGTTACAGGAGACGATCTGGAGGAAGCGGTCCTCGCCGGCCACCAGGACCTCGTCGTTGATGCCGCGGGCGTAGGGCTTGCCGAAACCGAACTCGCTTCCCTGGGCGAGGAAGCCCTTGGGGCCGCTCAGGTTCTCGTAGAACTTCTCCTTGTTCTCGTTCCCCGCCGGGGTGCAGTCGACGATCACCGTCGCCCGCTCCATGGCCTCGCGGGATTCGAAGCTCACCTCGTGGCCCAGCTTCTCGAACTCCGACCGGACGTCCTCGTCCACCGCCAATTTGGCGCCGCGCTGGATCAGGTGATTCAGCTTCGCCCGATCGGACGCCAGCGGCGTTCGCTTGTGGAAGGTGACCTCATCGATTCCCATCTTGTCCCGGAAGTCGGTGAAGAGACCGAGCAGGGGCTCGCCAATCGTTCCCGTGCCCACGACGTGGACGATCTTTTTCATGGTTCCCTCACGAGAAAACGGTTGAAAGATGAAGCAAAGGAGTTGAAACCCGCGACGCGCGAGATTAGCACAGGGCGTGCCATGGGGGCGGAGCGTCCGTGGCCCGCGACCTCACTGCCCGGGATTAAAATCCCGGGCTACCGACAGTCGCCCCTTCCCGGGGCTCTGCAAGGAGTTTGTGGGAGTCCCGGACGGGACGAACGTGGGTAGCCCGGGATTTCAATCCCGGGCGGCGTGCCACGCCCCCCTTGCCACCCTGGCGTCAAAACATTGTAAAGTCTCTATGTGTTGTTGACCCGCCTCCTACTCCTCCGCGCTGCCGTCCCCCACCTCACCGTGCTTCCCGCCGCCCCGCCACTGCGGATTGCGGCGCGCGAAAGAGTCGATATCCCGCGGCACTTCGACGATCGTGCGGGTGACCTTGGGATCGCAGATGTCGTTCTCGCACTCGTAGGTATACACGTTCCAGTCGTCCCGCCGTCCAAACGACGTAAGTGTCTGATACGTGTTGCAGTTACCACATTTGATTGAGATGTTGCGGATGTTGACCTTTTCCTCTTCGGCCATGAAAACCTCCCGTCCGGCATCTTGTCACGATGGCCCGGCTCTTGCAGTTTTGGCCTCGGCATGAGAGTAGCACCACGCCTCAGGGCGTTTCTGGCGCTGGCGGTGGGCCTCCTGGCCCTGGGGACAGGAGCGGATCCCGCGCTTTCCCAGGAGCCTCAGAAGGAGCCGTCGACCCCGCAGTTCCAGGATGAGGTCTCGGTCGGCCTGGTGCTGGTGCCGGTGGTCGTCCGCTCCGGCGCGGGCTATGCCAAGAGCCTGGACCAGAAGGATTTCCAGCTCCGCATCGAGGGCAAGACGGTGCCCATCGAGAGCTTCGAGCGCCGCTCCGACGCCCCGGCGAGCATCATCCTGCTCCAGGATCTCTCGGGGAGCATGGCGAGCGGCGGCAAGCTCGCGCAGAGCCAGCAGGCGCTGCGCTTCTTCCTCGATAAATCGCTGCCGGGCGACGAATTCTCCATCGCCAGCTTCGCCGGCGGCATCTTCGAGGTCGAGGTCCCGTTCACCAAGAACCAGGGGGCGTTGCGCGAGGCGAGCGAGCGCTGGGTCGCCTACGGCACGACGACCCTTCACGACGCGGTGGCCCGCATCCCCCAGATCTCGCTCGAGGGGCGCAACCCGAAACGGTTCGCCCTGCTGATCACCGACGGCGTGGACAACGCCAGCCGCCTGACCCCCGAGCAGGCGCGGACGGTCGTCCAGGAGGCCCAGCTCCCCACCTATGTGCTGGGGCTGGGCGCGGGCAACCCCTACGAGTTGGACCAGGCAGGCAAGAAGATCTATCGCTACGCCGACGTGCTGAGCCTGCTCGCCGCCGTCACCGGCGGACGCTACTACTCCATCGCCAACCAGGAGGATCTCCAGAAGGCATTGGTGGAGATCCTCGACGATGTCCGGCACCAATACGTACTGGGTTTCTCGACCGGTGACGGGGCGGTGAAGTTCCGCCCGCTCACGGTCGAGATCAAAGGCAAGAGCAGAGAGCGCCGGGCTGTCGTATTCCGGCGCGGCTACAAAGGAACCCCGCCCGCGGGAACCCGCGCGGGCGGCTGAACCTCAACCGGGACCCCGCTCCCCGCCGGAGGGACGGGCCCCGACCCAAGGGAGAATCACCATGAACGGAAAACCGTGGATCGTTGCCCTCTCGCTGACCGCCGCCCTCGTCGGCACCACGGGCTGCGCGACCAAGAAATACGTCAAGCAGGAGACCGGCGCGGTCAACACCCGCGTCGACGAGGTGCAAGGGCAGGTCGAGCAGACGCAAACCCGTCTCAACACCCACGACAAGCAGATCGGCGAGATCTCGCAGACCGCCCAGGACGCCCTGCGCCGCGCCCAGGAGGCGGGCAAGCTCGCCGAGGGAAAGTTCCTCTATGAGACGCTCCTGACCGACGAAAAGGTGAAGTTCGGCTTCGACACCTCCGACCTGTCGCCCGAGGGGCAGGCCGCCATCGACGAGTTCGCGGCCAAGATCAAGCAGGACAACAAGAACGTCTACGTCGAGATCCAGGGGCACACCGACAACGTCGGCTCGGACAAGTACAACGAGGAGCTGGGGCTGCTGCGGGCCGAGTCGGTCCGCCGCTATCTCAACCAGAAGCAGAACTTCCCGCTCCACCGCATCAACGTCATCTCCTACGGCGAGAGCAGCCCGGTCGCGGACAACAAGACCCGCGAAGGGCGTTCCCAGAACCGTCGCGTCGCGCTGGTTGTGCTGGACTAACCAGGGAAACCTGAAACCGGTACGTAGGGGCGCCCCTGGTGGGCGCCCTGCCCGCCCTCTTTTCCCCGGTTTTTAAGCCCCGGCCTTCTTGATCAGCTCCCGCAGGGTGTCGCCATCGGCGATCCCGGTCTGCAGGTAGGAGATCTTCCCCTGCTTATCCACCACCATCAGCGTGGGCAGGCCGAAGACGCCCATCTTGGTGGCGACCGCCTGGTCCGGATCGAGCAGCACGGGATAGGGGAAGGGCTTCTCCTTGAGGAACTTCTTCACGTCTTCGGGCGCCTCCCCCACGTTGGCCGCCAGGAACTGCACGCCCCGCCCCTTCAGATCGCGATAGACAGGCTCGAGGATCTCCGCCTGCAACCGGCAGGGCATGCACCAGGTGGCCCAGAAGTCGACCACCACCACCTGGCCGGGGAAGCTCTTCGGGCCCAGCTTGCGGCCATCCACCGACGCCAACTGGAAGTCGGCCGGAGTGCCGGCGGCCGCGGCCTTCGGGGGAGCCCCATTGGCGGCCTTCCCGGCGCTCGCGCCATCCTTGCAGCTCACGACGAGAAGACAGACGAACGCGGCAGCCGCCAGAACGGGGCGCCGGGAGCGAAGCACGCGGGAAAGGGTCGTGATCATCATGGCCTCACAAG
>JBDSHF010000187.1:0-11002 GCA_039918595.1 Thermoanaerobaculia bacterium
CGGCGGCCCGTTCCCTGGACTCCGGGCGGCGTTCCCCGCGGGGAATGCCTCATTCCCGAGCTCCATGGAGCGTGAAGGGTGGGGAATGGGACGAAGCCTGGACTTCATCCCTGATTCCCTGGAGGGAACGGGTTGGGGCGGTGGGGAATGGGCCGTGAGATGGAGGGAAGGGGCCTCGAGAGGCGGGGAATGCCTCTCGAAGAGCAGGGAATGAAGCGCGAGGCGCGGGGAATGAGGCTCGCGGAGCGCTTTTGACGAGCAGAACGCTCTTTGACAACTGAATCGAAAGAAAACCCGGCGGGTTTGACGGGGCTCCTGTGTCTGGACGCGGGGAGCCCCGTCTTTTTTCTGCCGCGGAAGGTTACTTCGCCGGCTCGAACTTCAGCGCCACGCCGTTCATGCAGTAGCGCAGGCCGGTCGGCTTCGGGCCGTCTTCGAAGACGTGGCCGAGGTGGCCGCCGCAGCGGGCGCAGCGGACCTCGGTGCGGCTCTGGAAGAAGCTGCGGTCGGTTTTGGTGGTGATGTGGGTGGGGTCGATCGGCGCCCAGAAGCTCGGCCAGCCGGTGCCGGACTCGAACTTCTGGTCCGAGTTGTAGAGCGTCAGGCCACAGGCGGCGCAGACGAAGACGCCCTTCTCGTGGTTCTTGTTCAGCGGGCTGGTAAAGGCCCGCTCGGTGCCCTCCTGGCGCAGCACGTTGAACTGCTCGGGGGTGAGGACCTTCTTCCACTCGTCTTCGGTCTTGACGACTTTTTCGATCACTTGGGGCGATCCTTTCTTCTCGGCCTTGGGCGCCGGCGCGACGGCCGCGACCAGCGCGAGGGCGCCGAACAGGGCGAGGGCGATCAGTGTCACTGCGAATTTCATCGGTGGGTTCCCTTTCCGGACTTCCGCTTCCTCCCCGTAGAACAGGCTAGACGGCGATTCCGTTCCCGCGGAGGAAGACGAGGAATTCCTCTTCGTTCATGGTCTGGACCCCCAGCTTCCGCGCATCCTCGGCCTTGGAGCCGGCGTCTTCGCCGACCACCACGACGTCGGTCGCCTTGCTGACGGAGCCGGTGGCGCGGGCGCCCAGGGATTCGACGTAGGCCTGGGCGTCGCGGCGGGTGAGCTGGGTCAGGCCGCCAGTGAAGACCCACTTCTGCCCCGCAAGAGGTTTTACGCGCGCCACCCCCTCTTCGGACGGCTCGGCCTCGACGAGATGGAGCTTGGCCGTGAGCTCGTCGAGCACGGCGGCGTTCTTCGGCTCGCCGAAGAAGTCGAGGATCTGCTCGGACATCCGGGGCCCGACCCCCGGGACCTCCTGGAGCGCCGCCTCGTCGGCCGCGCGCAGGCGGGCGAAGGTGCCGAAGTGCCGGGCGAGGTCGCGGGCCACGGCGACGCCGACCTCGGGGATTCCCAGTCCATAGAGGAAGCGGGGGAGCTCGGCGGCCGCGGCGGCCTTCTTCAGGGCGTCCACCAGCTTGCTGGCGGATTTCTGGGCGAACCCTTCCAGATGCAGGAGCTGCTCGGCGCGGATCTCGAAGAGGTCAGGGAGCTGGCGGACCAGCTTCTCGGCGACGAACAGCTTGGCGGTCTCGTCCCCCAAGCCCTCGATGTCCAAGGCATCGCGGGAGGCGAAGTGGACGATGCGGCCGGCGAGTTGGGCCGGGCACTCGAAGCTGTTGGGGCAGACGGTGAAGGGGCCGCGTTCGATCAGCGCCGTGCCGCAGGAGGGGCAGGCGTCGGGCATCCGCCACTCGGGGGCGCGCTCGTGACCGGGCTCCTCGATCCGCTCGATCACCTGCGGGATGACGTCGCCGGCCCGCTGGACGCGCACGCGGTCCCCCTCGCGGACGTCCTTGCGCGCCACCTCCTCGCGGTTGTGCAGGGTGGCGCGGGCCACGGTCACGCCGCCGATCTCGACCGGCAGCATGAGGGCCACGGGGGTGACGACGCCGGTCCGCCCGACCGAGGGGAGGATCGAGAGGATGCGGGTGATCTCCTTGCGCGGCGGGAACTTGTAGGCGAAGGCCCAGCGCGGGTGGCGGGAGGTCCAGCCCAGGGTGTCGCGGTGGGCGAGGTCGTTGAGCTTGATCACCACGCCGTCGATCTCGTAGCCGAGGTCGTCGCGCTCGGCCTCGAAGCCGGCGTGGTAGGCGAGGATGTCGTCGACGGTCGTCCCCCGGGTCACCCGCTCGTTGACCTTGAGCCCCCAGGCGCGCAGGGCCATCAGCACGTCCCAATGGGTCTCGAGCCCGGTGACCCCCTCGGAGTCGAGGATGTCGTAGGCGAAGAGGTGGAGGGGGCGGGAGGCGGTGAGCTGCGGGTCGAGTTGGCGCACGGAGCCGGCGGCGGCGTTGCGCGGGCTGGCGAAGGGCTCTTTGCCCTCGGCGATCAGCCGCTCGTTGAGCTTGTCGAAGGTCCTGGCGAACATGATGATCTCGCCGCGGATGGAGAGGAAGGGCGGCGCCGGGCGCTCGCTGTCGCGCAGCTTCAGGGGGACGCTGGTGATGGTGCGGACGTTGGCGGTGATCCCCTCCCCCTTGCGCCCGTCGCCGCGGGTGGCCGCCTGGAGGAGGACGCCGTCGCGGTAGACGATCTCCACGGAGAGGCCGTCGAGCTTGGGCTCGAGCACGTACTCGACGGCGACGTCCGGCCCCAGCCCCTTGCGCAGGCGCTCGTCGAAGCGGCGCAGCGCGGCCTCGTCCTGGCTGGAGTCGAGCGACAGCATGGGCGCCGCGTGCTCGACGGTGGGGAAGCCGTCGACCGGCGTGCCGGCGACCCGCTGGGTGGGGGAGTCCTCGGCGACGAGGTCCGGGTGCTCCTTCTCCAGGCCTTCCAGCTCGTGGAAGAGGCGGTCGAACTCGGTGTCGGAGATCGCGGGGCGGTCCTCGACGTAGTACAGGTACTCGTGATGCCGGATCTCGGAGCGCAGCTTGGAGATCCGGTCGGCGGCCTGTTCTATGGCCTTTTTGGGGGTCATCGGCGGGGTTTCTCCGTCGAAACGTGGTCGGGGGACTCTAGCATTACCCCGGGGCGGACCGGCCCGCCCGGGCATCAATGCCCGGGCTACGTCTCAGAAGAAAAGCCGGCTGAAGCCGGCTCCATCTCTTCGATCCATGCTGGAGCCGGGTTTACCCGGCTTTTCGTTTCCAGCGTAGCCCGGGCATTGATGCCCGGGCGTCGGCGCTCCGCCTTTGTTGCTATCTTCCCCCCATGCCCACCCTCTGGACCCGCGCCGGTCTCACCTGGAAGGAGCTCGGCTGGCGGCTGTGGCGGCAGATCTATGAGGACGAGCTGCTCGGGCGGTGCGCGGAGCTGGCGTACTTCTTCCTGTTCTCGATCTTCCCGCTGCTGCTGTTCCTCACCACGCTGCTCGGCTATCTCGCGGCGACCCACCCGAAGCTGGGGTGGGACGTGTTCGTCTACGTGGCGCGCATCTCTCCCAGCCGCGACGTGACGGAGCTGCTCAATCACACGCTGACCGAGATCCGCAGCGCCCGCACGGGGACCAAGCTCTACCTGTCGCTGGCGGCGGCCCTCTGGGTGGCCTCGAACGGCATGATCGCGGTCTCGCGCACGCTCAACACGGCGTGCGGGCTCAAGGAGACCCGCCCCTGGTGGTGGCGGCGGATCGTGGCGATCGCGCTGACGCTCACCTTCGCGGTGTTGATCGTCTGCGCCCTGCTGCTGATCTTCTATGGCGGCACGGTCGGCGAGACGCTGGCGCGGCGCCTGGGGGTCGGCTTCCTGTTCGCGGCGGTCTGGCACTTCTTCCTGCGCTGGCTGCTGATTTTGGTGTTCGTGATCCTCTCCTTCGAGATGGTCTACAACTACGCGCCGAACCTCGGCGAGGTCCAGGGGCGCCACTGGGGGAGCCCGGGGGCGGTCACCGGCGTCGCCCTCTGGCTGCTCGCCTCGTTCGGCCTGCGGACGTACCTCGACTACTTCCACTCCTACACCACGGCCTACGGCTCGCTCGGCGCGGTGATCCTGCTGCTGGTCTGGTTCTATCTGACCGCCTTCGCCATCCTGATGGGGGGCGAGGTCAACTCGGAGATCGAGCGCGAGCTCGCCCTGCTGCAAGGGGAGAAGCGCCCCCGGATCACGCGCCGCCGCCGGCTGCTGAACCGGATCCGGCGCCGCAACCGGGCCGGGCGATAGAAGCTCCGCCCCACCGCCGCAGGATCTCCGGCAGCAGGCCGACCGTGGTCGCGCAGCTCACCAGCATCGCCGCCGCCAGGAGGAGCCCCAGGCTGGCGTTCGGCTTGATGGCGGAGACGGCGAGCACCGAGAAGCCGCAGGCGAGGACGACGGCGTTCCAGAGCACTCCCCGGCCGGCGGTGCGCAGGGTGGCGAGCACCGCCTCGTCGTGGGGGCGGCCGGCTCGCCGCTCGCGCCGGTAGGCGTGGACATAATGAAGGGCGAAGTCGACCCCGGCGCCCAGGGTGAGGGCCGCGAACATGCTGGTGGCGATGCCGAGCGGAACGCCGGCGTACCCCAGGGCCGCGAACAGGAGGAGGGTGGCGGCGAGCACCGGCGCCATCAGGACCGCCGTCCAGCGCGGGCTGCGGAAGGCGGCGAGCAGCATCAGCGCGAGGGTCGCGGCGGTCCAGCCGATCGAGCTGAGCTGGTTGCCGACGATCGATCCCACCACCGCGAGGCCCACCGGCACGTCCCCCGAAACATGGACCTGGGCGCCGCGGCGGGCGGCGAGAGCGGGCAGCCGCCGTTCGAGCCAGGCGCGCAGCTCGCGCCCCCGGGCGTAGTCGGCGCTGGGGACGAACAGGCGGACGCGGGCCGCGCTCTGGTCCGCGGTCAGGTACTGGCGCAGGCTGATCCGGATCGCCAGGATCTCGATGATCTGGCCGGTACCCTTCACCGACAGCGGCGGCAGCCGCGAGACCGGCAGCTCGTTGCCCTGGGCGCGGGCGCCGACCTCCAGGAACTGCAGCGGCCCGAGCCGGCCGCCGACGTGCGGCGCCGAGCGCGCCAGGCGGTCGAAATCCTCCAGCAGGGCGACCCCCCGGGCGGTCCAGAAAAACTCCCGCTCCGGCCCGGTGAACACGACGTCGAAGCGGTAGCTCCCCCAGAACGAGCGGTTGAAGATCCGCTCGGCGGCGACCAGGGAGGAGCGGGGATCGAAGTTATCGATCCAGGAGTCCTGCACCCGCAGCCGGAAGAGACCGGGGATCGCGAGCACCAGGAGCGCCGCGCCGGTCAGGGCAAAGGCCCGGGAATGGCCGGAGAATCGCCGTTCGAGATCCGGGGCTCCAGAGGCGCCGGTTGGCCGGGCGGGGCTTCGGCGCTCGGCCCACCGCGCGGGGAGCACGGCGATCAGGGCGGGGACCAGGCTGAAGGTGAAGAGCATGGCGAGCAGCAGCCCCGTGCCGGCGAAGAGGCCGAGGTCGCGCAGCGGCGCCATGGCGGCGCCGAGAAAGGAGTAGGAGCCCGCGGCGGTGGTCAGCGAGGTGAGGATGAGCGGCGAGGCGATGTCGGCGAAGGAGCCCTCGGTCGCCGCCAGGAGGCGCTCGCGGGCGGCGACCTCGCGGGGGATGCCGGCCAGCCGGTGCTGAATCCGCTCGTGCAGGTGGATCTCGTCGGTCATCGACATCGCCATCAGCAGCACCGGGAGGATGGTGGTCACCAGGGTGACGGGCACCCCCGCCCAGCCCATCAGGCCGAGGGTCCAGAGCAGGGTCGCGAGCACCTGCGCCAGCGGGGCGATGACGCCGACCGGCGTGCGCAGCGCGACCGCGAGCAGCAGGGCGAGGGCGGCGACCATCCCCGGCACCAGGCGCGTGAGGTCGCGCAGCACGGCCTCGCCGAGCACCGCCTCGGCGGCCGCCGGCCCGGTGATTCGCAGCTCGAAGGGGGCGGCGGCCCGCGCCGCCCGCCAGCTCTCCAGAGCGCGGATCACCTCGCGCCGGTCGGCCCCCCTGGCGATCGGGATGTAGAAGGGCGCGGCGCGGCCGTCGCGGGAGAGGTAGAGGCCGGCCGCGACCGGGATCCGGCGGATGCGCGCGAGCAGGGCGGCGAAGGCGGCGGGATCGTCGGGGATCTCGTCGAGCGGGGTGATGATCTGGAGCTTTCCCAGCGGCGGGGGCTCGACCATGTCGGCGAGCGAGTGGACGCCCAAGGCGCTCACGCCCGGCAGCTTGCGCAGCTCGGAGTCGGTCCGCCGCAGGAAGCGGAACCCCGCCGGCGAGGCGACGGGGGGGCCGCCGGGCCGGGAGCTCACCAGCAGGATGATCTGGTCGGGCTCGGAGAAGGTCTGGCGGTCGCGTAGCGTCCGCTCGACCGTGGCGTCCCCCTGCGGATAGATCGCCGCGCCGTCGGTGCGGACCTCCAGCCGGAACAGGCCGGCGGCCGCTACGGCGGAACCGAGCAGGAACAGGAGCAGCGTCGGGACCGGCCAGCGCAGGGCCGCGCGTGAAATCCAGAGCATACGCCGGCTCTAAGCGTAGGGCTTGAGGGCCTCGCGCAGGGGGACGGGGATGGGCACCGGCACGGTGCGCCCGCTCTCGCGCCGCATGCAGGCGACCACCTGCTCGCCGCGGGCCACCAGCTCCTCGCCGCCGCCGTTCGGCCCGTTCTTCTCGCCGCTCTTCTCGCGAAAATATTCGAAGACCAGGGTAATGCGGTTCTGGGCCACTCCCCCCAGGCGCATGCGGATGACGATCTGGTCGAACGCCTCCAGCTCGGCCAGGTACTCGCAGGAGCAGCGGACGGTGGCGAGGGCGAGGTCGTGGGCGAGGTCTTCCAGGATCTCCGGGGCGTGGTCGCGCAGGAACATCTCGCGGCAGCGCCCCTGCCAGCGCAGGTGGTTGACGTAGTAGACGTTGCCGACCAGGTTGGTGTCCTCGAACCCGACCAGATGGCGGTATTCGTAGGCCTTCAATGCACGCTCTCGACCAGGACGGCGAGCGACGCGGGGCCCGCCAGCTCGCGCACCGGGGCGAGCAGAGTGCCGATGCGCAGCTCGCCCGAGCGCAGGAGGAGCCAGCCGTCGGCCGCGGCGCCCTCCAGGCCGCCGTCTTCGAGGACCAGCGGCGCGCCCTGGGGAGCTCCCGCCTTGACCAGGCTCTCGACCGCCGACCAGACGCGGGTCGCCGCGGCGCCGAACGCCTCGCCGCGCTCGCGGACGATCAGCTCGGCGAGCCGGGAGCGCTCGGGGCCGAGCAGGTCGCGCCAGACCTCCTCGGTCCGCTCGTCCACGGTCTGGAGGTCGCAGCCGATCCGCCCCTCGCCGGTCACCGCCAGCACCAGGCCGCCGGCGTGGGAGCGCGAGACGCTGTTCCCCGCGCCCGTCTCCGGCCGGCCGTCCGGGCGGTGGCGGATCTCCCCCGGCCGGTCGCTGGGGTCGAGGCCGTCGCGGTCGAGGGCGACGCGGACCCGGGAGCCGGGGAAGATCTCCTGCAGCCGCCGCTCGACGTGCGGACCGAGCAGGGCGGCCGTCCAGGAGAGCGGCGGGGCGATCTGGTCGACGGCGCGGAGCTTCAGCCCTTCCCAGCGCTCGCGCAGCTCGCCGCCGGCGGTGACGAGCTCGATGTCGTAGATGAATTCGTCGCCGTTCCGGCTCCGCTCGCGAGCGGCGAGGAGGAGGGGGACGTCGCTGGCGAGCCCCCGGCTGACCACCCGCTCGACGCCGATCGGCAGCAGGGTCGAGTGGGGGATGCAGGCCTGGATGCCGTGGATGGCGGCGTCGCGCGCGCCGGGATCGCCGAGCACCAGGCGGTCCGGCAGGGTATGGCCGAACCAGACGCTGCTGCCGTCCGACGAGATCTCCGCCAGGCATTCGGTGGCGCGCAGGGCCCGGTACCCCCGGAGGCGCTGGAAGCGCCCTTGGTGGAAGAGGACGCCGCCGTAGAGGTCCCCGGGATCGAGCGCGATGAGCTCGCTCCCGTTGGCCGTGGCGGGGAAGGTGGCGAGCAGGCGGGGCCGGGCGCTGTCGACGGCATCGGCGGCATCGGCGGCGCCGAAGCGGCAGAGGGCGCGGAAGTGGTCGGCGGCGAAGCCGGTCGAGGCATCGCGGAGCACGACCTCGACGAGGCCCGGCCCGCGCGCCAGGGCGGCGACGCGGATCGTGGTCGAGCGCCCGGGGGGCACCGCGACCGGGCGCTGGAAGACGACGTCCTCGAAGACCGGGATCTCGTCCGTGCCGGCCAGCGCCATGGCGGCCTGGGCCATCGCCTCCATCCCGAAGACGGCGGCGAACAGCGGCTCCCCCCGGAAGACGTGATCGGCGAGGTGGGGATCGGTGTCGGCCGAGACCACGGCGTCCACCACCAGCTCGACGCCGGGCACGTAGACCCGCGGCGTTTCGAGGTAGCGGAGCAGCGGCAGGTCGGGGCGCTCCAGCGGCAGGGTCGGCGGCTCGCCGAAACGGCCGGCGACCACCAGCGAGACGGCGGGTTGCGGCGCCGAGATCAATTCGCGCAGCAGGCCGGCGCCGGTCCCCGGCGGGATCGGCGAGATCCCCCGCGCCATCAGGCTCTCCAGGGTGCCGAGCTTCTCGCCCATGCCGACGCCGGCCCAGACCGACCATTCGAGGGTCAGGCAGCGGCAGCCGGGGTGCTCGCCGGCGAACCGCTCGGTGGCCCGCGCCAGCCATTCGTTGGCGACCGCGTAGTCGGCCTCGCCGGCGAGCCCGATGCGGGCGATGATCGAGCCGAAGGTGACGAGCAGCCGCAGCCGCGCCGGATCGACCGCCGCGAGAACGTTGCGCAAGCCCGCGGCCTTGGGAGCGAAGGTGTGCCGGAACGAGGCCTCGTCGAGCGCCGAGAGGGGGCGGGGCACGTTGGTGCCGGCGCCGTGCAGCAAGGCGGTCACCGGGCCCAGCTCGGCCTCGGCGCGGGCGACCGCGGCGCGCACGGCCTCGCCGTCGGTGACGTCGGCGGGCAGATAGAGCAGGCGCACGCCGGCGGCGGCCATCCGCTCGAGGTTGGCGGCGAGCTCGGCGTCCCGCGCCGGCAGCGAGCGGCCGATCAGGGCGAGGCGGGCGCCGGTCTCGCGGGCGAGGTCGAGGGCGCACTCGGAGGCGATCCCCTTGCCGCCGCCGGTGACCAGCAGGACATCCTCCGGGCCGAGCGGCAGCTCGCCGCCGGGCTCGTCAGCCGCCGGCAGGAGTCGCAGCATGGGGACGCGGCGGACCCCTTCGGCATCGTAATGGGCCTCGACGTAACCGGTGGCGGCGGCGGCGATCTCGGCGGCCACCCAGGCGGCGGCGCCGGGGTGGTCGAAGGGGAGCTCCACGACGCAGGTGGCCGTCCCCGGGATCTCCTGGTGCAGGGTGCGGGCGAAGCCGCCGCCGACGCCCCCCTGCTGGATCAGGGCGAATCGGAGGGGGCCGGGCGCGGCGAGGGCGGCCTGCGCGGCCTCGACGAAGAGCCCGGCGTGCCGCTCGTCCACCGCCACGGGAAGCAAGAGCGCGACGCCGCTCCCCGGCAGTTGACTGGCGAACGCGGCGGCGAGCGGCCCGGCGAGCGGATGGTGAGGCGGGGCGACCACGCGCCAGCCCCCTGCCCCCGCGGCATCCTGCTTGCCGTGGCGGGGGAGGGGGCGCTCGACGAGCTCCACCGTGAACGGCCGCACCCAGGAGTCGACGCCGGCCGGGGCGGCGGGCTCGCTGGCGGCCCCCGGGATCAGCGGCGCCTGCTGCGAGAGCGCCTCCGCCACCTCGGCGACCGTCGCCCGCGCGTAGTCGGTGGGGGAGGACGGCGGGCGCAGCCCCAGCCGGCGCGCCGCCTCGACCACCAGTTGGCCGACCGAGATCGAGTTCAGATGAAGGTCGGAGAGCAGGTGGCTGCCGTCCTGCACCGAGTCGAGCGGGAGCTCGGCGCGCTCGGCCACGAGCTGGCGCAGCACCTCCCGCGGGGTGGTGAGGAGGAGCCCCCTCCCGGCCTCCCCCCGAAGGGGAGAGGGAACCATGAGGCCCGCGTCTTCTCCCCTGTCTTTCTCCTCTCCCCGTACGCGGGGGGAGGCCGGGAGGGGGGCCGCCCCGGTGATCTCCCCCGTTACCGCCCCAATAAGCGGCGCCATCTCGCAGGGATTCGCCAGGAACTTCAGCGGGCGGTCGCGGTCGAACGGCCGGGTGAACCGCCCCTCGAACAGGACGGCGGTGGCTACCGGCACGCCCAGCGCGAACGCCGCGCCCGCGGCCGCGAGCACCCCGGCGATCGAGGGTCCCCCGACGTCGAGCGGGACCGCCGGTGCGTTGAGCACCTCGCCCACCAGCTCCGAGAGGGCGCGGCCGGGGCCGACCTCAATCCAGAGGTCGACGCGGTCCGCCGCGGCGAGCGCCTCGGTGAAGCGGACGGGGGCGGTGAGCTGACCGCACAGCAGGGCCGGCAGATCCGTCGCGGCGGTGAGCAGGGAGCCGAGGACGGTGGAAGCGACCGGCCGGGAGAGCGGGCGGAACGGGATCGCCGCCAGCTCGGCGGCGAGGCGCAGGGCGCTGCCGGCGTCGAGGGCGCCGCCCCATTGCAGGGCCGCGATCTCCCCCAGGCTGTGGCCGACCGCCACCCCGGCGCGGAGCCCGAGCCGGTCGAGCAGCCGCAGGCCGGCGAGCGAATGGGCGAGGATCGCCGGCTGCGCGACGGCGGTATTCACGGCATCGACGACGCCGCCGGCGTCCGTCGGCGGCACCAGCAGGGCATCCTCATAGAAGGCCGCGAGGTCCTCGAAGCGCCGGCGCAGCAGCCCGCCGTCGAGATGCGACGGGGCGCCCTGGCCGGGGAAGAGGAAGCCGATGCGGCGGCCACGGACCCCGGCGCCGAGGAAGATCCCGTGCCGCGGGTCGAGGTGGACCGTGTCGCCGCGGCGCAGCCGCGATGCCAGCCGGCGCAGCCTCTCGGCGGCCTCGGCGGGCTTGCCGGCGACCACCGCCGCCCGCGCCGGGCCGTCCTCCAGCTCCCGCTGGAGCGCCGCCGCGAGGTCGGCCAGCTCGGCCCGCGAGAGGCGTGCCGCGGTCTCGGCCAGGCGCTCGGCCCGGACCGCCAGCGACTCGGCGTCGGTGCCGGC
>JBDSHF010000188.1:0-3153 GCA_039918595.1 Thermoanaerobaculia bacterium
CGGCCGTCGTTCCAGTCGGAAAAAGGTTTGAGCTCGCTCCGCCCCAGGCGACGCTTCACGAGCGCGGTGCGTCGGAGGGTGATGCTCACGCGCGGCGTTTGCCGGGCGATCCCGGGTTTTTTCGCGAGCGCTTCGGCCGAGGTGACGACGGCGCTCGCGATGAGACCTGGCCCGCCTTCGTTTTCGCTCGCGAAGACGAAGATCGTATCGCCTTCGGCGATCTGCTTGCCGCCATACATCGTCTTCTGCGCGCTGAACGCGAACGTCTCCGCCCGCTGATCACTAACCTCGGCTTTGATCGCGAAAATCATACTTTCATCTCCCACCATCAATTTCATGGGTGCGGATCAGGCCGAAGCTCTGCAAACGTTGTCGCAGGTGTTCGGCCACCAGCGTATTGGCGAGCGGGCTCAGATGCGTCGGGATGAGCTCGTCGATCGAGAGGTTGCGGCCGGCGCCATCGAACATCTCCATCGCGTCGACGACCCGGTAGCCCTTGCCGCCGAGGAAGCTCAGCAGCGGCGCGTAACGCTTCCGGCGGAAGCTACGCCAGCCGGCCACCTCCTCGCGAGTGGGGAAGATCAGGATGACGGGTTGCGCGCCGTCCCGAAGCGCGGTCTCATAGAACAGGCTGAACAGGCGAGTGGTCACCGAAAAGGCCTCGCCGGCACCGTAACACCCGTCGCGGCTGGCGGCTGGCAGTTGCGCGGCGGCAAGCTTCACGAGCCGCACGGTTGCGCCGCGGTCCCACGGGCTGGCGTGGGCGCGCGTGCGGTAATAAGCGTCGTGCCGGCCCAACTCGGCGAGGGAATCGGCGGGGTTCGCGAGCAGGCGCCGGTAGCTCTCCGGGGTCGGTAGCGGGTTGCGGAGGAGCCTCAGGCCGCGGCCTTCCAGCAGGTAGCGCGGCTTGGCGAGGGGGAAGACCGTGTTCGGGTTGTAGAACGGCCGAAAGACACTGACGTCGCGGCAGATGTTCTCGGACAGGTAACCGATGATCGCCACCTGGGGACGTGCCGCTCCGCGCTCTTTCAGGTACCGCAGGAACGCTTGGTCGAGCCCGTAGGCCGGCACACCGTAATTGGCGACGTCAACTCCCGGATCGAGGCGCGCGAGCGCCTCGGGGTACGCCTCACGGTCGACCACGTCGCCGCCGAAGGTAAAGGAGTCTCCGAAGGCCGCGAGCCGCACGGCGTTGCTCTCCGGCGGCGGCCGGCGGGGGGCGCGGCGCCGGCCCACGGCATCTACCGTGACTTTCGGCGAATGGAAACCGGGCCGGAGAGTCCACCCCAGGACGCTGTCGAGTTGGAAAGGTGACTCGCGCCCCCCCAGGAAATCCTCGATCGCCTGGCGATTCTCAGCGCTCAACCGGTCGCCGAGGATCGGTTGATACCGCACCCCGCGGCGCTCGAGAACCGACAAGCCCCCGCGCGCCAGGAGCTCGACGGCGAGCACGGCGGCCGCGATAAAAAGCGCTCGCGCCAGGAGCCGTGCGGCGGGGTTGCGGGTCATCGGGACCGGATCTTATCTTGCAATGGTTGGGCGAGCTGTCCGCCAAGGTTTATGTTAAAATGTCATAATGAAAAGCGAGTCCCGGCGTTCCCTTCCCGCCCTTCGGCTTGGCCTTGCCTGCTTCCTGGCCCTGACCAGTGGAGCAACGGCGGCCACGTTCACGGTCGCGAACCTGGCCGACTCGGGGCCGAACAGCCTCCGGCAGGCCGCTCTCGATGCCAACGCGGCTCCAGGGGCCGACGTCCTCGCCTTCGCGCCCGGGCTCACCGGCACGATCACGCTCACCTCGGGTGAGATCCGGATCACGGACTCCCTGGCCGTCGACGGTCCCGGCGCCGGGGTGCTCACGGTGAGCGGCAACGATCAATCCCGGATCTTCCACGTCGAAAACCTCGCGGTCGCCGCGCCGATCGACGTCACCCTCTCCAGCCTGAGGCTGACCCGGGGCCAGTCGGGAGGCTCGGGACCCGGAGGGGCGGTCTTCGCGGACAGCGAGAACCTCACGATCCTCGACAGCGTGATCTCCGACAGCATGTCCGGGCTCGCGCAAGACCCCCCGGTGGCTGGATGTGGCGGCAATGTTGGCTTTCTCGGCACCAGCGGAGGGACTCTCCGGATCGCGGACAGCACGCTGACCGGCGGCGCGGCTGTGGACCTCGGCCCTTCGTTCGGTGGCAATCTCTGTGTCGTCGGCGGAAAGCTCATCCTCGAGCGGAGCACCCTTTCCGGCGGCATCGCCACGACCGGTGGCGGTCTCTACCTCGACGCCCTGACAGAGGACAGCTCCATCGTTTCCTCCACCTTCTCCGGCAATGAAGTCTCCGAGGCCGGGGGAGGGATCGCCGTCGATCCCTTGGGAGTGGTCCTGACGATCGAGTCGAGCACGATCTCCGGCAACACCGCCGGATCCGGAGCCCCGGGCTTCAACAACGCGTTCGGCGGTGGGCTGTACATCGTCCTGGGCAACCCCCGGATCATCAACAGCACGATCTCGGGCAACCAGGCCGGATATGGGGGTGGGGTCTCCTTTTCTGGAGACGGGAGCAACACCCTGCTCCTGCGCCTGACGACGGTTTTGAACAACACGGCAGGCCGGAAGGGTGGCAGCCTTCTGATCGGCGGTCTGAACGGCGTTCATCCCGCGGCCACGGTCCAACTCGACCACTCGATCGTGGCGAACGGAGACGCCGAGGATCTGGCCTCTCTCATGGCGGGCCCGTTCCCGGTCACGGCCAACTACAGCTTGATCGAAACCCCCGGGGTCGCGGTCCTGACGGGCGCCAACAACCTGGTCGGGCTGGACCCTTCAATCGGGCCACTCGCGAACAATGGCGGCCCGACCCTGACGCATCGGCCGCTCCCCGGCAGTCCGGTGATCGATGCCGGCAACCCCGCGATCCCGAGCCCGCCGGCAACCGATCAGCGCGGCTTCGCGCGGATCTTCGGCGCGGCGGTCGACCTGGGCTCCGTCGAGGCGCGGCCCGAGCTCATCGAGATCCCGACGCTGTCACAGATGGGTCTCCTCGTCCTCGCCGCGCTGCTCTGCCTCGCCAGCCTCTGGCGGCTGCGGCGGGCCACGGACTCGCCGTAAGAAGGGGCACGTCGCGGGTCTTCCCCGCGGATTCTCGCTGCACGCCCTGGCTG
>JBDSHF010000189.1:0-25313 GCA_039918595.1 Thermoanaerobaculia bacterium
CTGAAGGGCCGCGCTATCGTGCGCATCCACGCTGGTTAGCGCGCCCCGTTGGGGCGCAGGTTGGTGGCGCCCGATCCAACCCAGGGCGATGCCCTGGGCTAAAGAAGGGCGGCCCGTTGGGCCTCAAAGGGGACAAGCCCCTCCCCTATGCTCAGAACGCCTTGGCTCACATCGTCGCAACCCTCAACGCCCCCTCACCGCCGGCTGACCTCCGCATAAAGCCGCTCCAGACGCTCGGGCGTCAGCTCGTCGAGGCCCGCCACCACGGCGTCGGCCCCTTGCAGCAGGGCGCGGGAGTAGGGGTGGGCGATGCCGAGCGTCGCGAGCCCCACCTCGGCGGCCGCGGCGAGGCCGACCGGGCTGTCCTCGACGGCGAGCACCTCGTGCGGGTGGAACAGGCGCTCCGGCAGGGGGGGCAGCGAGTTCAGGGCTTCCAGGGCCCGCTCGTACCCCTCCGGGCTCGGCTTGCTCTCCTCGACGTCCTCGGCGGTGATCAGCGCCTTGAAATGGTCGAGCAGCCCCTCCTGGCGCAGCGCCCCCTCGACCTCCTCGCGCAGCGCGCCGCTCACCACGCCGAGCATCCGCCCCTGGGCCGCGAGCTCCCGGACCAGCGCGGCCGCGCCGGCCGCGAACGGATAGCCCTCGCGACGGACGCGCTCCTGGTAGTAGCTCGCCTTGCGGGCGGTCAGCCGCATCAGGCGGGGGACGGTCGCCGCCTCCCCGGCCGCGGCCAGCATGGCGGCGAAGCCGGCGCGGTCGTCCAGCCCCAGATAGCGGGTGTAGTAGTCGTCCGCGGAGAGCACGATCCCCTCGTCCGCGAGCACCCGCTGGAACAGCTCCAGGTGGACCGGCTCGTCGTCGACGAGTACCCCATTGAAGTCAAAAAGGATCGCCCTCAGCACTCCGGGATGATATCTCGCCGCAACGCCCTCGCCGCCACCCGGCCCCGGAATTGACATCCCCCCTGTGCCTGTTTATCGTAGAGACTGGGTATTTGCCCTGAAGCAAGGAGTGTTTCCCATGGAAAGCATCAACCAGAGCCAGCCGACCCCATCCGCGCCGCCGCAGGAGGACGTGCCCGTCACGCTCACCCCGAAGGCGATCGAGATGGTCAAGATCACCCGCGACCAGGAGGGGATCGACGCCTCCCACGGTCTTCGCATCGCCGTGCGCGGCGGCGGCTGTAGTGGCTTCGAATATGCCCTGGACTTCGACAACGAGGCCCGGGAGACCGACTGGGTCTACGAGCAGGGGGACCTCAAGGTGTTCGTCGACGCCGTGAGCGCCCGCTACCTCCAGGGCACCAGCATCGATTACTCCCTCGGCATGGCCGGCGCGGGGTTCAAGTTCAACAACCCCAACGCCGCCGGCTCCTGCGGCTGCGGCTCGTCGTTCGCGGTCTGAGCTGAGAGTATCGACGGGACGCGAGGCCGGAGGGGAAACCCTCCGGTTTTTTGCTTTCAGGGAAGATCGCGTCTTGGCCTAGATCTCACAATCGGAAAGGGCTGAAGGGAGTTGCCGCCCGCATCCTGAGAGACAAAGCGCATCGTGATGGGCGGTCGGGTTCATACAGTGGTTATACATCGCCGAACCATCTATCACAAAATGCCATCGCGGAGCGGTACACCTGCACACTCTCCTCTAAAGACCAGCCTCTCTTCTCAGCTACGAACTGCTCCCACAGCCCTCCCGGCTCAAGATACTTCCGTGAATACGTCTTGCCTTCATTTTCATCAATATAGATCAATGCTGCCATGGCCCATGCCTGATCATAATAGCAGTCCAGCCGTGTGAGGTACTCATCCAAATACGAGCAGAGATACCTCACCGCGCGTTCATCTGCGAAGCGGCCCAATGCGAAGCAATAACCCTGGCCGGCATAGGTCACACTACTTTCGATGAGCCTTCTCCCGATCAGATCAGTGAAGCCCCTCCAGTCTTTCAATCCTGCAAACCAGCTGGCCGTGAGGAACTCTCTCCACCCGCCCGCCCGCAGTAAGCTTTCGACTACTGCCTCGTCTACTTCACGAAGGGCACGATCGGCTGACGAGACGAATTCGTCGAGTTCTGCCCCGTTCAACTGGGTATAGTTGGCGTGCAGCAGCTTCAGGTAAAAAGGGTTGACCCATCTTGCTAGGAATTTATCCATAATTTAACAGGAAGCTGTAGGGTCCGGGCTCGGCCGATAGGCGCGCTTTCATCTGAGTGGCTCGCCGAGCTCCGCCGGCAAAGGTTGGCTTCCACAGCGGAAGGCATTGCCGCGCAAGGTCCGACGCCCGGACTCCCACGATCCCGAGGCAAAGGACACTACGAGGGTGTTCGCCGATTTGTGCGCGGCGCGCTCCCGGAGCGTGGGCAGAAGCCCTATCGGATTAAAAAACCCGACGCTCCCTCCGATGGTTTCGGGGATCGTGGCATAGATCGAGCTCACGAAATTACACCCCTCGAGCGTTTTCGGCAAGGCCTCGGCCCCGGTTCGACCGACGTTGAACACGAAGACCTCGTCCTTTTTGTCGGCGGGACGAGTCCACCCCGGGACCCCCTTCAAAAGCTCCTTGGGTGGAGCCCCCAGCCCCCTTTGCGTGTTGACCGTAAGGACATAGCTCACGCTGACCGGCTTGCCCTCGAGGGTCGCGGGCAGGAACACCCACTGCCGGACGGCCTCCAGGGCTCCCGAGTCCTGATACCGGTTGACCCCTTGGACGATCTTCGAGTCCCGCACGCATCCGTCCTCATCGACGACGACCTGCAGGATCACGGTACCGTTGACCGGAGGGCTTGCGAATTCAGGCTTCACGTTCCGGAGGATGGTCGGACGGGCGACCTTCCCCTCGACCTTCAGCGGTTGAGACTCCAAGGGTGTGAGGGGAGCGTTCCCCTTTTTCTTGCAGATCTCGATCCGCTCCCGCTCGGAATAGACGCGCTCCGCGGCAGGGGGCACACTTGGCAGCTCCGCTGCGGTGGGCTGTTCTGTCGTCTGGGAGAGAGCGGTTAGGACCAACGCTAAGAAGGGAACAGAAAAGATCCCCATATGGACCTCCAAGCTGACGTTCTAGCCTCTAATATTATGCCTCACCGGCAGTAACGGGAATGGCCTTCTGCGGCAGCGAAGCTGTCCGCTGTAAGGCTTGGCTGCCGAATCCACTCCGCTATTTATGCATGCATCTCAGCCTGCCGGTGTAATCTCACCCAAGGTCACAGAGTGTAACAGAAGCCCTGCCTCCGAGATCTGCGATCGAACGGACTCGATTATCGCGTCTTGCAGAGAAACCCGCGACCTTCTGGCTTCAGCGGAGGTGAAACGCTCCAGGACTGCAAGAGCCGCAGACTCAACCCGATTCTTGATATATGTCTCGACTCGAGCGGATGAACCAAACGTCGCGACGAGCTCCGCAGCCTTTTCCCGGTGAATATGGTAAGAGGCACTCATTTCAAACTTGCAACGTATTCCATCAGCGAATGTAACCGTCAACGGCTGAATCCAGCGCGGTGTAAATTCTGACGGAACCAGGCCGGTCGGCGAGTCCTCTGTCTGCTCAGGTACAACTGACTGCTGCGCTAGTCGGGGCATTGAATCGGCTCGGAATGCCACGTTCTGCTCTTCGGCGGTAGCGGAGCCTCTGTCCCTCAGAAGTGTCAGCACACCTGCCAGGCTAGTTAAAATCCCGATGCCAGGCTCCCAGTCGGGCGTCACTATGAACCATCCAATCGAACCGAAGAGGGCGGCGGCACTCAGCAGATACAAGAGGACCCGAAGCGTCTGCTTATTCATATTCTTCCTAGCTACGGCCAATGCCGTAAAACTTCGGCCACTCAGGCCTTGCTGATGCTATACCACGGCTCGTAACTGATCGATGTCTCCGCGCGGCCAGCCCGCTTCTTCAGGTTACACTTGCTGCAGAGGAGTTGGAGGTTGCTGACGTCGTTCAAGCCACCGCGGGCTAGTGGGACAATATGGTCGAAGTGTTCCACACTGCGCAGACTGAGAATACCCGACAAGTCTGCCCGACACAGAACACAACGCCCGCGATCTCGGAAGTACACTGCCCTCCGTACCCACTTAGGGATCGGCGCGCGTTTGAGTACGCCGTCTTCTCGGAACCGGCTTCTGTACGGTTCATCGAGTTCCGATATACAAGTTGAGCGTACATGGTCACTCATCATGTCATTGAACAGGAGGAGCAGAGAACGGTTTTGAAACAGAATGAGGAACACTTCCGCCGTGAATTGCTCCAGCAGCCGCTCCCAAGCCTCTCCCAGCCAAGTCTCTTCTAGATATTCGTCCAGATCGTCCTGCGTTGCAGACGCGAATGTCCTTCGCCGTTCAGCCAGCATATGACGGAAGGGATAGTATTCGATATCGTGGACCGCGAACGCCTCCTCAATTGAAAGAAGATCTGGCTTGAGGTCCTCTAGCGCCGCTGGAACGTTTGCGAAGGCCGCAAGGTCCCGTTGACACTGCGCGAGGTCGACATCCGAGAAGTCATGGCGCGCGATCGTTTCGACCACATACGCGATGAAGCCATGGAAGGCCGAGTGGGGGCGGAATGGCATTGTGTACTCTAGGAACCAATCGTCACAGTAGAACCCCTCTAGGTCCCTCAAGTATGCGAACCTGTCATGGAGAATATTGCGGACAGCACTGGAATAGCTGTACGTCGCGAAGAAGCGCGCCTCCAGTAAATCTTTAGCCATGGTGCTGATGCCCTTTAGATGCGAGTCGGTGCCGCCCAACGCTGCGGGTCTAACCGGCAGTGGCTCGCGAAGCGCGTTACTATCCGGTTGAGACTACATATGGGGGTAAAGTCCTTTACTCTAGCAGTGCGCTCAGCCGTCGCATGTCTTTGATTCTATAAGCTCCACTGATTTTACGTCTCTCCCTAATGAACGTCAATGCCTCGACAGGGCCACATAAGAAGGCATCTCTTGGGCCAGCCCGGACGGACCCGGGTAGGGAGAATCGGGAGCCATCGGACAGAGTCGACAGGATCTCTTCTCATTGAAGCGCGTAAGACGATCAGGCTGGAACGTTTACGGGACGATAGGCACTCCACGCCGAGGTGGAGGGGCTCCGTACCTCATGTACAATGAATGAGATCTGGCTCTTGCGGCTGATCAGCGTGCGGCCTATACGAGCGGCAAGGCACCCGGAAGGGTCCACAGGACGGTGGCTTCTACGCTCGGCCCGATGTGCTTGCGTCGCCCCAAGCGTGGGCGGGTGCGCGGGATGCCTCCGCGGCGTTGGCCCTCGAATCCGCCGGAGCGCTCCTCGAAAGGGCGGCTCCAGCCCACGATTGGGCCGGGACGCTCCTCTTTTCGGTTGCGGTGACGGAGAAGGTTCCCGGCCCCGCCCACGCCGGGGCGGCTCCTCCCCTCTTTTGGGCGGCTCCGGCCCACGCTTGGGCCGGCCCGTCCCCAACGAGGGACGTCTGCTCCCCAGCGTGGGCGGGACCGTCCCCACCGGGGGCGCAGCCTGCCCAAGCGTGGGCAGCACGGTCCCCGAAGAGGGTACTCGCGCGCCCCTCTTGGGCAGGACCGTCCCCAGCGTGGGCGCCGCCATCCCCGGCGAGGAGCGGAGCGGCCCAAGCGTGGGCCAGAGCAGCCCAAGCGTGGGCCAGAGGCGCCCCGCGGTGAAACTCCGGCGTCATCCCGTCAGGGAAACGGCACCAGGAAAGGCGTAAGCCTCTGAAAAGACGGGCCGGTCACCGCCGCTGCCAGACCTCGTCAAGAAAAAGCTCAGTCGAAATCGGGGCCAACGCGGATCCGGCCCTTCAGCCGCCCGGGCCTGCGAGGCTCGACAGTCATTCGGAAATCCAACAACTCGTACCCCATCTCGCGGAACAGGCGCCAGGTGAGCGGCAGGGGGAGGCCGACCACGTTAGTGTAGTTTCCGAAGATCTCCTCCACGAACAGGGCGCCGATGCCTTGCACGGCGTAGGAGCCCGCCTTGTCGAGCGGCTCGCCTGTGGCCACGTACCACTCGATCCTCTCGGGGGTGAGGGGGGCCATGCGGACCCGCGAGGTGGCCATTTCGACGGTGCGGCGGTCGCGGCCGGGCTCCTCGAGGGCCACGGCGGTGAAGACCGTGTGCTCGCGGCCGGCGATCCGGGCGAGCATGTGGCGGGCGTCCTCGGGGTCCCGGGGCTTGCCGAGCAGCTCGCCGTCGATCACCACCACCGTGTCCGCCGCCAGGATCAGCTCGCCGGGGTGGGCTTGCTCCGCCGCCTTCTCCCGGGCGAGGCGGAGGACGGTGTCCGCCGGGTCTTCCCCCGGGCGTGGCGTCTCGTCGAGATCCACGGCGCGGACGGTGAAGCGGATTCCGAGCCCCCCCAGCAGCTCGCGGCGGCGGGGGGAGGCGGAGGCCAGGATGAGGTTGGGGAGGTCGGTCATGGGGTGGTTCTTTCGCGGAAGTCGGCCGCCCGCAGGGCGGAATTTATCCAGCCTGGGGTGTCAACCCCAGGTAGGCGGCGGCGCCGCCCAGGGTCGAATGGGTCTGCCGGCCCCTTCGGGGGCTTGGGGATTGTGGGGCCTCGAACCTGGGGTTGACACCCCAGGCTGGATAAATTTCGCCCTGCGGGCGGTCCGGACCACGGAGCTCGGAGACTTTCGGGGCTCTGGGAGGGGAGGCCGGCTGCAAACCAGGGGCTGACGCCCCAGGCTATTCAAATACCGCCCCTTCGGGGCTGGCTGTGAAACCCGTTCAGGGGTAATACCCCCGCACCGTCTTCGCCTCCATCCCCGGCTTGCCGATCTTCACCTCGATGGCGCGGAACTTGTCGGTGCCCCCTTCCTGGGAGGACTGGTAGGCGAGGAGGTACTGCGAGCGCAGCTCTTTCTGGATCGCGTCGTAGATGCCGTCGAGCTCCTTGGCCTTCTCGATGAAGAAGAAACGGCCGCCGGTCTCGTCGGCGAGGCGGCTGAGCTTCAGCCGGATGTCCGCGTTCTGCGCCGAGAGGCCGATCCCCACCGTGTAGATCGCGACCCCGCTGCGGCGGGCGTATTCGAGGACGTCGCCGAAGTTGTAGCGGCTCCCCTCGTCCTTGCCGTCGGAGAGCAGGATGATCGACTTCTTCCCCTTCACTCCGCCGAAGTAGTAGAGGGCATAGATCAGACTGTCGTAGAGGGCGGTGTTGCCGGCCGCGGTGACTCCGGCGAGGCCGCCGGCCAGCAGCTCCTGCTGGTTGGTGAAGCGCACCGCCAGGCTCGGCTGGTCGGCGAAGGTGATCACCGCCGCCCGGTCCTTGGGGGTGATCACTTTGTCGAAGAAGCCCATCGCCCCCTGCACGGCCTGGTGGAGGCGGTCCCCCTCGCTCATCGAGGCCGAGGTGTCGAGCAGGATGCCGGCGTAGATCGGCACGTCCGCGACGCGCTCGAAGCGGCGGATCTGCTGCGGCGCGCCGTCCTCCAGCACCTTGAAGTCCTCCTTGCCCAACCCGTCGACCGGCCGCCCGCGCCCGTCCACCACCGAGGTGTAGAGCTCGACGAACTGGACGTCGACCTTCTGGTTGAAGCCCGGCACGTTGACCAGCACCAGGTCCTCGGTCGAGTTGCCCCCTTCGAGGTAGGCGACGGCGCGCACGTAGGTGACCTCTTTCCCCTTGGGGAGAAGGATGGGCTGGGTGTACGGCGGCTGGTAGAGGGTCGCCAGCCGGTTTTCGTTGAGGTAGAGCTCCACCCGGTCGAGCCGTTCCCCCTCGGGGACCTCGACCTGGGCCTGGGCCTGCAGGCTCGACTGGTAGGTCTTGCCCGCCTGCGGCTCGACCAGCCGCACGGCGAAGCGGTGGGGGCCGACGTTCAACGGGATCTCGTCCTCGGCGAGCTTGCGTCCCTGCTCGTCGACGGCCAGCGCCCGCACGCGGTGGATCCGGGGCTGCACCCCGAGGTTCAGCTCGACGCTATACGGCGGCCGGCTCTTGGTCAGCACCGGCTTGCCGTCGAGCTCGAAGCTGACCCGGGCGATCCCGGGTCCGGTCGCCGCCGCCTCGACGCGCAGCTTGCCGGTGACCAGCCCCGGCGGGGGCACCAGGATGCGGATCGTCTGGTCGCCGGAGCCGAGGGCGGCGTTGGCCTCGCCGAGCACCCCCTGCAGGCCGGCGATGGCCGGAGTTGCCGGAGTCGCTGGAGAATTGGGCGCCGGGGCCGCCGTGGCGGCTGTTCCGGCGGTCAGAACCGGCGGCGTCGCCGCCTCGACCGCCGGCACCTCGATCTCCCGCTGCTCGCGGAAGTAGCGCTTGCCGGCCGTGTCCTCGATCTTGAGGATCAGCGAGTAGCTCCCCGGCCGCAGGTTGCGCTGGAAGACGACCGGGATCTCCCCGGTCGTCGCCTCGCTCTGCGGCACGGTGAACCGGTAGCGGAAGTGCTCGAAGAGCTCGTCCTTGATCAGCACCTCGCCGTCCACCAGGAAGCTGTAGTAGGCCTCGGGGGCGCCTTCGAGCTTCTCCGGGCGCACGGCGTCGCGCGGCACCGAGACCACCCCCTGCACCACGGTGCGGCTGCCGAAACGGCCGGGAAAGGCGAGGTCGAGCCGGGCCGGGAAGGCCGCCGCTCCCTCGGGCACGTCGGTCGAGTAGGAGGCGAAGGTGGCGATCCACTCCTCGCTGGGGTGGGGGATGAGATGGGCCTTTTCCTCTATTCGTTTCCAGTCAATCGCCTCGGCGAGCCGGGCGGCGATGTCATCGCCGCGCGGGCAGAGCTCGGCGATAGCGGCGAACCCCTTCTCGGGCTCCTGGATCTTCCCCCGCAGGTCTAGCGAGAGCAGCGTCTCGATCCCGTCCAGGGGGGACCAGAGCCGGAAAGGCCCCTTGGGTCCGCCGTTTTTGGAGACGAAGGCGATCGTGAACTGGCCGCGGAGGGTCTCGGTCCCGGGATAGCTCCAGAGCTCGACCGGCAGCAGCACGTCGCAACGTCCGGAGAGGACCTCCTTGGGCTCGCCGTTGAAGAGGAGCATGCGGGCGCGGTCGTCCGTCAGGTTGCCGTAGCGCTGGCGGGCGAGCTCGGCCCGCGGCTCCCAGCGCGCCCGCAGCTCGTTGACCGGCGTCTGCGGAAAGGGATCGCGGACCTCCCAGAAGCGGCGGATGAAGGCGTCGCGCTGGTAGTCCTTCTGCAATCCGAGGAACGCCGTCCGCTCGTGCGGGCTGATCAGCACCGCCACCTCCTCGAGCCAGGACTGATACCGGGCCGCGAGGTCCGCCGGCACCGGGGTCTCCTGGGCCGGAGGCGCCGCAAGCGCGGAGATCGACAGGAAGAGGGCGAGGACGGCGAGCAGGGACAGGCGGAGCGGATGCGGCATCAGGGCGATCCTACCGTAGACCGATTTTGGATTTTGGATTTTGGATTTTGGATTGACCGGACAGCTTCGGATTCCGGTTCGGATTCCGGGCGACTCTCCGCGTCCCCCAATCCAAAATCGGAAATCCAAAATCCAAAATCGTTTCACGGGTAATACCCCCGGATCGTCTTCGCCTCCAGGCCCGGCCGGTTGACCTTGAGGTCGACGAGGCGGAATCCGGGGTCGTTGCGGGTGCTGGTGGACTGGTAGGCGATCAGCACCTGCGAGCGCAGCTCTTCCTGGATGCCCGCGTAGATGCCGGCGAGCTCTTCGGCCTGGCGGGGGAAGAAGGCGCGGCCGCCGGTCTCCTCGGAGAGTCTGGAGAGCTTCTTCTTGTCGACGTCGTCCCCCAGGCCCACGGCGTAGACGGTGACTCCGGCGCGGCGGGCGAAGTCGAGCGCCTCCTCGAAGCTGAAGCGGCTCCCCTCGTCCTTGCCGTCCGAGAGCAGCAGCAGGGCACGCCGCCCTTTCAGGCTGTTGAAGGTGTAGAAGGAGTAGATCAGGCTGTCGTAGAGAGCGGTGCCGCGCTCGGCCTTGAGGCCGGCGAGCCCGCCGGCCAGCGTCTTGATGTCGCGGGTGAACTTGACCGCCTGCGCCGGGTGGTCGTTGAAAGTGATCACCTCGGCGCGGTCCTTGGGGCGCACCATTCCTTGCAGGAACTGCAGCGCGGCGGCCTGCGCCTTCTCCAGGTGGGGCGCCATCGAGGCCGAGATGTCGATCGCCACGGCGGCGTGGATCGGCAGGTCGGTCACCGGCTCGCAGCGGGCGATCTGCTGCCGGGCGCCGTCCTCGGCGACGGTGAAGTCGCGGGCGCCGAACCCAGAGGTAACCGGATGCCCCTTGCGGTCGAGCACCGTGACGTAGAGCTCGACGAAGTCGACGTTGACCTGCGCCATCTCCTCGGGCGCGTTGACGAAGACCAGGCTCTCGGTCGAGTTGCCGTCGGTCAGATAGGCGACCGCCCGCACGTAGGCCAGGGAGTCCCCCTTCGGCAGCGTGACGGGATGGAGATAGGGGGGCTGGTAGAGCGTCGCGATCCGCGTCTCGTTGAGGTAGAGCTCCACGCGCTCGACCGTCTCCCCCTCGGGCGCCTCGACCTCGGCGCGGGCCAGCAGGCTGCTCTCGTATCGCTTCCCCTTCCGCGGCTCGACGAGGTGGACGCGGAAACGGTTGCCGGTGGCGTTGATCTGGAGCTCGTCCGCGGCCAGGGTGTCGCCGTGGGCGTCGTAGGCGGCGACGGCCAGCGTGCGGGTGCGCGGCGCGCCGCCGAGGTCGAGCTCGACGCTGAACGGCGGCGACTTCTTGGTCAGCACCGGCTTGCCGTCGAGCGAGAAGGTTACTTTCTCGATGCCGGGTCCGGTGGTCAGGGTATCGAAGCGCTGCATGCCGCTGCGCAGCTCGCCGAACGGCGGCACCAGCTCGATCGTGGTGTCCCCCGAGCGCAGGGCGGCGTCGGCCTCGGCGAGGCGGCGGGCGGCCTCGGCCTCCTCCGGGGTGCGGGGAGCGGAGGCGGGCGCGGCGACTGTCGTTATTGACAGTAAGGGCACGCTGAGCAGGCGCTCCTCGCGGTAGACCTTGCCGGAGTTGACGTCCTCCAGCTTGACGATCAGCGTGTAGTCGCCCGGCCGCAAGGGGCGCTCGAAGGTGAGGGGGAGCGCCTCCGGACTGTCGGCAGCCGGCAGGTCGAACTTGTAGCGGAAGCTGTCGAACAGCTCGCCGTTGGCGAGCACCTCGCCGTTGAGCAGGAGGTTGTAGGTGCGCGCCTCGCCGAGTTTCGCCTGGCCGGCGGCGCCGGGGGCCACGGTGACCACCGCCCGGGTCATCGTCCGGCTCTGCCAGCGGCCGGGGAAGGCGAGGTCGAGCTTCGCGGCCAGCGGGGCGGCGCCCGCCGGCGCGTCGGTCGAGTAGGAGTTGAAGGCCGAGACCCACTCGCCGCCGGGCGGCTGGGGGGGATTGTCGGCGAACGCCCGGACGTAGTCCCAGTCCCGGTTGCCGGCGATCCAGGCGATGCCGGCGACGATCTTGCGCGCGTGCGTGTCCTCGCCGCAGCCGGTCGAGCTGTTGCTGGCGATCTCGCCGAGCGAGTGCTCCCGGCCGAGCGGGCCGCTCTCGCCGGCGAACAGGACGTTGATCCCGTCGCTGGGATCCCAGAGCCGGAAGGGACCTCCCCCCCACTTGCGGTAGAACACGAGGACGAACGGCTGCCGGTAGCGCGGGACCGGATCGTAGAACCAGACCTCGGTCGGGTTGAGGATCTCCGAGCAGTTGGACTCTACCCGTTCCGCGGGCATGCCGTTGAGGAGGAGCGCGCGGGTGCGCCCGTCCCGGACCTCTCCGAACAGTTGCTTCACCTGCTGAACGTTGGATTCCCAGGCGTCGCGGAACTCGTTGCGGGCGGTCCGCTGGACTGTGTCGCGCACCTCCCAGAACTGCTTGATGAAGGCGTCCCGCTGGTAGTCCTTGGCGAGCGCCAGGAAGGTCGCCCGCTCCGGGTCGGAAAGGAGGATTTCGACCTCCGTGAGGAACGCCCGGTAGGCGTCGGGGAGGGCGGCGATCGCCGCCTTCTGCGACGGGGTGGGGGGGGAGGCGGCGGCGAGGATTGGCAGAAGAAAGAGGAAAACGAAGAGCAGAGTCCTGGCGATCCAAACGTAGGGGAGGGGCTTGTCCCCTCCCTCGCCCCGAAGGGGCGAAATTTGAAGAGCCTGGGGTTTCAACCCCAGGTGGGCGGGCCCCCAAACGCCCGAACCCCGAAGGGGTGGCCGATCAGGACGGGGTAGGCCACCCTTACAGGGTTTGGATCTGGGGTGGCTCCCTACCTGGGGTTGAAACCCCAGGCTATTCAAATTCCGCCCCTGCGGGGCGAGGGCGGGGACAAGCCCCGCCCCTACGTTTCGGTCGTCGATGGGCGCGGCATCGTTTTTCATGGCTCTCCGCCCTGCGTTGTCTTCGATCTACGGGTAATACCCGCGGATCGTCTTCGGCTCCAGCCCCGGCTTGTTCACCTTCAGGTCGATGGAGCGGAAGGCGTTGCCGCCGGCCGTGTTGCTCGACTGGTAGGCGACCAGGTACTGCGAGCGCAGCTCGCTCTCGATCGTCGAGTAGATGCCGGCCAGCTCGTCGACGTTCTTGAGGAAGAAGGCGCGGCCGCCGGTCTCCTCGGAGATCCTCTCCAGCTTCTTCCGGTCGGCGTCGTCCCCTAGGCCGATGGCATAGATGGTGACGCCGGCCCGGCGGGCATACTCCAGGGCGTCCTCGTAGGTGAAGCGGCTCCCCTCGTCCTTGCCGTCGGTGAGCAGCAGCATGGCCCGCTGCCCCTTGATGCCGGTGAAGTAGTAGAGGGTGAAGATGATGCTGTCGTAGAGCGCCGTGCCGCGCTCGGCCTTGAGGCCGGCGAGCCCGCCGGCCAGCGCGGGGAGGTCGTTGGTGAACTTCACGGTCAGGTTCGGATGGTCGTTGAAGGTCACCACCGCCGCCCGGTCCTTGGGCTTGATCGTCCCCTGGAGGAACTGGAGGGCCGAGGTCCGCGCCTTGTCGAGGTTCTTGTCCATCGAGGCCGAGATGTCGATCGTCACCGCGGCGTGGATCGGCTGGTTGGCCACCCGCTCGAAGCGGGCGATCTCCTGCTTGGCGCCGTCCTCGGAGACCGCGAAGTCCTTCTGCTCGAGCCCCTCGACCGGCCGGCGGTTGCGATCGAGCACCGTGGCGTAGAGCTCGACGAAGTTGACCTCCACCTCCGCCATGTTCTCCGGGGCGTTGACGAAGACCAGGCTCTCCGTCGAGTTGCCATCGGGCAGGTAGGCGACGGCGCGGACGTAGGCGATCTCCTCCCCCTTGGGCAGGAGGATCGGCTGCTGATAGGGCTCCTGGTAGGCGGTGGCGACGAGCGCCTCGTTGAGGTAGAACTCGACCCGCTCGATGGTCTGGCCGTCCGGCACCGACACCTCGGCGCGGGCGAGCAGGCTGCTCTCGTACTTCTTCCCCCGCTGCGGCTCGGCCAGGCGCACCTGGAAGCGGTTGGCGGCGGAGTTGATCAGCATCTCGTCGCCGGCCACCTGCCCCCCCTTGGCGTCGAAGCCCGCCACGGTGAGCCGGCGCGGGCGCGGCAGGGAGCCGAGGTCGAGCTCGACGCTGTACGGGGGGCGCCGCTTGGTGAGCACCGGCTTGCCGTCGAGGGCGAAGGTCACCTTGTCGATGTTGCTGCCGGTGGAGAGGGTGTCGAAGCGCTGCATGCCGGTCTGCAGCTCGCCGAACGGCCGCACCAGCTTGAGCGTCGTGTCCCCCGTCGAGAGGGCGGCGCGGGCCTCGTACACGGTCTGCAGGATGCGGCCGCTGACGGAGTCCGGATCGCTCGGCGGCGGCCCCGCGGCCACCCGGTCCGAGGAAGGCACGGTGACCGTGCGCTCCTCGCGGAAGGCCTTGCCGGAGTTGATGTCCTCCACCTTGACGATCAGCGTGTAGTCCCCCGGCCGCAGGAAGCGCTGGAAGATCAGCGGCAGCGTGGCCCCGGCGCTGCCGGCGCCGCTGGCCGGAAAGTCGAACTTGTAGCGGAAGCTGTCGAAGAGCTGGCCGTTCTGCAGCAGCTCGCCGTTGAGCAGCAGGTCGTAGGTGTGGGTGCCGGCGAGCGACGACTGGCCGGCGCCCTCGATGGGCACGCTGATCAACCCCTCCATCACGGTGCGGTTCTGGTAGCGGCCGGGGAAGTCGACGCTGAGCTTGGCCGGCAGGGAGAGCGCCCCCGCGGCGAGGTCGGTCGAGTAGGCGTTGAAGGAGGTGACCCACTCGCCGGCCTGCTTGTCCGGCTTGGCCATCATGCGCGCCTCGAGCAGGCTGTACTCCATCCCCTGGCGAGAGATGAAGCCGATGGCGCCCGCGATCTTGTCGCCGTCGCGGCAGCCGTTGGCGATCGCGCTGAGATCGCGGCCGCCGCCGCCTTCCCCGGCGCCGCCGGAGAAGAGGGCGTCGAGCCCCTCCTGGGCGCTCCAGACCCGGAACGGACCGGCGCCCCACCGGCGGTAGAAGACCACCAGGAACTCGGAGTGGATGCGGTCGCTGTTGGCGTAGAACCAGACCTCGACGGGCCAGATGATGCTCGTGCAGCGCGCCTCCAGCCGGCTCGCCGGCGGACCGTTGAGCAGCAGCATGCGGGAGCGGTCGTCGGTCAGGCTGCCGAAGAGCTCCCGCGCCTGTTCGACGTTGGCCTCCCAGCGCTCCTGGAACGGGTTGCGGGTGGACTTGTAGGAGTTTCGCGCCAGCCAGAACTTCTTGATGAAGTCATCGCGCGAGTAATCCTTGTCGAGCGCCAGAAAGGTCGCGCGCTCGTCGTCGGTGATCAGGAGATCGACCGTCTCCAGCCAGACGCGGTACTTCTCGGGGAGCTTCTGGACCGCCTCCTTCTCCGCCTTGCGCACCGCCCGGTTCGGTTTGCCCGCCGCGGTCGCGGCCATGGGGGCAAGGAGGGCGAGGATGAAGAGGAAGAGGAGCGTCAGACGGAGCCGTGCGCGCATTCGGGTCACCTTCAATCAGACTGCTTCATTGCTTCAAAAAAACTGCCAGCGAGAGGATCGATCGTCAAGGCAAAGCCAGGAAGCATTCAACAGCCGTGCCGGGGGTCGGGATTCCCGGGATGGGGGGTCCGTGGGCCTGCGACCTCTACGGCTGTTTTTTCCTCCCCCTCCAGGGGGAGGTCAGGAGGGGGCGCCCCAGACAAGGAGCGGTCCCGGACTCCGGAAGGCCCCCCTCCTGACCTCCCCCCGTTCCGGGTGGAGGAAAAATCCGGCCCCTCCGTCGGACGGTCTACAATAGGCCCGTCATGGCACCGGTTTATTTCGACAACAACGCCACCACCCCGCTCCACCCCCGGGCGCGCGAGGCCATGCTCCCCTGGCTCGGCGGAGGGCTGCACGGCAACCCGTCCTCCGTCCACCGTTTTGGACAGGGCGCTCGCGAGGCCGTGGAGTCGGCGCGCGAGGAGGTGGCGGCGCTGATCGGCGGCCGGCCGCCGGAGGTGGTGTTCACCGGCTCGGGGACCGAGGCCAACAACGCCGTCCTCTTTCATCTCGCCAGACAGGCGGGCCGGCGGGGGCACCTGGTGATCTCGGCCATCGAGCATCCATCGATCCGCGAGGCGGCGGCGCGGCTGGCCGAAGAGGGGATGGAGGTGACACGGGTGTCCCCCGGCGGGGACGGCGTGGTCTCGGCGGAGGACGTTGCCGCCGCCCTGCGGCCGGATACGCGGCTGGCCGCCCTGATGCTCGCCAACAACGAGGTGGGCACTCTGCAGCCGGTCGCGGCCGTGGCCGCCATCTGCCGCGAGCGCGGGGTGCCGGTGCTCTGCGACGCCGTGCAGGCGGTGGGGAAGATCCCGGTGGACGCTCCCGCGCTGGGCGTCGACTACCTTGTCCTCGGCGCCCACAAGTTCTACGGCCCGCTGGGAGCGGCGGCGGTCTGGGTGCGCAAGGGGACGGAGCTCTCGGGGTACCTGATCGGCGGCAGCCAGGAGCGGCGCCGCCGGGCGGGCACCGAGAACGTGCCGGCGCTCGCCGGCCTCGGCGCCGCCGCCGCCGCCGCCCGCGAGGAGATGGCGGAGCGTTCCGTTCATCTCGCCGCCCTGCGCGACCGCTTCGAGGCGGCGCTGCCGGCGTGCGTCCCGGGGGCGATCCTCCATTGCCAGGGCTCGCCGCGGCTGCCGAACACCTCGCACGTGGCGTTTCTCGGAGTCGAAGGCGAATCGCTGCTGATCCGGCTCGACCTCGCCGGCTTCGCGGTCTCCACCGGCTCCGCCTGCTCCTCGGGGAGCGTCGAGCCGAGCAAGACGCTGCTGGCGATGGGGATCTCGCGCCAGGAGGCGCTCTCCTCCCTGCGGGTGAGCTTCGGCATCGCCAATACGCAGGGCGACGTGGACGCCTTCCTCGACGCGCTGGCGCGCGAGGTCGCCGAGCTGCGGAGGGCGGTGGCATGACGGAGCCAAGCCTCGAGGGCAGCCTGATCGCGGTCGCCATGAGCGGCGGCCTCGACTCCTCGGTCGCCGCCTGGATGCTGGCGCGCCAGGGGCGGCCGGTGATCGGCCTCTCCATGCTGCTCTGGGACCAGTCGAGCGTCGAGACGCACGGCCGCTGCTGCGGCGCCCTCGACCTCGGGGACGCCAGGCGGGTGGCCAGCCAGGCGGGCATCCCCCACTACACCCTGCGCCTGGACCAGGAGTTCCGCGACAAGGTGGTCGATCCCTTCGTCGACGACTACCTCGCCGGCCGCACGCCGAGCCCCTGCGTGCGGTGCAACACCTGGATCAAGTTCGACCTCCTGCTCGAGCGCGCGCGGCGGCTGGGCGCGGGCCAAGTGGCGACCGGCCACTACGCCCGCATCCTGCCGGGCCCGGACGGCCCCGAGCTGCACACCGCCGTCGACACCGGGAAGGACCAGAGCTACTACCTCTTCGAGCTGACCGCCGCGCAGCTCGCCGCCTCCCTCTTTCCGCTGGGCGAGCTGACCAAGCCACAGGTGCGCGAGCTGGCCCGCGAGGCGGGGCTGGTGGTGGCCGAAAAGGGGGAGAGCATGGAGGTCTGCTTCGTGGCCGGCGGCGTGCGCGAGTTCGTCGAGGCCGAGGCCGCCGTCCGGTTCCCGGGGGCGGCGCTGCCCGCGCCGGCCGTGCTGGTCGATTCCCAGGGCGAGGAGCTGGGAGCCGGCCAGCCCTACTACCGCTACACCGTGGGACAGCGCCGGGGGCTCGGGCTCGCCGCCAAAAGCCCCCTCTACGTGCTGCGGATCGAGCCCGAGACCAACCGGGTGGTCGTCGGGGAGGATGCCGAGCTGATGGCCCCGGGCCTGCTCGGCGAGCGGCTGCACTGGATCGGCCCCGGTCCATCCCCTGGGGAGGAGGTCGAGGCGACGGTGAAGATCCGTTCCCGGCATCCTGGAGTCGCCGCCCGCATCCGGCCGCTGGGGGACGGGCGCGCCGAGGTCGAGTTCGCGACACCCCAGCGCGGCATCACTCCCGGCCAGGCCGCCGTCTTCTACCAGGGGACGCGGGTGCTCGGCGGCTGCTGGATCGACCGCCGCCTGTGATCCCTTGTCCCCCTTCGTCGCGGGCGATGCACCCATAAATCGTGGGCGGCGCCCGCGTCCAGGGTCGGTTTGAGCGGTGTACCGGAGGCGGTGTACCTCTCTTCCTTCGCGGATCTTGCGGGCGGTGCGTGTCTATTTTGAAGATTTATCATCGAAGATGGAGACGAACATCATGGAATTGATCACCCAGACTGAATCCTGTTGTAGCCAGACCGAGCAGACCTCCTGGGGCTTCCAGCTCGTCCTCGACTGCTTCGGTTGTGACGAGGCAGCCTGCTGCGACCTCGACCGGGGCTACGAGTTCCTCGACCAGATCTGCATCCACCTCAAGATGACCAAGCAGAGTCAGCCCTACATCTTCAAGACCTGCGAGACGGCCTTCCCCGGCAAGCCGGGCTACAGCGGCTGGGTGCCGATCATCGAGAGCGGCATCCAGATCCACACCTCGGCCAACAACCGCTTCATCAGCATCGACGTCTACTCCTGCAGGCCGTTCAAGAACGACGAAGTGCAGGATTTCGTGCAGCGCTGGTTCCAGCCCCAGCACATCGACACCTGCTTCATCCAGCGCGGCAAGGACATCATGCGGAAGCGGTTCAGCCCCGAGGCGGCGGAGTAGGCGGCCGGCCCCTCAGACCCACCCATGATCCCGCGCGCAGATCGTCAGCTCGACCCGGCCGTCGATCCCCAGCTTCTCGTAGATGTTGTGCAGGTGGACCTTCACCGTCCCCTCGGCGATGTGCAGGGTCTCGGCGATCTCGCGGTTGTGATGGCCGGTGGCCGCCAGGCGGACGATCTCCATCTCGCGCGCGGAGAGCGGCTGCCGGCCTGAGCGGGCGACGCCGTCGCGGTCGAGGATCCCCTCGATGGCGCGGCTGAGGAAGTCGTCCTCCAGCCAGCGCCCGCCCGCGTGGACCGTGCGGATGCAGCGGATCAGCAGCTCCGGCGCCATCTCCTTGAGCACCACTCCGCGGGCGCCCAGCCGCAGGGCCTCCATCATCTCGTCCGGACTGACCGAGCCGGCGAGCAGCACGGCGCGGGTGGGCAGCCCCTCCCGCCGGATCTGATCCAGCACGTCGAGGCCGCTGCCGCCGGGCAGCCGTACGTCGAGCAGCACGACGTCGGGCCGGTGGAGGCGCACCGCCTCCACCGCCTCGCGGGCGTTGACGCAACGGGCGACGATCTCCAGATCCCCCTCCAGGCCGAAGAGCCGTTCGAGCCCCTCCAGCACGATCGGGTGATCGTCCGCCACCACCAGCCGGATGATCGTCGGGTTTTCCCTCGGTATCACCGCCGTCATCGGGCTCCCCCCTGCGCCGGCAGGCGCATCTCCAGCCGGGTCAGCCCCGGGCCGGTGTCGATGGCCATCGATCCGCCGAGGGCGGCGATGCGCTCCTTGAGGCTGACCGGTCCCAGCTTCTGCCGCTGCAACTCCTCGTGGTCGTAGCGGCCGGTGAACGGAAAGCCGCGGCCGTCGTCGGTCACCGTGATGCTCAGGGCCCGCTCGCGCCAGACGATCTCGACCCGGACGCTGGCCGCCTCGGCGTGGCGGGCGACGTTGAACAGGGATTCGCGCACCAGCCGGTAGAGCTGGCGGGTGAAGGCCTCGGAGAGCTGCCCGTCGAGCCCTTCGAGGTGGATGTCGACGTCGAGGACCCAGAGGCGCTTCAGCCGGTCCCCCAGCTCCGCCAGCCGGCTCGCGAGATCTCCCTGGCCGGCGAGCGCATGCGGCACCGGCTTCAGCTCCTCGATGAAGAAGCGGAGGTCCCGCTGGTCGGCGGCGATGAGCTGCTGGATCTCGCGCAGGATCTCGCGCAGGTCGGCGGGCGGGGCCGGCGGGTCCTTCTCCATCCATTTCGCCAGCGCCTGGAGCTGCAGGGCCGTGCCGGTGAGCGACTGCAGCATGCCGTCGTGCAGGTCGCAGGCGAGCCGCACCCGTTCGTCGGTCACCGCGGCGGTCCGCAACTGGTGGGTGAGGTAGAACTGGTCGAGCTCGGCGGCGATGCGCTGCGCCACGATTTCGCCCAGGACATTGCCGAGGACGAGAGACTCTCCCGTGAAGTCCATGGCGAAGAGGCGCCCCTGGACCGTCTCCCCCCGCACCGGCCAGGAGGCCACCCGAGCCATGGCGAAGCGGCGGCGCAGGATCTCCTCGAGGGCTTCGGGGTCGGCGAGCGGGGCCTCCCGCGACCGCTCGAGACCGCCGCCCGACCGGTGCGCCAGGTAGAGCCAGGGCTCGTCCGCCTCCTCCCAGGCCAGCAGGACGCGTGGCGCCTCCAGGATGCCGCCCGCGTGGGCCAGCAGATGGTCGAGCAGCGCGTCCGCGTCCTGGAGCGGGCCGCGCGGCCAGGAGGCGATCTTCAGCATCTCGCGGCTCAGCCGCTGTTCAAAGTCCATCTCCCCCCTTTTGAACCCACCTGCCGCCCGCTGCCGGGCCGGCTCTATATCGAGAGGTATAAAGGAATTATAGCCATTGGTAAGTGGATTTCACACCCGCCTTTCGATAGGTTGCAGGTTACGCATGCGCGACGGCCTCCCTCTCATCCTGCTTATCGACGACGATCCCGACGACCGAGCCCTGGCTCGGATCGTCCTCGAGCGCGAGCTGCCGCGGTTCGCCATCGAGGAGGCCGCCGACGCGCCGGCCTTCGGCCGCGCCTGCGGACGCAGGAGCTTCGACCTCGTGATCCTCGAGCTGAAGCTCGGCTGGGCGGACGGGCTGGCCCTCCTGACCGCCCTGAAAGAGGACTGGCCCGAGGTGCCGGTGATCCCCTTCACCCGCGTCGGCGACGCCGAGACCGCCCTGCGGGCCGTGCGCCTGGGGGCCGCCGACTACCTGGTCAAGAGCCCCGCCGGCTTTCTCCGCCTGCCGCAGGCCGTGCGGACGGCCCTGGATCCCGTCCCTAAGACTCGCATCCGGTCGACGGGCCCGAAAGGCAGCGCCGCCGGCGCGGCGCCGCTCGAATCGCTGGTCGACCGGGCGCGGATGGCGGTGTTCAGCGCCACGCCCCAGGGGCGTCTGCTCAACGCCAGCCCCGGGTTTCTCCAGCTCCTGGGCGTCGACGACCTCGAGGGCGCCAACGGCCTGGACCTCGAGCCGTTCCTCGCCGCGGCGGCCGGGTGGGGGGGCGCGAACGGAACCTCCGCGGCATCGGCGGGCACCCCGCGGGAAGTGAGGCTGCGGCGGGCCGACGGGCGGATGATCTGGGTCGAGGTGATCGGCACCGTGGTCCGCGACGGTGGAGCCACCCGGATCGACGGCCTGGTCGAGGAGATCACCGCCCGCAAGGAGGCCGAGGACGAGAGCGCCCGGCAGTCGGCGCAGCTCCGGCGCGCCAACGAGGAGCTGCTGCAGTTCGCCTCCATGGCCTCGCACGAGTTGCAGGAGCCGGTCCGCATGATGGAGCGCTACACCCAGCTCCTCAAGGAGGACAGCCAGGGGAAGCTCGGCACCGAGGGGGACGAGCTGGTCGACGTCGTCATCGGCGCGGCGGGCCGGCTGCGCCGGCTGATCGAGGACCTGCTGGCGCTCACCCGCGTCGAGAGCCGGGAAAGGCGGCTGGAGGCCGCCAGCATCGACGACCTGCTGGAGGAGACCCTCGGCAACCTGCGGGACAGGATCGAGGAGGCCGGCGCGGCCGTCACCCGCTCGCCGCTTCCGAAAATTGAAGTCGAGCCCTCCCAGATCGTTCAGATCTTTCAGAATCTGATCGGAAATTCGCTGAAATTTCGCGGCCAGGAACCGCCGAAGGTCCACGTCGCCGTGCGGCGGGAGGGGAGCGAATGGATCTTCTCGGTGCGCGACAACGGCATCGGCATCGATCCCGCCGAGGCGGAGGCGGTGTTCGCCATCTTCAAGCGGCTGCGGACCGAGATCCCGGGCACCGGCGTCGGCCTCGCGATCTGCAAGAAAATCGTCGAGCGCCACGGCGGGCGCATCTGGGTGGAGTCCGAGCCCGGCCGCGGCTCGACCTTCTTCTTCACGATTCCCGCGTCTTGACGCACTAAAAATCGTTGACAAAACGCAATGTGTTATTATGCGCGAGATCTTGTAGTCTTTTGCTTACATTGGGCGCTTACGATCGCTTGCGCGGCCGTTCCTTCGATCGAGCCGCGTTTTGTGGGGGAGTTCAGCTATGACGCCCGGAGAACCGGTCACGATTCTCATGGTAGAGGACAATCCGGATGACGCTCGTCTCATCCGGACTCTGCTGGGCCGTACCGCCCTCAAGCCATTTTCCCTGACCTACGTCGACCGCGTCTCCCGCGCCCTGGAGTTCCTCCGCGGCGGCGGCAAGGCCGACATCGCCCTGCTCGACGTCTCCCTGCCCGACTGCCGGGCCGGATCGCTCGATTCCCTGACCCGCATCAAGGCCGAGGCGCCGGACCTGCCGATCATTCTGCTCACCGGCTGCGACGACGAGGAGCTGGCGGTGGCGGCGGTGCGCGAGGGGGCGCAGGACTATCTCGTCAAGGGGCTGGTCGACGGCGGCCTGCTGGGGCGCGCGATCCGCTACGCCATCGAGCGCAAGCGGGCCGAGATGGCGCTGCGCGACAGCCAGGAGCGCTACGCGCTGGCGGTGGACGGCGCCAAGGACGGGCTCTGGGACTGGGACCTGCGGACCGACCGTGTCTACTTCTCGGCGCGCTGGAAGGCGATGCTCGGCTACACCAACGGCGAGATCACCGACGAGTCGGCGCAGTGGTTCAAGCGAGTGCACCCGGACGACCTGCCGGTGGTGCATTCGGCCCTCACCGCCCACCTCGCCGGCCGCGCGCCGGACTTCGAGAGCGAGCACCGGATGCTCCACCGCGGCGGCGGCTACCGCTGGGTGCTCACCCGCGGCCTCGCCGTGCGCGACCCGGCGGGGGAGGCCTACCGGATGGCGGGCTCGCAGTCCGACATCACCGCCCGCAAGCTGGCCGAGGAGCGGCTGCTGCACGACGCCTTCCACGACCCGCTGACCGGCCTGCCCAACCGCGCCCTGTTCATGGACCGGCTGGGGATGGCGATCGCCCACGCCAAGCGGCGGCTGAGCTACACCTACGCCGTGCTGTTCATCGACCTCGACCGCTTCAAGAACGTCAACGACAGCCTCGGCCACAGCGCCGGCGACGAGCTGCTGGTCGCGGTCGCCCGGCGGCTCGAATCCTGCCTGCGGCCGGGGGACACCGTGGCCCGGCTCGGCGGCGACGAGTTCACCATCCTGCTCGACGAGGTGACCGACGTCGACCACGCCGTCCAGGTCGCCCAGCGCATGCACAAAGAGATGGCGCGCCCCTTCCGGGCCCAGGGGCACGAGGTGTTCGTCACCATGAGCCTGGGGATCACCGTCGGCGCCGGCGGCGACTACGACCGCCCCGAGGACGTGCTGCGCGACGCCGACACCGCCATGTACGGCGCGAAGTCCAACGGCAAATCGCGGGACGCCGTCTTCGACCAGGACATGCACGACCGGGCGGTGGCCCTGCTCCAGCTCGAGACCGACCTGCGGCGGGCGATCGAGCGCTGCGAGTTCGAGATCCACTACCAGCCGATCGTCTCGCTCGAATGCGGCAAGATCGACGCCTTCGAGGCCCTGCTGCGCTGGCGGCATCCGCGGCGCGGCATGCTCCACCCGGACAGCTTCGTGCCGGTCGCCGAGGACACCGGGCTGATCGTCCCCATCGGCTGGTGGGTGCTGCACGAGGCCTGCAGCCAGCTCGCCGAGTGGCAGTCCCGCCCCTGGGGGGGTGAGCGGCTGGCGGTCACCGTCAACCTGTCGAGCAAGCAGTTCATGCAGGCGGACCTGGTGCCGCGGCTGCAGGACATCCTGCGCAAGACAGGGGTGCGGCCGGAATGCCTGCGGCTGGAGATCACCGAGAGCACGATCATGGAGCAGGCCGAGGACGCGGTGGCCAAGCTGGTGGCGCTGCGCAACTTCGGGGTCAAGCTCTACATCGACGACTTCGGCACCGGCTACTCCTCCTTGAGCTACCTCCACCGCCTGCCGGTGGACGCGCTGAAGATCGACCGCTCCTTCATCAGCGAGATGGACGGCGGCGGCGAGCGTTCCGAGATCGTGCGCACCATCGTCACCCTGGCGCGGACGCTGCGGATGGACGTCGCGGCGGAAGGGATTGAGACCGCCGAGCAGGTCACCCGCCTGCGGGCCCTCTCCTGCCACTACGGCCAGGGCTACTTCTTCTCCAAACCACTGGCGAGAGCCGCCGCCGGCGGGCTGATCCAGGGGGGCGTGTGCTGGTGACCGGGAGGCTGTACGGCCAGCTTTATTTGCACTAAGCTATGGGTTCACCCTTGAGGAGGACTCATCAATGTACAAGCTCGTCCGTATCGTAGGCCTTTCCCTGATCCTGTCCATCACCTCCCTGGCGGCGTTCGCCGATCCCCCGGCCCCGCAGCCCTGCACCTGCACCTACTGCTCGAACGCCAACACCAACCGGAGCTGCACCCTGAACGGCGCCACCACGACCTGTGGAGCGTTCCTCTCCTTCACCACCTGCGGCCCCGTGGGCTGAAGCCGGCCAGCCCACAAAACCCGGTTCTGAACAAACTCGGTTTCATACGTTACGTAGGGGAGGGGCTTGTCCCCTCCCCGCCCTGAAAGGGCGGAATTTATCCAGCCTGGGTGTCAACCCTGCCTCTTATACACAAGTCTGCGAGCTCGCCCGCAGGGCGGCATTTATCCAGCCTGGGGTGTTAACCCCAGGTAGGCGTTGTCAGGATCTCCAAGCCCCCGAAGGGGCCGGCAGAAAGCCTCCGCCGTAGAGCCCAAGCTGATGTCCAGGGTCGAAGGGGTCTGCCGGCCCCTTCGGGGGCTTGGGATGGGTGGGGCCTTGTACCTGGGGTTGACACCCCAGGCTGGATAAATGCCGCCCTGGCGGGCGGGTTGACTTCGGAATTCCTGAAATCGGCAAGCAGTTGCGCGGGCGTCGTTGGAGAGGACAACAATGAGGATCGTTGTCTGTGACTCCAACAGCCACCAGGGAACCGCATCTCGACCCACTGGAAAAAAGACGGGCTCCCGGCACACCGCTACCGGGAGCCCGTCAAAGGCCCGCCTCGATTCGATTCAGTTTTCAAAGACCCCGCTGAGCTGGCCGGCTAAAAGCACCTGACCAAACTCGGTTCCGTATGTAGATGTAGGGGAGGGGCTTGTCTCCTCCCTCGCCCTGCAAGGGCGAACTTTGAACAGCCCGGGGCTGCAGCCCCGGGTGGCAGGCCGATCGTTTCTCAAGCCCCGAAGGGCCGGCCGATTCAACGGACGCCCTTCCAGGGCGGGGAGGGTACAAGCCCCTCCCCTGCGAAAGAGGTTTCGATAGGGCTTCTACAGCTTCGCGGCCGGTTCCACCGGCGCAGGGGCGTCCGCCGTCTTCCTCCGGCGCGGCCGGCGCGGCTTGAGGCCGAAGCTGAGGAGCGTCTGGTTTTCGAAGCCGAAGTTACCCCGGAGCATGGCGGCGACCCGGAGGTGGAGGCTCGTCCCCCGCTTCTCCAGCTCCTGCCGCAGCCGGACGGTCTCCTGAAGGATGCCGCGCAGCTCCTGCTGCCGGGTGTCCATCCCCTTCGCCTCCGTGATGAGCGCTTCGAGCTCGGCGGCCTTGTCCGTGAGGTAGGGCAGGTCCGTGAGGTGCGGCTGCAGAGCGGTGTGGAGCAGCTCCCAGTCGGCGATCAACTTTGCCAGCGTAAAATTAGCCATGGTCTTTCTCCTTGTTTGGTTGTTGGTTTCGAGGGTTTCCCGCCCTCGTCAAGCATGGGTTCAGGGTCACGGTACAGACACACGTCTTCTCTCTCAGGTCATGAGACCTCCTTTCGCCGCGCTCCCAGAGTCGCGGCCGGTTTGTATTGCCGGGTAACCTTGACGACGGCGCTCATGGTAGGTCCGCCGACCCGGGCCTGTCAAGTCTTTATGCGCACCGAGCGAAA
>JBDSHF010000190.1:0-3783 GCA_039918595.1 Thermoanaerobaculia bacterium
ACGGTCATCACCACGGTCGAGGGGTAGCTCGCGCGGCCGCCCGGCACGTAGAGGCCGACCCGCTGGAGCGGCGTGACCCGCTCCTCCAGCTCCACCCCCTCCTCCTCCAGGCGGTAGCCGGTCCGCACCTGCGGCGCGTGGAAGCGCTCGACGGCGACGATGGCGCGCTCCAGCGCCTCGACGAAGCCGGCGGGGAGATCCGCGCCGGTGATCGCGGGGGACGAGAGCGCGAGGCCGGCGACCGACTCCGCGGCGGCGCCGTCGAGCTTCTGGGCGTAGTCGAGCAGGGCGCGGTCCCCCTTCTTGCGGACGTCGCGGACGATTTTCTCCGCCCGGCTCAGGGTCTTGGCGTCCAGCACGGTCTCACCGCGGCGGACGAGGCGCTCGACCGCGCGGCGGCCGGCTCGGGAATCAGCTTTCAGGACTTCGATCGGGCTCAAGAGACTACCCCCGCCGCTTCGAGGCGGCCAATCCAGTCGTTGAGGAGCGCCCGGTGGCGCTGGTAGGACGCGCGGTTGACCACCAGGCAGGCGGCGACCTCGGCGACGGTCTCGATCTCCACCAGGTGGTTCTCGGCGAGCGTGCGCCCGGTCTGGACGATGTCGAGCGCCAGCTCGGCCAGGCGCAGGATCGGGGCGAGCTCGATCGAGCCCGAGAGCTTGACGATCTCCGCCCCCCAGGCGCGCTCGGCCACCACCCGCCGCGCCGTGTTCGGATACTTGGTCGCCAGGCGTACCTGGGTGCCCGCCGCCGGGAGCGCGTTCTCGCGACCGATGAAGCAGAGCCGCGACCGCCCCTGCAGCAGGCGCACCGGCACCAGCAGGTCGCCGTCCACCTCCCCCAGCACGTCGCTGCCGACGATGCCGCAGTCGGCGATCCCGTGCGTGACGTAGAGCGGCAGGTCCCAATCCTTCAGGGAGAGCACCTCGATCCCCTCCTCGGGGAGCCGCGTGCGCAGGCTCCGGCCGGAGCCGTCGAGGCCGTCGAGGCCGATCCCCGCCGCCCGGAAGGCGGCCAGCGCGGCATCGAGGTTCCGCCCCTTGGGGAGGGCCAAGCGGATCACGCCGAAGCCTCCAGCAATCTTTCCAGACTGAGCGAGAAGCCCGCCGCCGGCACCTCGGCGCCGAGGGCCCGGAACAGGCGGTCGTAGCGCCCGCCGCCGCCGACCGGCAACGCGGCCGGGCCGGCGTAGGCGTGGAAGACGAGGCCGTCGTAGTAGGGGCGGTCCCCCTCGCCTCCCGCGAGAAGCGGGTCGAGGTTGCTGCATGCGAACTCGGCGAGGTCGATCGTCAGCAGCACGCCGGGGAAGTCGGCGGCGAGCTCGTCGCGCAGGGCTTGAAGGCCCCGCAGCCGGTCCGCCGCTGCTCCTCCCAGCTCCTCCGGCCGATCCGGAACGCCGTTCTCCACGATCTCGAGGAGCGTCGAGCCCGCCCGCCGCACCTCTCCGCGCTCGCGCCGCGCCACCGCCGCCGCGAGGCGGAGAGGATCCTCCGCGCCCGCCGCGAGCAGCAAGCCGTCGAGCGCGCCGGCAAAGCCCAGCACCACCTGCAGCCCGTTGCCGCCGCCGGCCGTAGCCAGTTCCAGGAAGAGCCGCAGCACCTCGCGCTCGGCCCGCTCGCCGGCGAGGCCGAGCAGCTCGGCGCCGATCTGGTAGAACTCCCGCGCCCGCCCCGCCCGCTCCTCCTGATAGCGAATGACGTCCCCCCGGTAGTAGAGGCGCAGTGGCAGCTCCAGCGACTCCAGCCGGGGCGCCAGCAATCGCGCCAGCATCGGCGTGAAGTCGGCACGCAGGGCGAGCAGCTCGCCGTCGCGGTCGACGAAGCGGTAGAGCTCGCCGCGCGTCGCCGGGGTCAGCAGCGACTCGTAGGGCTCCAGATAGTCGAGGATCGGCAGGATCACCTCGGAGTAGCCGGCCGCGATCAGCCGGGCCACCAGCCGCTCCTCGGCATCGCGCCGCCGCCGGGCGCTCTCGAAGAGCAGGGCGGCGACGCCGGTGGGGAGGGCGGCGGAGACTCTCATGAGGCGTCCTCTGGATCAGCGTCCAACCCGGCGGCCCGGCGGGCCAGCTCGAGCGGCAGGTCGCGCCCGGTCATCAGCCGGAACTGCCCGCGGGCCTGATCCACCAGCACCTCCCGGCCGTCGATCGCCACCGCGCCCTGGGCCGCCGCCGCCGTCAGCAGGCGGGTCGGCCGGTCCGGCAGGTAGACGAGGTCGATCACCACCGCCCCCTCGCGCAGCCGCGAGACGTCGAACGGCAGCGGGTCGTCCGCGCCGCGGCCGAGCGAGGTGGCGTTGATCAGCAGGTCGAACCGGGAGGGGTCGAGATCGGCGAGCGGGCGAAAGGTGACTTTCAGATGATCGGCGGAGATCTTGCCGCGTTCCGGATCGCGGTTGAACATCGTCACCCGCGCGCCGGCGCGGTCGAGCCCCGCCGCCGAGGATCGTCCGGCGCCGCCGGCACCGACCACCGCCACCTCCATCCCCTCGATCCTCAGGCCGCGGTCGCGCAGAGGGAGCACGACGCCGTCCGGATCGGTGGCCTCGGCCTCCCAGACTCCCTGGTTGCAGACCAGCGTGTTGGCGGCGCCGATCAGGCTGACCAGCGGGCTCTCGGCGCCGCAGACCGCCAGCGCCGACTCCTTGAACGGCGCGGTCACCGAGAGGCCGCGAATGGAGAGCCCGATCGCCTCCAGCCCCGCGTTCTCGATCACCTCCAGCCAGAAGTCGCCGAAGGAGTCGGCGTGGAACGGCAGGTAGACCGCCGGGATGCCGAGCGCGCGGTAGGCGGTGTTGTGGATGCGCGGGGAGAGCGAGTGGGTGACGGGGTTGCCGAGCAGGCCGAACAGCGCCTCGACCGGCGGCAGCTCCGGCAGGCCGTAGTCGCGCCGCAGGCGCTCGATCGAGATCTGCCCCGGCGCTCCCGGCACCTCCCCGAGCGCGCCGTAGACCACCGGGGCGCCCAGGCGGGGGGCCACTAGCCGCGTCCAGGCGCCGATGGCGCCGGCGGCGAAGGCGGCGACGTCGCGGCGGCCGAGCGAGGCGAGCAGCAGCAGCGCCTGCACCTCCTCCCCCGCCTGCGCGGCCGTGGGCACCAGCTTGTAGAGCGCGGCGGGGACGGCGGCCATCCGCTCGAAGGTGGCGGTGAGGGCGTCGAGCCCCGGCGCCGGCCCGTGCCAGGAGATCACCCGCTTCTCGGCCGGCACGCCCTTGAGGATGTCGGGGGTGAGATCGCGCGCCGCCTCGAGGTCCACGTAGTCGTAGAGGCCGGCAGCCTCGATCAGCCGCTGGCGGCGGCGCTCGGGCGTCCCCTCGGACCCGCCCCCCTCGGCCCGGCTGCGCAGCGTGTAGAGCAGCTTGCCCGGAAAGACGCGGGCCAGGCGCGCGGCGTCGAGGTCGCCGACGAGATCGGAGCGGATCTCCAGCCAGTCGACCCCCTCCAGGTCGGAGACCATGGGCACGGCACTCCCGGCGGGGAGGGTCGTGACGGTCGCGACCAGTGTGGCGCGTGCCCGCGCGGGCGATGTCTCCAAAACGAAAACCTCCTTCCAGACCCGGAAGGAGGCGACGTGTGGCGGCAGGCGGTCTCTCGTCCCGGGTCCGTGACGCCGGGACGTGCCCGGCTCAGTTCACGGAGTGATGATGGCTCTGCGCACGCCAGCCCCAGACGGTGACGATCTCGGGGCGGCGGTTGGTGTTTTGGCGCATCATCTAAAATCCCGTTGAGGTTCAAGGATATCCTACGGAGTGGCGGGGATGTCAAGCGGGGGGGCGATCCACAGCTCC
>JBDSHF010000191.1:0-7277 GCA_039918595.1 Thermoanaerobaculia bacterium
GGGCTCTCAGGCTCCAAGGGCCACACGGTCTCTTCCCGGCCTACGCTCCATTCTACCGTCGCCCAGCGATTTGTTACTGTCAGCCAAAACCGCGTCGCCGCGTTCCGCGCTTTCAGGCCGCAACGATTAGGGACGCGTTTTCTTCCCAGGGCATCGGCCTTCGGCCTCAGCCCTGGGCTGGGGTCTCCCGACCCGTTGGGCCGGACGCTGAAAGGGTACATGGACTCCGTGACGAGCCCTGACCATTCAAGCCAGGGGGGCGGTCATCAAGCGCCGGGCGGCCACCTCGGGGTGGAGGGTCCGCTCGAGCGCGTTCGTCAGCGAGTGGGGGGGCGGATGTAACGAAACAGACCGCCGGACGCCTACCGGAGAGTGAAACCGCTGAATTGAAACTAACTCAAAGGAGCATCCAATGGCATCGATCGGACCTGTGACCCTGACGATCACGCCCGTACTCAACAGCACCAATGTCAGCGTCGGCGTCGGCTACGTAGTCTCCGGAAGCGGCCATGATCTGGCCACGGAACAGAACTATCAGGAGGTCTGCCATCTCATCGGCGATGACACGCCCGGCGACGGCACCGACGACATCCTCCGCAAGATTTTCGAGGGGACCACGGTGTTCACGGGGAACACCGTGAGTTTCACCCGCGCCATCCAGCTCTTTTTGCCCGCGAGTGTCCTCGATGAGGATAACAATGGGATTACTGTCTTCGAGGAAGACGAGATCCGGGCGCGGGTGACGCTGACGCCGATACCCACCAGCCGGGAGAGCAACCTGATACGGCGTGGGGGGCCTGTGATCAGTAAAGATTGACCGCCGGCGCGGAGGCTCCCGCTACTTCGCCACCACCCCGCGGAAACCCTTTCCGATCAGCGCCGCGATGTCCGCCAGGACGAGCGGGAAGGCGAGGCCGCCGGGGCAGGCGAGGTAGCGGGGCTCCCAGACGGGATCGTATTTGTCCTTGTAGGCCCGCAAGCCCTGGAAGTTGTAGAAATGCTCGCCGTGGCGGTAGACCAGCGAGCCCAGGCGGCTCCAGAGCGGCGCGATCGATCGCGCCTCCAGTCCGGCCAGCGGCGCCATGCCGAGGTTGAACCAGCGGTACCCCTGCTGCGAGCCGTGCAGCATCAGCTCGATGAAGAGGTAGTCCATCACCCCCAGCGGGGCGTCGACGGTGTGGCGCATGAGGTCGATCGAGATCTCCTCGTTCTCACCACCCGGCCAGAGATTGGCGAAGGCCACGATCGCGCCCCCCTTGCGCACCAGGGCGAGCGGCAGGCGCCGCAGGTAGCCCTGGTCGAAGAAGCCGAGCGAGAACCCCTTCTCCCGCGTGTTCTTGGTGCGCAGCCAGTCCTGGGAGATCCGCTCGACGTCGGGCATCAGGGCCGGGATCTCCTCCGGCGGGACCACCTCGAAGGTGCACCCCTCCTCGGCGCAGCGGCGCCAGGCGTGCCGCAGCTTCTTGCGGTTGCGCCCCTCGATGGTGAAGCCGGTGAGCGGCACGCGCGCCTCTTCGCCCAGCTTGACCAGCGTCAGGCCGAGGTCGACGTAGAGGTGGAGCATCCGCTCGCTCACCTGGTAGAAGCAGGTCCAGCCGTCGTGCCGGTCGACCATCTCGCGGAACTTCCAGACCAGCTCGGCGCGGTCCTTCTCGGGCCCCACCGGCCCGCCCATCGCCACCCAGCTCCGGCGCTCGACGCCGAACATCACGAAGGCGCTGCCGGTGTCGTTGAACAATAGCTCCTTGTCGCCGAGCAGGGCGAGGTAGGAGTAGGTGCGCGGCGCCGCGGCGGCGATCGTGGCGGCGTGGTCGAGCTGCTCTTCGGTGGGCGGCGACGGCTCGGGTCCCGCCGGCCGCATCAGGTGCCGGACGGCGATGCCGAGCGCCACCGCCGTCACCGCGATCGAGGCGCGCAGGAAGCGCGGCGCGTTACCGAACAGGGTGAAGTGCCACCAGAGGTCGCGCGAGTAGTCGACGTGCTTGTAGGCGAAGAACCCCAGCCAGAGCGAGCCCAGGAGGACGATCGCGATGGCGACGCTCCAGCCGGGCGTGAACGGCTCGGCGGTGAGCGAGGTCTTGCGGTAGAAGTGGCGGTGGCAGGGGGCGAGCGCGGCGAGCATCAGCGCCAGGATCAGCGCCTCTTCCCAGTCGAGCCCCTTGGCGAGGGAGAAGACGATGCCGCCGCCGAGCATCAGCAGGGTGAGCTGATAGGCCGCGTCGAGCCGCCGCTGCAGGCCGATGGCGAGGAAGAGGAGCGCGACTCCCGCCAGGCTGCCGAGGAAGTGGGAGAACTCGATCACCGGCAGCGGCAGGATGTCGTCGAGCCAGGAGAGGCGCGAATGCACTTCCGGCGTCGCCCCCGAGATCAGCAGGATGGCGCCGCCGAGGAAGGTGGTGACGGCGAGGATGTGCGGCACCACGTCCGGCGCGCGGCCGCCGAAGGCGCGGGCGATCTTGCCCACCTGCTCGCGGCGGCGCACCACCTCGTGCGCGCCGAGCGAGACGGCGGCGATCAGCAGCGGCAGGAAGTAGTAGACGCCGCGGAAGGCGACCATCGCCGCCAGCAGGTCGGCGTGCGGCAGCTCGGGAGGGGAGAGCAGCACCATCATCGTCTCGAACACCCCGAGCCCGCCGGGGACGTGACTGAGCAGCCCCGCCACCTGGGCGAACAGGAAGATGCCGAGGAAGTGGAGGAAGGTGATGTTCCATTCGGAGGGGAGGAGGGCGTAGAGCACCGTGCCGGCGAACATCCAGTCGAGCGCGGCGATGGCGATCTGCGCCGCCGCCATCGGTGGCCGGGGGACGGCGAATTCCAGCCCCTTGAAGGTGAACGGCCGCTGGCGCACGAACGAGGCGGCAAGGAAGGCGGCGATCAGCCCGAGGAACAGCACGCCGACCGGCCGCGCGGTCGCCACCGGCAGGTGCAGCAGCGCCGGCACGGCGATCGGATCGAGCAGGAAGGCGGCGCCGGAGAGCCCGATGAACCCCAGCCAGAAGGTGATGTAGCTGAACAAGACGACGCGCGTGATGTCGATCGCGGTCATCCCCCACCCCGAGTAGAGGCGGGCGCGCAGGGGGGTGCCGGTGAACAGCGGGAGCCCGAGCGTGTTGCTGAAGGCGTAGCCGGTGAAGGAGGCGAGCGCGACTTTCCAGTAGGCGATGCGCTTGCCGATGTAGCGCAGGGCGAGCGCGTCGTAGCCGGTGAGGGCGAGGTAGCTGAGGGCGGTGAAGGCGAGCGCCATGGCCACCCGGTGCGCCGGCAGGTTGTGGAAGAAGAGGATGATGTCTCTGTAGCGGAAATCGGCCAGCTCGCGGCGGAGCAGCCAGAGGGCCAGCGCGAAGAAGAGCAGACTGAGAAGCGAGGTGAGCTTCGAGAGCCGGATCGCCTTCAGCTTCAACTCAGAACCAGCCCTTCCGCTTGAAATACAGGAGCAGCCCGACGCCGGTGACCCCCATCACCGCCAGCACGGTGGGGTAGCCGAAGTACCAGCCGAGCTCGGGCATGTTGAGCGGGCTCGCATGGCGGTCGAAGTTCATGCCGTAGACGCCGGCGATGAAGTTCAGGGGGATGAAGATGGTGGAGATGATGGTCAGCACCTTCATCACCTCGTTGAGGCGGTTGCTGGCGCTGGAGAGATAGACCTCGAGCAGGCCGCCGGAGAGGTCGCGGTAGGTCTCGATCATGTCGATCACCTGGACCATGTGATCGTAGCAGTCGCGCAGGTAGACCCGCGTCTCGGGGCGGATCAGGTGCGCCTCCTCCCGCTGCAGGCTGTTGATCACCTCCCGCTCGGGCCAGGCGGTGCGCCGCAGGTCGAGGAGGTCGCGCTTGATGCGGTGGATCTCCTGCAGCGTCTCGGGCTCCGGCTCGAGGACCACCTCGTCCTCCAGCTCTTCGATGCGCTCGCCGAAGCTCTCGAGGACGGGGAAGAACTCGTCGATCAGGGCGTCGGTCAGGGCATAGAGCAGGTAATCGGGCCCCTGGCTGCGGATCTTTCCGCTCCGGTTCTGCCGGATGCGCTCGCGGACCTTCTCGAAGGAGTCCCCCGGCAGCTCCTGGAGGGTGATGATGTAGTTGCCCGAGAGGAAGAAGCTGATCTGCTCGAGCTGGAGCTCGTCCTCCTTCAGCAGCAGCGACTTCATGACCAGGAAGTGATAGTTCCCATAGTCCTCGATCTTCGGCCGCTGCCCGCAGTTGAGGACGTCCTCCAGCGCCAGCGGGTGGAAATCGAACAGCTTCCCGAGCCCCTCCAGGAACGGGACGTCGTTCAACCCCTCGACGTTGATCCAGGTGACGGTCGGCGTGTCGCGATAGGGCTCCAGCTCTTCGACATTCTTGATCTCCTTCTCGTCGAGGTGGTCGGGCCCGTAATCGATGACGGTGACGCGGATGGGGCCCGTGGCCGAGGAGTCGGGCGCGCGCAGCGTCCCCGGCGCCGTCCCCGGAGGGTGGTAGCGCTTGTTGATCTTCATCCGCCTGCCCGCCATGGCCATAGCTTCTCCTTGTCGTCCGCTGAAGAGCGGGCGCAAAGAGGGGATTATGTCGCAGATGGCGCCGCCCGGGCCCTCACCTCCCCGACCCTCCTCTCCCGTCCCCTCCCACCCTCCCGCAACGGGAGAGGAGGGGGGCCCTTCGAGGAGATTTTCGCGGACGCCGTTTTCCCCTCTCCCGGTGAGGGAGGGTGGGAGGGGACGGGAGAGGGGCAGGGGTGAGGGTTTACGGGCAACCGCCGCCGGACAGGCTCGCCACCGCGGCGCAGGCGTCCACCTCGCCGATGGTGGCCGGCGAGAGGGGGCGGGCGGTCTTGTGGATGATCGCCGCGAGCTGGGGCGGGGTGAGCTTGGGGTTTCTTTCGAGCAGCAGGGCGGCGATGCCGGAGACCTGGGCCGCCGCCACCGAGCTGCCGGAGAAGAAGTCGTAGGAGCCGTGGGGGACGGTGGTCAGGATCTCCACCCCGGGCGCGGCCAGCGTCGCGAGGGAGCCGTGGCCGGCCGTCACGGTGGGATCGCCGCTGAGGTCGTCGCTCCCCATGATGCCGAGCACCCCCTCGTAGCTGGCGGGGTAGCCCTGCGCGGGGGTGCCGCCGTCGGCCGCCACCACCACGATGCCGCGCGAGAGGGCCTGGCCGATCAGCCGGCCGAGCAGCGGGTCCGCCGGGCCGGCGAGGCTGAAGTTGAGCACCTGCACCCTCTGGAGGATCGCGAAGTCCACCGCCTTGGCCAGCGTGTAGCTGTTGCACACCGCTTCGCGCGCGCCCGGCTGCTGCTGCCAGCAGGCCTTGAGGGCGTAGATCTCCGCTCCCGGAGCGACGCCGACGATCCCGATGTCATTGTTGGCCGTGGCGGCGATCAGCCCGGTGACGGCGGTGCCGTGGATGTCGCTGGTGAAGCTCTTCTCGCCGCGGTCGACGAAGCTCTGCGCCTTGACCACCCGGCCGCGCAGGTCGGGGTGGTCGAAGTCGACCCCGGTGTCCACCACGGCGATGCGCACCCCCTTGCCCGTCGCCCAGCGGTGCGCCAGGTCGAGACGGAGGGTCTGCGAGCTGTGCTGGAAATGGGCGTAGGGGTCGCCGCCGGTGCCCTGCGCCGTGAAGGTCTCGATCGCCTGCGCGAGGCTCACCCGGGGGTCGGAGGAGAGGCGGCGGATGACTTCGCGCGCCGACCGCCCCCTGGGCACCTCGAAGACGACGCACTGCTCGCCGAGGGAGGCGAGGGTCCAGGCGAGGACGAAGCCGAGCCGGTACTGCCGGGCGATCTCGGCGGTGTTCTGCGCCCAGATCGCCGGGGGAGCCGCCGCGTAGGTGACCATCACCTGCTGATCGGTCGCCTTTGCGGTCCGGGTGGCGCGCTCGGCGTCCGCGGGAGCGCCGGCGGGGGCTCCCGCGCAGCCGAGGGCGAGGATCAGCGCGCCGGCCAGCGAGGCCCGGCCGGGTCGTCGGGTCATCGTCCGGCTTTCCCCGGCGCTCCCGCGACGGGCTCGGCGAAGGTCACCTGGGACTCCGAGCGCAGGCGCGCCAGCACACCGGCGGCCGGATCGCCGGCGGCCGGGACCTCGACGGTGTAGAGGCCGAGCGGCGAGGGTCCGGCGGTGATCTCCCCCCGGATGCCGAGCAGGAGCCCGCGGATCTCCCGCTCCGTCGCCCGGGGCGAGAACATCACCCGCAGCCGGACGGTCGGGACGGGCGCCGGGGCCGGAGCGGAGAGGGTGCGGTAGACGGCTGGAGAGGTTCCGGCAGCCGGAGAGCCCGGGCGCAGCGAGCCCCAGGCCAGGAACCCCACCAGCAGGAAGATCACGGCCGCCTGCGCCACCAGGGCTCCGCGCAGCGGGCGCGGGGTCGCCCGCACCAGCGAGCGGAAGGGGGCGAGGAGCCGCCAGCCGCCGTCGTACCGCCGCTCCTCGCGCTCGCTCTCCTCGATGCGGGCGAGCACGCGCTGGAACTGGATGGGGTGGGGGGAGGGGGCCACCTCGCCGGCGCCCGCGATCTCCGCCGCCGTCCGCCGGCAGGCCCGCGCCTCCTCCTCGCAGCGGCGGCAGGCCGTGAGATGGGCTTCGACCCGCTCCCGTTCCGGCTGGGCCAGGCTGCCGTTGACGTACCAGGGGAGCAGCTCCCAGACCCGCTGGTGGCTCCGCTCCCCTTGATCTTCCCGTTCTCGCATGGTCTTCGGGTCTCCTTCTAGCCCGCGGTTCCCGAGATGCCCAGCCCCGGCAGCAGCTCCTTCAGGCGCCGGCGGGCGTGGAACATCCGCGTTTTCACCGTGTTCACCGGGCAGCCCACGATCTCCGCGATCTCGGAGTAGGCCAGCCCGTAGTAATACGTCAGCTCGACGACCGCCCGCTGCTCGGCCGAGAGCGCGCCGAGCGCCCGGCTCAGCACGCCCGCGAGCTCGCGCCGCGACGCCAGGCTCTCGGGCTCGTCGCGGTCCACGGGATCGGGGCGGTCCGGGTCGCCGTCCTGCTCCTCGGTCCGCCGGGAGAGCGCCTTGAGCGCCTTGTGGTAGGCGATGCCGAAGATCCAGGTCGAGGGGCGCGAGCGGCCGTCGAAGCTCGCGGCCCCCTTCCAGATGGCGAGCATGACGTCGTTGAGCACCTCTTCCACCAGCTCCGCCCGGCGGGTCATCTTCAGCAGATAGCCGAACAGGCGCCGGTAATAGAGATGGTAGAGCGCCTCGAAGGCCTTGCGGTCCTTCGCGGCCACCTTGTGGAGCAGCGTGAGCTCGTCGGTGGACGACATGCGAGGAGTATGTTCCCAAAGGGGCAGGGAGGGTTCAATCCGG
>JBDSHF010000192.1:0-6252 GCA_039918595.1 Thermoanaerobaculia bacterium
GGCGCTATCGCAGGCTGAGCAAGGACTATGAAGCCTTTACCGAGACCAGCGAGGCAATGATCAGATTAGCCATGATACGGCTGATGCTCGGACGGTTGGCTCCGAAATGACTTCCCAAACACCCTCTCAGAGGCTATGTTGGTGTCCAGCAGAAATCGAAGGCTCACCAATTAAAATCTCGCCCGGGAGATGGGTCCCGAACATCGGCGAAGATCTCGTCAGGATCCATGTCGAGCTCCACGAGATCATGCTCACGGCGAAAGTTCTCGTAAGCCTCCCGGAAACTGGGAGCCCCCTTCGTCATCTGCTCAAATTCCTCGGTCCCGACCAGCACAGCCACTGGCTTGCCCCGCCGGGTCAGTTCGACCCGGGTTCCCTCCTCCGCTTCGTGGACCACACTGGTGAAGTTGTCCCTGGCTTCCGCGATCGAGTATTTCTTGACCACCTGGATCTCCTCATGGCCATCTAGGTAGCCATCTTAACAGCTAGGCCCCAATCCGCCCCACCCGCACCATCGGCCCGTCCGCCTCGTCGGGATTGCGGAGGTCGATTGTGCCCTGGATGGCCCAGAGGTTGTCCCCCTGAGGGTCGAGGAGGGTGTGGGTGACCTCCCACTCGCGCTCGCCGGTCTTTTTGATCTGCGTCCACTGGTGGCGGCGGGCTTCGGGGGAGAAGGGGAGCTCGCCGTACTCCGCGAAGAAGGGGGCCATGGCGGCTTCGAAGCGCTCGGGGTCCCAGACCGTCTGGGGATCGTCCGGGTCCTGCTTGACCAGATTGGGCGCCTCCTCCCACTCCTTGAGCGAGAGGGCGCGCACCAGCAGGTGCAGCTCGGCGCGCACGCGGGACATGAAGGTCTTGGGATCGGCGAGCAGCTCCTCGAGCCAGAGGATCTCGCGGGCGGTCTTGCGCTCCTTCGCCCCGACCAGGACCTCGGGGTGGAGCAGCCCTTGCCACTCCTCGAGCAGGCTGGAGTCGGTCTGCTCGACCAGCGCGCGGAAGAAGCCGAGGGCATCCCACACTCCCTCGGTTTTTGAAAACTCGGGGACGCTCTGGTCGAGCGTCTTGTAGAGCTGCGAGAGGTAGCGCAGGAGCACCCCCTCGCTGCGCTGCAAGCCGTAGCGCTTCACGTAGTCCGCGAAGCTCATGTACCCCTCGAACATCTCGCGGCCGATCGACTTCGGCTTGATGTCCTCCCCTCCCACCCACGGATGCTTGCCACGGAAGCGGTTGAAGGTGCCGTAGATGAAGTCCGAGAGCGGCTTCGGATGGGTGACCTCCTCCAGCTTCTCCATCCGCGCCTCGTACTCCACCCCCTCCGCCTTGAGCTGCGCCACCAGCTCCCCCTTGAGCTTGTCGACCTGCTTGCGGAGCACGATCTCCGGATTCTCCAGGATCGACTCGACCAGGGTGATGAGGTCGGGCACGTAGGTCTCCGACTCCGGCTCGAGCTCGGTCAGCGTCTCCACCAGATAAAGCGAGAGCGCCTGGTGGAGGGAAAAGTCCCACTGGAGATCCTCGGCCACCACCGCCCAAAGATAGTTCGTGGAGGCGTCGCGCCTCATCCGGATGATCCCCGAGCGGTAGAGCGAGCGCACGAGCACCGCCGCCTGGGCGAGCAGGCGGGCCTTGGACCCCTCCTCCTCGTGGCTGCGGCGGATGAGGTCGCGCAGTGAGTCGAAGTTGCGGAGGTTGGGATCGTCCAGCTCCGCGTCGCGCTGGAGGAGGTTGAGCACCATGCCGTGGGTGATGCGGAAGCGCGACTTGAGCGTCTCCGGAGGGCGCTCGATCAGCTTCTCGAAGGTCTCCTTGTTCCAGGAGACCTCCCCCTTGGCAGGCCCCTTGACCACCTTCTTGTTGCCGCTGCGCTCGTTCTTGCGCTTCTCGATGATGTGCTCGGGCGCCTGGGCGACCACGCTCCCCTGGATGTCGAATCCCTTGCGGCCGGCGCGGCCGGCGATCTGCTTGAAGTCGCGCACCGAGAGAATCGAGGTCTTCACGCCGCCGAACTTCGCGAGCTTGGTGAAGAGCACGGTGCGGATCGGGATGTTGACCCCGACGCCCAGGGTGTCCGTGCCGGTGATGACGCGCAGCAGCGCCTGTTGCGAGAGCTGCTCGACCAGCAGCCGGTACTTTGGCAGCAGCCCGGCGTGGTGGACGCCGATGCCGAAGGAGATGAAGCGTTTGCACTCCTTGCCGTAGGGGGTGTCGAAGCGGAAGTCCCCCACCGCCTCGCGGATCTTCTCCCGCTCCTGGCGGTTGGAGACCTGCGCGCTGGTGAGCGCCTGGGCGAGCTCGGCGCACTCGCGCTGGGTGAAGTTGACGATGTAGATCGGCGCCTTGCCGGCGGTGATGAGCTCTTCGATGGTCTCGTGGAGCGGGGTCTCGCGATATTCGAAGTCGAGCGGGACGGGGCGCTGCTCGGAGCTGACCAGCGCTACCTCGATCCCGGTGCGATCCTGGATGTGCTCCCCGATCGAGGAGACATCCCCCAGCGTGGCGGACATCAGGAGGAACCGCGTGTGCGGCAGCGTGATCAGAGGGATCTGCCAGGCGACGCCGCGCTCGGGGTCCGAGTAGTAGTGGAACTCGTCCATCACCACGTACGGGGCGTTGAGCCGGTCCCCCTCGCGCAGGGCGCGGTTGGAGAGCACCTCGGCGGTGCAGCAGATCACCGGCGCGTCCGGGTTGATCGAGGCGTCGCCGGTCAGCATGCCGACGTTCTCGGGGCCGAGGTCGTCGCAGAGCGCGAAGAACTTCTCCGAGGCGAGCGCCTTGATCGGGCTGGTGTAGAACGAGGTCTTCCCCTCGCAGAGCGCCTTGAAGTGAAGTCCGAGGGCGACCAGCGACTTGCCCGAGCCGGTCGGCGTGTTGAGGATAACGTGCTTGCCGGCCATGATCTCCAGCAGCGCCTCCTCCTGGGCCGGATAGAGCTCGAACCCGGCCTCGGCCGCCCAGTCGACGAAGCGGTCGAGGATCTCGTCCGGATCGGCGGCGCCCCCTGGCGGGACGCGGGAGATCAGGGAGGGGCGGGCGCGGGGAGGCTCGGGGAGCGGAAGGGCGGGTTCGACCATGGCAGGGGATTGTGGCACGGGTTGCGGGGTGTCCTGCTATCATCGCGAACCGATGAACCCTCAAGCGGCGCCAACGGCGGGCGGCTTCCGGTTGCTCGACATGAACGGCTACCAGTGGACGGTGCTGTTCGCCGCCTGGCTGGGGTGGGGGTTCGACGTCTTCGACGGCCTGCTGTTCAACTTCGTCGCCCCCAACTGCGTGCCGACGCTGCTCGGCCTCACCATCGGCTCGCCGGAGGCCAAGGCGGCGACGCTGCAGTGGACGGGCATCCTCACCTCGGTCCTGCTGGTGGGTTGGGCGGTCGGCGGCATCCTCTTCGGGCAGGTGGCGGACCGCATCGGTCGCACCCGCACCCTGATGCTCACCATGCTGCTCTACGCGCTGGGCACCGCCGCCTGCGCCTTCGCCCCCAATCTCTGGGTGCTGGGGCTCTTCCGCATCGTCGCCAGCCTGGGGATCGGCGGCGAGTGGGCGGCCGGAGCCTCGATGGTGGCCGAGGTGGTGCCGGAGCACCGGCGGGTAGAGGCGGGAGCCCTGCTCTACACCTCGGCGCCGGTGGGCCTGTTCCTCGCCACCTTCGTCAATTTCCAGATCGCCGGCAATTATTGGAAGGGCTCCCCCGAGACCTCCTGGCGCTACGTCTTCCTCGCCGGGCTGATCCCGGCGGCGGCGGCTTTCCTGGTGCGCCTCTTCGTGCGCGAGCCCGAGCGCTGGAAGTCGGCCGCCTCCTCCGCGCCGCCGCCGCGTCTGGCCGAGCTTTTCACTCCGCGCTACCGAGCCATCACCCTCTCCGGGTTCTGCATGGCGGTGGTCGCCCTGATCATGTGGTGGAGCTGCAACGCCTTCATCCCCGTGGTCTCGACCGGCCTGGCCCAGGCCACCGCCAAGCTGCGGAGCCTGGACCGCGCCGCCACCCTCGCCCTCGTCGAGGGGTGGAAGCGGATCGCCACCAACTACTTCAACCTGGGCGGGCTGATCGGCACGCTGCTCACTATCCCCGCCGCCAAGTACCTGGGCCGGAAGACGATGTTCTTCCTCTACTTCGCCGGCTCGGCCGCGGCGATCCTCTGCACGTTCGGCCTCGACCTGCCGCCGGAGACGCGGCTGGCGATGTACTTCCTGATCGGCCTGACCGTCTTCGGGGTGTTCGGCAGCTTCACCTACTACCTGCCGGAGCTCTTCCCCACCCGCCTGCGGGCCACCGGCGCCGGCTTCTGCTACAACATCGGCCGGGTGATCGCGGCGGCCGGCCCGATCCTGGTGGGGAGCATCGCGGCCCAGGGGGCGAACTCGCTCACCAGCGCCCTCAAGGCCCTCTTCTACGTCGGCTTCGTGCCGCTCGCTGGCCTCTTCCTCCTCCCCTGGGCGATCGAAACCAAAGGGCGGACGCTGGAGGACTAAGGATCTGCCGAGCAGAAGGTCCGGCCACTCCGCACCTGGCGGCAGGCGCGTCCCCTCGCGTTAGTCCCTCAATCTCCGTCAGCCACGGCGCGGAGGAGGCGGCAACTGAAGCAGGGCCGGGTGTATACTGTCTCTGCCAGATTGGCAGCAAATCGGTCTTATGCGAACAACAAAAACAGGACACTCTTGCAGGATCATCAAACCAAGGCGCGGTGCTAATTCCGCGTAGATATGTTCTCGGGGGATAAGTGAGCCGATTGACTCTGCGGTGGTTTAATCTTACTCAGAGGGAAGGCCAGGACCTATGCCTGAAGATCCCAATCGGTGAGATCTACGCCCCGATTATTGATCGTGCTTTCCCTGACATTGGTCATATCGGCTGGAGAGAAGGCACGCAGGGCACCTACTTCACCTACATCAAGAACATAACCCCCGGCGACTTTGACTTGCTTGGCGACTTCCTCCAGTTTCTTGGGGAGATTCGCTGCCTCACTTTGACCAATCATCTCGCTCCTCATTTCCAGGGAGACTTGGACGAAGCCTACGCGCTTGACTTCAACTTCCAGGCCGATATCTTTCCTTTTACATACACCGAAATCGGAAGCCTCGAACACTTGGCGAAAGAACAACAAAATCTTGCGGCTCTTGACACGCTGATCGCTCGCCTTATTGAGGTGATCAGGCTCCATCCCACTTTTTCACGTGCCGAGATGGTCCTGCCGATGCCGCCTCGCCCCTCAAACAATTTTCACCTCCCGGTTAGATTGGCCGAGGGCATCAGCGCAGAATTAGGGCTTCCCATGGGCCCGAAGCTCACCAAATCTGAACATCCAAAGCTCCGGTCATTGCCTTTGAGTCAGAAGCTCCATGTGCTTGAAGGAGCCTTCTCTCTGGAGGGGTCGGTTAAAGGGAAATCTATCCTGATCGTCGACGATCTTTACCAGTCTGGCGCCAGCGCATGGTCGCTGGCGAAGTTTCTCAAGTCTCAGGGCGCCAAGCAGGTCTATGCAATTGCATGCGTCAAATCGTGGCGTGATACGGATAATCAATGACCACGCAGCCACTGACGATAGAATTCATTGCATTCTGCCTTCAGGCAGCTCCCGGGGTAGGCATCTCCACCCTTCGCACCATCTTGGCTCGCATTACGCGAGAAGGTCTTGAGCCAGACGCCCTCCTGCGACTCGATGATCACGAATTGCTGTCACGATTTGGGCTTAAGCCTTCAGCCATCGATGCGCTTCGAAACCCTCGCTCCGAAACGTTGGCGATCTGGCAAAAACTCGAAGAACAATCTATAAAGATCCTGGTTCTTGGTCAGCCCGGCTACCCGGAGCGACTCCTTAGCCTTCTCGGAGATACGTCACCGCCAATACTCTTTCTCCTCGGTGAGCTTGATCTATTTCGACGTCGAGCGGTAGGCTTCTGCGGATCACGCAGAGCGTCAACCAAAGGCCTGGGTGTCGCGAATGCCTGTGCAAGCTTATTAGCGCAGCAGCAGATCAATGTCATCAGCGGCTACGCTCACGGCGTTGACCTCGCAGCGCATCGCGCAGCATTGGAAGCAGGAGGCACTACAACCGTAGTCCTGGCGGAAGGTATACTCCACTTCAAGGTTAAGGGTGAGCTTCGCGGCTTGGTGAGCAAAGGCGACTTCTCCCGACTATCGGTCGTCTCGGAGTTCCCTCCTGGGTTGTCATGGCGGGCCCATAATGCGATGGTAAGGAATCGTACAATTTGTGGGCTCTCACACGCGATGGTCGTCATTGAATCCGGCTC
>JBDSHF010000193.1:0-3074 GCA_039918595.1 Thermoanaerobaculia bacterium
GCCCCGAACCGGTTGGGGCAGCGGCAGAACATCTTCGTCTCGGTCAGGAGCTGGACATGGACCTCCAGCCCGATCACCGCCTCGTAGTCAGGGTGCGTCATGCGGGATCGAGTTTACCGCAGGCCGGAGTCTTGCGGGCTGGGGCGTCCTGCCCTTCGAATCCTCACCCTCGGTCCCTCTCCACTCCGTGGAGAGGGAGGGCCCTTCGCTCAAGGTCGTCGTCTCATCAGCGGGCCCTCCCTCTCCCCCCGGGAGAGGGACCGAGGGTGAGGATTCGGAGGGCAGGGCGCCCCAGTTGGAAAATCCCCCTGAATCCTACGCCAGCGCCGCCGCCAGCTCCCCCGCCCGCGCCACCCTGAGGTCCGCCTTCACCTCATCGAGCTTCGGGGGGCGGGGGAAGCCCCATTCGACGAGGATGAAGGAGCAGCCGGCGTTGTGGGCGGCCTCGGCGTCGATCCAGGTGTCCCCCACCAGGAGCAGGCGCTCGAGGGGGACGCCGAGGCGCTCGGCGAGGACGCGGAGACCCGCGGGATCGGGCTTGCGGGTCGGCAGGCTGTCGCCGCCCAGGATCTCGCCGAAGAAGCGGGAAAGGCCGAGGCCGGCGAGGATCTTGCGGGAGAGCGCTTCTCCCTTGTTGCTCAGCAACGCCAGCGGATAGCGCCCCGCCAACTCTTCGAGCATCTCCTCGATGCCCGGATAGGCCCGCGTCTCGTCCAGACAGACGTCCGCGTAGTGCTCGAGGTAGCGGGCGAGGGCTCGATCGACCTGATCCGGCGAGTGATCCGGCAGGACAGCCGGTCTGAGCGCCCGCTCGACCAGCAGTCGCGCGCCCTCCCCCACCATCGTCACCACCGCCTCCAACGGAATGGGAGGCAGCCCGAGCTCCTCCCGCATCCGGTTGATGGCGGTGGTGATGTCGCGGCGGGAGTCGATCAGCGTACCGTCGAGATCGAAGACGAGGGCGGCGGGACGGTCCATCCGGCTCAAACTCAGATCTCTACGAACTCGGCCTCAATGCGGCGCGGCAGGATGCCCGCCTCGTGCCCGCGGTCGAGCAGGAGCTGCACGGCGCGGCGGCCGGCCTCGCCGTAATCGCGGGTCCAGTCGTTGACGTACATGCCGACGAAACGGTCCGAGCGCTCGGGGTCGTCCTCGAGGCCGCGGGCGTAGCGCGTGGCGTAGCCCAGCGCCTCCTGCCGGTTGTCGAGCCCGTAGTTGATGCTCTCGGTGAGCAGCCGGCAGAGGCGGCGCTTGAGATCCGGCTCGATGTCCCGCCGGATGCCGTTGCCGCCGAGCGGCAGCGGGAGCCCGGTCTCCCCTTTCCACCACTCCCCCAGGTCCACCACCTTGCGCAGCCCCAGGTCGCCGTAGGTGAGCTGCCCCTCGTGGATCACGACGCCGGCATCCGCCTCGCCGGCGAGCACGACGTCGAGGATGCGGTCGAAGGGGACGATCTCGACGGTCACCTGCGGCTGCCAGAGCCGCAGGGCGAGGTGAGCGGTGGTCAGCTCGCCGGGGATCACCACCTTGAGCCCGGGCAGGTCGGCCCGGCGGTAAGGCTCCCGGGCGACGACGACCGGCCCGTAGCCGTCGCCGAAGCTCGCCCCCGAGGGCATGATCTGGTAGCGGTCGGCGAGATGGGCGTAGGCGTGGAAGGAGAGGGCCGTGATCTCGTACGTGCCCTGGAACGCCGCCTGGTTCAGGCTCTCGATATCCCGCAGGACGTGGGAGATCTCGAGCCCCTCGATGTCGAGGACCCCCTGCGTCAGGGCATAGAACATGAAGGCATCGTCCGAGTCGGGGCTGTGGGCGATGCGGACGGTGGTCGTGGTGGTCTGCGTGCTCATGACCCGGGAGGCTATCAGAATCAAGGACGCCGGAGCTCGTCCCGTCGGGAGGACGATTCGCGAGAGATCCCGCGGGCGCAAAACAGCAAGTCTTTATTCTTCAGTGGTTTGTTTTGATGGCATGGCCCTTGTATTAGAAGAAGCCGGGGAGGGCAGAGCCGATGGGCCCCCGCTCCTTCAACCAGGAGAACCAGCCATGAACACTTTGAACAAGCGAATTACTATGCGAAATACCGCGAAGGGCCTCGGGCCCGTGCTGCTCCTTTCCGCGGCGCTGGCCCTGCCCGCGGCCGCCACCGCCCAGTCGTCCCGCTATGGCTACGGCAATCCGTATTCGGGCCGCAATAGCATCCGGAGCATCGACGGCATCGTCACTTTCAGGGGCGGGAGCTGCCCGTCGATCCGCGACCACCGCTCGGGCCAGAGCTACTTCCTGTCCGGCAGCACGCGCGAGCTGCGGCCGGGCGACCACGTCGTCCTCGGCGGACGGCTGGCGAGCGGCGGCGCCTGCGGCACTCGGGGGCCGGCGCTGCAGGTGCTGGAGATCAGGACCATCTGGACGGGCGGCGACCACCGCGCGGCCTACTTCGACGCCCGCCGCGACGGCAGCTTCGAGCGCTTCATCCTCCGCAGCCGCGACCGTGGAGGCTGGTACTCCGATCGCTACACGTACCTGCGTCAGGGCAGAGCGCCGCGGGGCGGCGACCGGTATGGCGCACCGGATGGCCGCGCCCTTCCAAACGATGTTCCGTACGACGACGAACGGGGCCGGTATCAGGGTCAACCGCAGGGTCAACCGCAGGGTCAACCCCAGGGTCAACCCCAGGGTCAACCGCAGGGCCAGGGCCAGTACGACCAGCGCCCCCAGCCCGACGATTCCTATGACGATGAGCAGATGGTCGAGCCCAACGACGACGATTACGTCGCCCCGAACGACATCAATGACCGGGACGACCGCCAGGGTACTGATCGCCCGGATACGGACCGCCAAGACGATCGCGCGGACCGGAGCAGCGGCAACCGCCAGTTGATCACCGTCGACGGCACGTTCGAGTTCGACAGCACCTGCCCGTCGCTCCGCGGCACGGACGGGAAATCCTACGATCTGGCCGGTCAATTGGGGAACTCCCACGACGGCGACCGGGTGCAGGTGCGCGGCTTCCTCGCCGGGCGCTCCTCCTGCGGCGGCACGGCCCTCGAGGTGCAGGAAATCCGGCGGCGGTAGGA
>JBDSHF010000194.1:0-25853 GCA_039918595.1 Thermoanaerobaculia bacterium
GAAAGCCTTCGTTGGAAGCAAGGCGGACTATTACCTGAGGAGATGGCTTCCCGCTCTAGAGGACATGGGAAACCCAGGGAATGCCACAGGCTTCAACTTGGCAGCTCTGCTCCTCTCTGGCCTGTGGCTGCCCTATCGGAAAATGTACAAGCCTGCCTTGATCTTCTTCGGGGTGCTCCTTTTAGAGGGTTTCTTTGAAGAGATCGTTTACGTCGGATTCTTGAGCCGACCCGAAGCGCCTGGGTACTTAGGTCGTTTCGTTGGACTTGTTGCCGGGATCGTTTGTGGTGGATTCGGCAATGAGTGGTATCTCTTGCACGCTCAGAAGGTCATAACCGAGATACGAAGCCGTGGATTGGCGGAAGATGCATACTTCGAGGCGCTAGCCAAGCGCGGAGGTACCAATATCGCGGCATCGCTAGGATTTTTATTGTTATTTATTGTTACGGGCGTCCTCATGACTGCATTGCTGGAATTCTTCTTGAAGTGATCTGATGGCCAATGTGCCGCACTCAAACCAAGTGAGTCAGCGCCTTAAGCCGCGCACCAAGGCCATGCGGCCGCAGCGCGGTATGGGTGGGCTAACCGACGCTTGGAGCGGACCGGCGGATGACCGTTTCGCCATTCCCGCATCGTCTGAGGCCGCCGGCCGCTCAAGCGCAACGCGTTGCTGCCGTCATTAGGAACGAGATAGAAGAACATGTTCTGCCCCGAATGTGGAAGTGAGTTCCGAGAGGGCTTCTTTAAGTGTGCCGACTGCGAGGTGGCACTTGTCGAGCAACTGCCAGAGGGCTTCAGACCCAAGCGGCGATCTTTTCTGTCCAGAGATCTTGCAGCAATCGATATCGCAGGAAAACCGCTGCTGTGCCAACACTGCGGGTATGAGCAGTTTGCACAGAGTGAGGCACAACTCCACAGCGTGACTCTCACGTTCCTCAATCTAGAATGGCTTGAGAAAACCGCTGACCTATTTATCTGTGGTCGCTGTGGGTTCCTGATGACCAGATCAGCATTTCCTGGGGTGATGGAAATTCCGACGCCGATGTTTACCTCCCTGCTCGTCATACTTACGCCTTCAATGGGCCCTACACTATTAAAGTCAAGTTCTCTAATGACCGTTCTATTCTTCCCATATCGATCAAGCACTCTGTAGGCATCACCACCGCGAGAGATCGACCTAGATGGAACATTGCGTCAACGCTTTCCGCGGTGGCGGCACTTCTAACAGCTATAGTTTTTTTCTGGCTAAGCAAGGGAGATCGCAAATAGTATCCCGGTTGCAGTTGTAAGGCCATATTGTATGCAAGACCACCTAACACAAGCGGTCGAGCGTACGGTGCTCCCCAAATAGGTGCCAGCCAACTCTGTCCCATAAGGGAATAAGACGTAAAATCGGTCCCCAATCTTCTTCGCCCTAGAACGGCTTGCGTTTGCGAGGGGGGTTTTGGGCTTGTTTCGCGGTTCCCAAAATACAGTTGAATGACAGGAGGACGCGGCAGATCGCGTACCTTGACGCGCGTCACGTGACAGATTACACTTGCGGCATGATCAAGACGTCCGCGGATCGGCACACGCAAGGGCTGTATACGACTGGCAAGTCGCGACGGCTTCCGGCGGATGTGGTCAGGCGAGCAAGACGGAAGCTGGAGTACATCGACTTGGCGGCTCGGCTTGATGATCTCAAGGTCCCGCCAGGCAACCGGCTTCACGCGCTCGAGGGAGAGCTGGCAGGGCAGCATGCGATTTCCGTCAACGACCAGTGGCGAATCTGCTTTCGTTTCGCCGACGGCGACGCCTGCGATGTCGAGATCACCGACTAAGGAACGAGGGATAAGATGAGTGTTCCAAACACCAGCGAGCGGAAGCTTCGGCCCACCCACCCGGGCGAGATGCTCCGCGAGGACTTCCTCCCGGATTATGGGCTCACCGTCGCCAGCCTCGCCGAGGCACTAGGCGTCTCTCGCCAGAGCATGAACGAACTACTGCGGGAGCGGCGCGCTGTGAGCCCGGAAATGGCGCTTCGGCTCTCGCGCCTGTTCAGCAATTCGCCGGAGTTTTGGCTCAACGCGCAACGCGCAGTGGATCTCTGGGACGCAGCCAAGACCCTCAAAACACAGGTTGAGCAGATCAAGCCGCTCAAGGTTGCCTGATTCTACTTTGTCAGATTGCCGGATTGCCGCGGGAATGCCAGGGAGCTCCAGGGGGGTCATAGACTTCCTCGATGCCTGAAGGAAGGGCGGCCAAGACTCGACCCGCAAGGCGTCGCTCCCGCCGGCGCTCCGGGCGCCACCCGGCGGAATCCTGAAACTTCCGCCCGTTCCACGCGTATCCGGCTCACCAAGAGGGAGATCCCGCGCATGCGCAATACGACACTCGCCATTCTTTTGACCCTGTTCGTCTCGACCACCGTCGCCGTCCGCGCTGACGACGCCCCCATGGACGACAAACCGGGAGGCGGGGAGAAGGCCGCGGCGGCGCCAGCCGCACCCCGCAAGTTCGTCACCCACCACCGCTTCACCCTCAGCGGGGTGAACATCCCCTACACCGCCACGGCGGAGGACCTCGACCTCAAGGACCGCGACGGCAAGCCCACGGCGCGCTTCTTCACGATCTCCTACATAGCGGAGGGTGTGAAGCGGCAGGAGGACCGGCCGATCACGTTCTTCTTCAATGGCGGGCCGGGCTCCTCCTCGGTCTGGCTGCATCTCGGTTTCGTCGGCCCCAAGCGCATCGACATCCCGAGCGACGCGCAGGACCCGGGCGCGCCGCCCTACCGGCTCAAGGACAACCCGTCGAGCCTGCTGCGCTTCACCGACCTCGTCGAGGTCGACCCGATCGGCACCGGCTTCAGCCGCGCGCTCGGCGACAAGAAGGACGCCGACTTCTGGGGCTACGACGAGGATGCCGACTCCGTCGCCGACTTCATCCGCGCCTTCCTCACCGTGCACGACCGCTGGAACTCGCCCAAGTACGTCCTCGGCGAGAGCTACGGCGGCATCCGCGGCTCGATGCTCGTACCGCGGCTCCAGGGGCAGATGGGCATCGGCCTCAACGGCGTGATCCTCATCTCGCCGGCGATCAACATGGGCGCCCTGCCCTTCGCCACCAACGGCAACGATCTCACCTACGCCACGCACCTGCCGACGCTCGCCGCGACGGCGTGGTACCACAAGAAGCTCCCGGATTCCTGGCCGAGCCTCCAGGCGCTGCTCACCGAGGCCGAGCAGTTCGCCTCCGGCGAGTACCTGCAGGCCCTCTTCCGCGGCGACTCGCTCTCGGACGCGGAGAAGGGGCAGATCGCCGACAAGCTGCACCGCTACACGGGCGTATCCAAGCCGTACATCCTCAACAGTAACCTGCGCCTCTACGCGCCCCGCTTCGCCAAGGAGCTGCTGCGCGGCGAGGGGATGGCCACGGGCTTCCTCGACAGTCGTTACGCGCAGAAGGAGCTCGACAACGCATCGGAGTCCCCCAACAGCGACCCGTTCGACGCCAAGACGGGGCCGATCTACGTCTCGCTTTTTCATCAGTACCTGCGCAATGAGCTTGGCGCCGATATCCAGGAGCCCTACCTGCCCCAGAACGGCGAGGCCAACCAGAGCTGGAAACGGCGGAAGAACGCGGCCGGCGCCTTCGCCGGCTTCGTCGACGTCACCGGCGACCTGGCGCAGGGCACCAAGGACAACGAGGCGCTGCGCGTGTTCACCGCCAGCGGCTACTACGACCTGGCGACGGCCTACTTCGCCAACGCCTACATGCTGCACCACAGCGGCGTCGACCCAGCGCGGGTGACGATCCGGAACTACCCGGCGGGGCACATGATGTACCTCAACCAGGGTTCGCTCGAGCAACTGTCGAAAGACATCGGGGAGTTCATCCAGGGGAAGTGAAGGCCGTGAGCTCGCGGCGGCCCCGGCCGCCGCTCCCTGGACGCGATGGCTCCGCGCAATCCGTCGTGTCGGCCGGCCGGGCTGACGTGTCAGTGACATGTCAGGATCCCCCGGCGGTGAGGATGTCCAGCTCCTGAGCCGCTCTGTCGAGAGCAACCAAAACCTTATGCGGGCTTGGTTTTCACCGTCCGGCGGGAACGGCGGTCGCCCCTGGCATCCGGCTTGCTCTCAAGGCATTCAGATCGATATTCCACAAGCGATCATAACCGCTACCCTGGCCAGGGTGCGCCAGAAAAGGAATGCCACATGCCGAACAATCCGTTCGCAGGAATCTGGATCTATCGCAGCTATCTCAATCAGCCCTCGATGCCGGTCTTTGGCGAGGGCAAGTTCACCTTCGACGACTCGCCCCTCGGTCACCTGTCCGGCAAGCTCCTGATGCCTATCGACAAGCCCACGCTGCAGCTCGATCTGCGTGGCAATTTCCAACTCGGAGCTCCGTTCGCGGCCCGTTTTCAGGGCGTCGGGGTGGCCGGCACCGGCACCGCCGGATGGATCTACGACTACATCGGTTATTACATTCCCGACTGGCCCGACGGCGTCGGGCAGGTGCCGGCGTTCGTCGGCTCGGTCATCCGTACCGTAGCCCACGGTGCCGGCGCTCCGGCCGGAGTCGTGGCCTCGTTCATCGCTATTCGCGCGTAGCCCCATCCAGAATATTTCGCCAAGGAGCCATGACATGCTCAGGAAGCACTCGTTGAGAGTCCGCCGATCCATTCAGGAACTGCAGGCCGATTACACCAAGGGCACCAAGAAGCCGCTCGAAGATCTGATGCGTGCCTGGAAGGGCGTGAAGGAGCTGCCCGCGGAGGATCCCCGCTCGTTCTTCATGCTGGGCGGCTATCACGGCGAGCCTTTCCGGGGCGCGGGCTGGGGAAGCTCCATCTATTGGGGAGGCTATTGCAACCACGGCAACGTCCTGTTTCCCACCTGGCACCGGGTGTATCTGGTCAAGCTGGAAGAGGCCCTGCAGAGCATCGCCGGATGTGAGGAGGTGATGATGCCTTATTGGGATGAGACCAGCGCCGACTCCCTTCAGGGCGGCATTCCCTGGGCACTGACCCAGAAGGACTTCGTGCTCGACGGCAAGACCATCCCCAATCCGCTGCGCTCGTTCGTCTTCCCCAAGGTCATCAAGGACAACATCAACGGAGACAACCCCAACTACAGCAAACCCCAGGGGTATGAAACCGTCCGCTATCCACTGTCGGGCCTGGTGGGCACCGCGGCGGATCGAGCCGCCACCCAAGCCCACAATGCCTTGTACCCTGACTACGACAAGAACGTGCAACTCCTCAACGAAAACATCAAAACCTGGCTGAGCTCCACGGTCATCGTGAACGGCAAGCCAACTTCCGGCGGCCACGTGGCGGACAAATTCAAGGCCTGCCTGGATGCTCCCAACTACACGGTCTTTTCGAACACGACCTCGGCCGGGCAGTGGAACGACGATCACGCCGGCAACGGCGTCCCGGCGATCGTGCCTCTCGAGTCTCCGCACAACAGCATTCACCTGGCCACGGGGGGCTTCGACGTGCCGAATGTCTTCGATGCCTCACCGATCGAGGGGGCCAATGGCGACATGGGTGAAAACGACACCGCCGGCCTCGATCCGATCTTCTACTTTCACCACTGCTTCGTGGACCGGATCTTCTGGCTCTGGCAGAAGAAGCACGGGTTCACCGACGAGCTCGAGGTCATCCCGGGATATCCAGGAACCAACTCGGTGGACAGTCAGGGGCCCACGCCCGGCACGGTCCCCAATTCGTGGTTGACCCTGGAGTCGCCGCTCGACCCGTTCAAGAAGGTGGAGCACGGCAAAGAGCGCCCCTACACCTCGCTCGATTGCATCAATATCGAGAAGCAGTTGGGGTTCACCTACAGCCAGGGCTCGCTGGAAGAGAAATCCCTGTCGAAGGCGGCGGCTCTGCCGGTCGACAACGCCAGAGTGATCGGCGTCACCGGGATCAACCGGGCGCCGATCCGCGGCTCCTTCCTGGTTTCCGTCTTTGGCAACGTCGGAGGCGAAAGGGTCCTCTTGGGAACCGAGGCGGTCCTCAGCCGCTGGAGCTCGCAATATTGCGCTAACTGTCAGACCCATCTGGAAGTGAAGGCCTTTGTCAGCCTGCCCACCTCGGACCTGCCCGCCGCCAAGGCGGAACAGCTCGATTCCACCTCCTACGACGTCGAGATCCGCACCCGTGACGGCGTGCTCACGCAATCCACGCCTCTTGCTTCGCTGGCGAAGGCAGAGCCTGCCGTGGCCCCTTCCGGCAAGCGGCTCTTCCGCCTCGAGGTCCGATAGCTCTCTCACCCTACACAAGAGCAGGTGACGCGATGACAACCACGGGACAGACTCTCCTCGATCTCTCGGAATCTCCGGGCTGCGCCTGCGGTCGCAGCCCATCCCCTCCTCGATCGGGTGCCCGCAGGCACCTGACGCTGCTCCCGGCCATCGCCCTGGTCCTGCTCCCCAAGTGCCCTCTGTGCCTGATGGCCTGGTTCGGGGGGCTCGGCTCTCTGGGGTTGATCTCCTGGGTGAGTGGCCTGTGGGGGGCCCCTCTTGCGCTCGGCTTGCTGATTGTCACGGACAGCGCTCTGGTGCTGCGGGCGCGGCGCAGCCACGAGTGGGGCCCTTTGCTGGTCGGTCTGCTCGGCTCGGGAGCGCTGCTGGCCGGTAAGCTTCTGGTGGAGGCTCCACTGCTGCTCTATGGGGGGTTGGGCCTGCTGGTGGCGGCTTGGGGCTTCCCCAAAAGGTGCCAGCCGACTCAGCGAAGAGTCACCACGGAGTCGCCGAGCTGAATTGGAGGCTCTTGAAGCGCGATCCGCCTCGTCGTGGAGCGCCCCGAAGGTCCCGCGTAGTCGATTCCGGGGATACCCCTGATCTCTACCGGCCTTCGGGGCACACTTTGCCTTCCCTCCCACTCCTCAGTACAGGATCGTGCAGGTGGCGTGACAGGCGCTGGCGCAGGCGTTGCGGCAGATGGTGAGGCTGCCGGCGTTGGTCGAGCCGGTGCTGCCGGAGGCGCAGGTCCAGGTGCAGGTCGGGGTGTCTTCCGGGAAGTAGTAGCCCCGATTGAGGGCGGCGGCCAGGGCGAGCGGCAGCAGGACGAAGAGGAGGGCCAGGAGCAGGGCGATGCGGCGCATGGCGGGCGGTCTCCCTCGAAGCCGGGAGGCGGCGGAGTGCGCGCCTGCGGTTCGAGCTCTGTCTAATCAGGTGCGCGCGCCGGCCCAATAGGTGCCGGGCAGGCAGGCGAAGCGCCTGGCACCTGCCCTGGGGCCTTCCAACACGACGAGACCGACGGTTCCACGCAGACCTCCGGGCTGAAGGCCCGGGCTCCTTTAGCCCAGGGCAACGCCCTGGGTTGGGACCGTTGAACAATCCCGATGCGGCCTGAAGGGCCGCGCTATCGGGTGCGCGGATCGGCATCCGTGCGTCCTACGCAGGGTTCGGTGGCGTTGGGGGGATGTTTAGCGCACCCCGTTGGGGCGCGGGGGATTGTGGTCCAACGGACCGAACCCAGGGCGATGCCCTGGGCTAAAGAAGAGCGGCCCGTTGGGCCTCAGGATCGATCCCGCGGGGTTGGCGTTCCAACACGAGGCGACCGACGGTTCCACGCAGACCTCCGGGCTGAAGGCCCGGGCTCCTTTAGCCCAGGGCAACGCCCTGGGTTGGGACCGTTGAACAATCCCGATGCGGCCTGAAGGGCCGCGCTCGGGTTACCACGAGACGCCAGCCGTCGGCCTCGATCCGCTTGATGATCTCATGGACTTTCATCACTTGGCCCGGGCTTACCCCAGTCGAGGACTCCAGAGCCCTGACGTCCCTGGCCGGACGAGAGCGCCGACCACGCCGAGGTGGTAGACTCCTTTCCTTGATGAGAGCGAAACTCGCGCTCCTTGGCTTCTTTCTGTTCGCCTCCCAGGCCGTCGCGGAAGCACGGATCTCCCCGATCAGGATCACCCTGGACGGCGGCCGGGTGCTCACCTCGTTCACCCTGCGCAACGCCTTCAACCATCGCTTCGCGGAGCGGGTGGACAGCGGCCTGCCGACCTCGATCCTCTACCGGTTCGTGCTCGACCGCGACCGCAAGCGCTGGTGGGACCAGCAGCTCCGCGAGGGCACGCTGGAGGTGGTGGCGATGTATGACGCGGTCGCCCGCGCCTATACGGTCCACTACAAGCTGGACGACAAGCTGATCGAGAGCCGCACGATCCGCGACCGCAAGAACCTCGAGGAGGCGATGACCCGCATCGAGCATCTCCCGATCTTCTCCGTCGCCGGCCTCCCCCGGGAGTGGCGGCTGCTGATCAAGGTGGAGGCCGAGCTCGGCTCGCGGACGATCCTGTCCCTGATTCCGGTGACGATCAACACGGACTGGAAGGATTCGCCGAAGTTCCGCGCCCCGGGGATCCCCTGAGGCTTGGGGTTTTCATCCATGGGCCTGCGCAAGAAAATCCTCCAGAACCGCAAGAACCACCGGCTGATCGGCTCGGGGCTGGTCGCCCTGATGCTGCTGTTCACGGGGTTCTTCTACCTCATCCAGCGCGGGCGCGACCTGCCGAGCGCCCTGCTGACCAACCGGGTGCTGCTGTTCGTCCTCTGGTACGTCAACGTCCTGCTGATCCTGATCGTCCTGTTCGTCCTGCTGCGCAACATGCTGAAGCTGCTCGTCGAGCGCCGGCACCGGGTGCTCGGCTCGACGTTCAAGTTCAAGCTGGTCGCGACCTACGTCGGCCTGTCGCTGATCCCCGTGCTGCTGCTGTTCGCCATCGCGACCGAGCTCCTCCGGGGGTCGATGGACCGCTGGTTCAACAGCCCGGTCGCGCCGGTCCTCGAACGCGGCAACGCGGTCGCCCAGGCGCTCTACGACCAGATCGAGACGACGAATCTGCGCGACGCCGCGCGCGTGCAGCGCGAGATCCAGGACCTCGATCTCCAGGACCCTCAGCAGCGCCCGGCGCTGACCCGCCGGATGCAGAGCCTGCTCGGCGAGCTGGGCCTCGACCTGGTGGCGGTCTACGAGGGGCGGGAGTTCGTCAACGGGATCCTCAACTCGCAATCGGGGATCCCCAAGCTGCCGGATCCGGACCGCTCGTTCCTGGACGCCGCCGCGCAGGATGGGCACGCCACCGCCGTCCAGACGCCCCCAGGCACCCGGGGGAGCCTCCTGCTCGCCGGCGCGGCCGGGCCGAACCGCACCGGCGGCAGCGCCACCGGGAAGCCGTTCCTGCCGGTCGTCGTGGTGGTGGGCTCGCTCCTCGATCCCGTGCTCACGGCGCAGCGCGAGAAGCTGGTGCAGGACTATCAGGCGTACCGCCAGCTCGTGGTGCAGAAGGACGATCTGCAGGCCAGCCACCTGCTGCTCTTCCTGATGGTGACGATGGTGATCCTGCTCGCCTCGTCGTGGACCGGGCTCTATCTCGCCCGGCGGGTGACGCTGCCGATCCAGGCGCTCGCCGAGGGGACCCGCCGGATCAGTGGCGGCGATCTCTCGCACCGGGTGGCCGTGGTGGCGGACGACGAGCTCGGCGTGCTGGTCGACTCCTTCAACCGGATGACCGAGGAGCTGGAGAGCAACAAGGAGCAGCTCGAGCGGAACAACCTGGAGCTGACGGCGAGCAATCAGCGGCTGGCGGACGAGCGGGCGCTGATCGCGGCGGTGCTGGAGAACGTGGCCGCGGGGGTGGTCTCGATCGACTCCCAGGGGCGGATCTTCACCTGCAACGGCGCGGCGCTCAACATGCTCCGCCAGCGCGAGCAGGACGTGGTGGGGCGCCCGTTCGAGGAGGCCTGGGGGGACCCCGACCGCAAGCGGCTGGCGGCGGCCGTGCGCGAGGTGGGGCGCGGCGGGCATGGCAGCAAGGAGATCCACCTGACGCTGGGCGGCGAATGGAAGACGTTCGAGCTCAAGGTGACGGCCCTGCGCGACGCGGCGGGGGCGATCCAGGGGGGCGTGGTGGTGATCGAGGACCTGACCGAGCTGATCAAGGCGCAGCAGCTCGCGGCCTGGAACGAGGCGGCGCGGCGGATCGCGCACGAGATCAAGAACCCGCTCACCCCGATCCGCCTCTCGGCCGAGCGGCTGCTCAGGAAGCACCAGCAGGGGGACCCCGGCCTCGGGGCCGCGATCGAGGAGGGGGTGGAGATCATCGTCCGCGAGGTGGTGACGCTCCAGGGGATGGTGGACGAGTTCTCGCGCTACGCCCGCATGCCCCGCCCCCACCCGGCACCGGTGGACCTCTCGCGGCTGGTGGGCGAAACGGTCCACCTCTACCGCAACCTGAAGGCCGGGGTGGAGGTGGAGGGGGACGTCGACGCCGGGCTGACCGCGGTCTGGATCGACGGCGAGCAGATCCGGCGCGCGCTGATCAACCTGCTGGACAACGCCGTCGAGGCGACCGAGGCCCCGGGCCAGGTCAGGATCGCCGCGCATCCGGTCAACGGCCATCTGGAGATCCAGGTAGCGGACACCGGCCGGGGGATCCCCGCGGAGTCGAAGGAAAAGCTCTTCCTCCCCTACTACTCCACCAAGGGGCGCGGCACCGGCCTCGGCCTCGCCATCGTCCACCGCATCATCGCCGACCACCAGGGGGCGATCCGGGTGGAGGACAACGTGCCGCGGGGGACGGTGTTCACGGTGGAGCTGCCGATCGGGTGAGAGGCTGACCGGGTGAGGGCTAAAAGAACAACCGCTTCACCCACCGCTTGAAACTGAAGCGCCGGCCGACGCCGGACGCGCCCGCGAGATCGGGCGCTCCCATCTCCTGGAGCACCGGCCGGGTCTGCGCGCCCAGGTCCGGCACCGCGCCGCCGGCCATGGGGCGCTCGCCGTCGAACCGGGCGGGGAAGGCGAGGCGCGGGAGGCGATCGGGGCCCACGGCCAGGACACCGCGCTCCAGGACCTGCGGGTGATCCCGCGCCTCGGCGGCCGAGAGCACGGGCTCGACGGGGATGTCCTCGCGGCCGAGGAGCGTCATCCACTCGCCCCGGGTGCGGGTGCGGAACAGCTCCCGCATCTCCCGATGCACGCGCAGAGACGGGCTGTACTGCCGCCGGAGCAGATCCATGCGCCCGGCGAGCCGGCAGAAGCGCTCCCAGAAGTGGGGCTCCAGCGCGCCGAGCGCCAGCTTACGGCCGTCGGCGGTTTCGTAGAGGTTGTAGCAGGGGAGGGCACCGGTGAGCGGCAGACGCTCCCCCACCGCTTTCCGCCCCCCCGCCTCGGCGGCCCAGGCGGTGAGGTTGGCGTGGAGGCCGGCGTCGAGAAGGGCGACATCGACCCGCTTCCCCTCGCCCGTGCGCTCCCGTTCGAAAAGGGCGGCGAGGATGGCGGTGACCAGGCTCCAGGCGCCGATCTGGTCGGCGACCTGCACGCCCGGCATCGCGGCGGTCGCGGCGAGCGTGCCGGCGACCGCCTGATAGGTGAGGTCGTGACCGGCCCGGGCGGCGTAGGGACCGTCCTGCCCCCAGCCCGAGATCGAGCCGATCACCAGCCGGGGGTAGCGCGCCCGCAGCTCCTCGGGCGGGAAGCCGAGGCGGGCGAGCGTCCCCGGCCGGAAGCTCTCGATCATCACGTCGGCGCCCGCGAGCAGCTTCTCCAGCGCCTCGCGCCCCGCCGGAGCCTTGAGATCGAGGGCCACGCTCTCGACCCCGGCGAGGAGGATGGCGCCGAGCGCGCCCACTCGCGGCGGCGTCATGCGCACCGGATCGCCGAGCTTCGGCTCCTCCACCTTGACCACCCGCGCCCCCAGATCCGCCAGCAGCCGTGCCGCGAGCGGACCGGGAAGGTGGCGGGAGAGGTCGACGACGAGAAGACCGGATAAAGGAAGCATTTTGGATTTTAGATTTTGGATTTTGGATTGAAGACGCGGGCGCGCTCCCGATTCCGGACCGGAGAGGCTGCCTCCCCCAATCCAAAATCTAAAATCCAAAATCCAAAATCGCTTTACTCTCGCTCGACCACCATCGCGAAGCCGACGCCGCCGGCGGCGCAGACGGTGACCAGGCCGAGGTTGCGGTCGCGGCGGCGCAGCTCGTAGAGGAGCTGCATGACCACCCGGGCGCCGGTGGCGCCGAAGGGGTGGCCGATGGAGATCGAGCCGCCGGTGACGTTGTAGCGGTCGAGGTCGATCACCCCCAGCGCCTCGCCGCGGCCGAGCTCGCGCTCGGCGAACTTCTTCGAGGCGAACGCCTTCATGTTGGAGAGGATCTGCGCCGCGAACGCCTCGTGCATCTCGACGAGATCGATGTCCGCGAGCTTGACCCCCGCCGCGTCGAGCGCCGCCGGCGCGGCGTAGGCCGGCCCCTGGAGGAGCTGGTCGCCGGGGTTGAGCGCCGTGAAGGCGTAGGAGCGGATGTAGCCGAGCGGCGTGTAGCCCAGCGCCTTCGCCTTCTCCTCGCTCATCAGCAGCACGGCCGAGCCGCCGTCGGTCAGCGGGCTGGAGTTGCCGGCGGTCAGCGAGCCGTAACGCTTGTCGAACACCGGCTTGAGCTTGCCCAGGGCCTCCAGCGAGCTGTCGGCGCGGACGCCGTTGTCGCGGGTGACCGCCTTGTCGTAGCCCGGCGGCGGGAAGGTCGGCGCGATCTGCACGGTCAACCGGCCGTCCTCGGCGGCGGTGGCGGCCCGCTGGTGAGAGAGCAGCGCGATCTCGTCCTGCGCCCGGCGGGAGATGTCATTTTCCCTGGCCATCTTCTCCGCCGACTCGCCCATGGTCTGACCGGTGGTGTACTCGGCGATCGCCGGCGCCACCGGCGCCAGGTCGGCCGGGCGGAGCTTGCCGAAGGCGCCCATCTTCTGCGGCAGCGTCTTGGCGCGGCTGGCGGCCATGAAGGTCTGCGCCGCCTTGCGCGAGAACTGAATGGGGACGTTGGAGAGCGACTCGGCGCCCCCCGCGAGCACCACGCTGGCCTCGCCGGAGAGGATCGAGCCGGCGGCGAAGGTGATCGCGCGCGTCGAGGAGGCGCAGGCGAGGTTCACCGTCACCCCCGGGATGCGGAACGGCAGCGAGGCGCGGAAGACGACCTCGCGCCCGAGGTTCGGCGCGAACAGCGCCGGCACCACGACGCCGAAGACCGAGAGGTCGATCTCGTCGGGATCGATCGCCGTGCGCGCCACCAGCTCCGAGGCGGCGACGCTGGCGAGGTCGATCACGTCCATGTTGGCGAAGTCGGTCCCCGACTTGATGAACGGAGTCCGGCAGCCGTCGACGATCGCCACCCGGCCATGGACCCCCTTGAGCGCGCTCCGCTCGACGGCCTGGACCTTGATCGGCTGGCTCTTGTCGCGGGTCCAGACGGTATCGGCCCGCTCGGTGATCTCCTCCAGGGCGGAAGCGGTGTTCGGCGGCCTCAAGGGGGCGGGCGGCGGGGCGGTCAAGGCGGTTTCGGCGTTATCCGGCGTAGAGGCCATGGCTTTCTCCTTCTCTCGTCCTCGCTCCCGGGTTATATACCACGGTTACGCCGCTCTGCGGCAAAGACCCTGGCCACCTGAACACCCCGCTGCCGCCAGAAGGCTTCGTCCTCCGGCGCCAGCACCTGCCACCCGGCCACCAGGACCGTCCGCAGCCGCTGGAACGGCAGGCCCCGCTTCTTCTTCACCCGTGCCCGCAGATCCGCGATCTCGGCCGGGGTGCCGTGGAAGACGGTCGGCCGCACCCAGGCGGCGGTGGCGGCCCGCAACGCCGGATCGGGCTCCAGCACCACGGCGGCTCCGGTCAGCGTCGCCCAGCAGAGCATGGTCCGCTCCACGGGATCGCCGAGCGCTCCGCCGAGCACCACGATCTCCCGGCCGCCCGAGGCCCCGGTGTCTGGAGCCCCAATATCCGTCCGCAGCCGCTCCCCGGCCGCGATCAGCTCCGCCGCGGTCCACTCCACCGGCTCGCCAGCCACCGTCACCAGAGCCCCGCCCGCGTTCTCGCTGTCCTGGCGATGGGAATGCGAGCCTGACGAGATGTCGAGTTTGCCGTCCGCGATCTCCACCCAGGCATCCCCCTCCCGCCGCTCGCCCGGCGCGGACACCAGCCCCGCGGCTTGGATCGCCAGGTCCAGGATCAAGAATTCAGGACGGGGTGCGTAGGGGAAACCGGTGCGGGTCCCGGCGGGAAGAGCGGACAGGGGTTGCTGCCAGTCGTCCATCCAGCGGGCCGCCTCCCGCCAGGGGTGCCAGACCCAGTCCCACCCCTCGGCGCGGAAGAGCCAGGGCTCCTCGGGATCCACGGCGGCGCGCTGGAGCAGCGCGGCGGGGAGGTTCGGCGGCGCGGCCACGGTTGCGCCGCCGTCAGACCAGAGCGACCTTCTTCATCACCTGGGCGATCTTCTGCTCGATCACCGGTTTCATCAGGCTGGCGGGGGGCTTGAGATGGGCACGCCCGATCAGGCGGCCGTTCTCCAGCACGATCGTGGCCTTGGCCCCGGGACCGGTGAGGTGCATCACGTCACCCTCCCAGTGCCACTTCAGCATGCCGCCCGGAAAGGCTGCCTTCAGACCGGCGTCGAGCGACGGCCGGATCTCTTCCATGGACGACTTCGTGGTGTCCACCTCAATGGTCAAGTCGCTCATGCGCGGAAAACTACCACAAGGGGGCGGGGAACCGGCCGGGAGTTTTGGCGCCCGGAATTTTGTTTCCGAAGTGGGATTTCACCCAGATGGGGGTAACCTTGGAACGTTTTGAGGGGAAGGCCATGACAACCCGACGCATCCTCGCCTTCGTGCCCGTCCTCCTGCTGGTCCTCGCGACCGCTCAGCCGGGGCGAGCGCAGCAGGGCACCGCCAATCAGGGCACCGCCAATCAGGGCATCGCCAATCCCAAGCTCTTCGACGAGAGCCTCAAGGCGGCTGCCGAGGCCGTCAAGCAGTACGGAACCCCGGAAGACGCGGAGCGGCTGGCGCGGGTCAACCGCATCGGCTACGAGCTGGCCCAGCAGTCCGACTTCCAGAAGTACCCCTTCATCTTTCAGATCGTCAAGATGCCGGAGCCCAACGCCTTCGCGCTGCCGGGCGGGCAGATCTTCGTCACCACCGGCATGCTCGACCTCGGGCTGGACGACGACATGCTGGCCAACGTCCTCGGCCACGAGATCGGCCACGTCGTCCACGAGCACTCCATCCACATGCAGCGCAAGCAGACGTTGATGACCGTGCTCGGCAATCTGCTGGTGGCTGGGGTGGCGATCGGGGAGTCGCGCAGCAACAACCGCCTGCCCGCCGCCCAGGCCCCCTACGATCCGCGCGTCGGCTATCAGGATCCGAACGGCAACCTGATCCAGGGCGCCGCGGCGGCGAGCCTGGTGATCAGCGAGCTGCTGCTGCGCAGCTACAGCCGCGACTACGAGGACGAGGCCGACAAGGAGGGACAGAGCCTGGCCGCCGCCGCCGGCTACAGCCCGGACGGCGCCCGCCGGCTCTGGGAGATCATGAACAGCCGCGCCCCCCAGCTCAAGGAATACGGCTACTGGCAGACCCACCCCTTCGCGGACGTGCGGGAGCGCGCCGCCGAGGCCCGCAAGGGGACTTGGACGATGCAGGCCAGGAAACCGGTGGACGACTACCGCAAGCGTACCCAGGCGACCCTGAGCAAATACCTGGCGCAGGTCAAGAAGACGGACGAGGGGGTGACCACCTACGTCAAGTCGGCCATTCTCTCCGCCTGGCCGCAGGGGAAGGCGTCCGACGCCCTGCGCCTCGAGAGGCTCCACAAGCGGCGGGACGACGAGCTCGCGCGCCCCCTGCTGTCGCGCGACTACGGCGCCGTCCTCCGCCTCTACCGCAAGGAGATGGGCGAGGTGCGCGCGATCGATCCCAGGAGCGACCTGCTCTCCGCCCTGGAGGGGGAGGTTTCGGATCTCGAGGTCAAGCGCAAGGATCTCTATCCGCGCGCCGTCAAGATCCTCGGCGGCGGCATCTACGAGACCTCGTTCCTGCAGAGCTTCCTGTCGAACTTCCCCGAGGCCACGGAGGTCCCCGAGGTGGCGCTCGCCCTCGGCGACGCCAACAGCCGCCTGGGCAACCAGACCGAGGCGGTGACCCAGTACCTGAAGGCCTGGGAATCCGCGCCGCAGAGCGCCGAGGGGAAGCGCGCCAGCGCCGGGCTGCGCATCCTCGCTCCCAACCTCAAGGAGCTCGCCGCCCTGCAGCAGATGGCCGAGCAGACCAAGGACCCCGAGCTCAAGAAGATCGCTGGCGAGCGCCTAGCCGCGATCGCCAGGACCTACGACGACGTCAAGAACGGCGCCGAGTACCTGCGCCGCTACCCCGAGGGTCCCTTCGTCGTGCCGGTGATCGAGCGGCTGAACGTCCTCGCCGACAACCTCTACGGCGAGGTCGTCCTCTATCAGAGCGTGGGGGACACGGTGAAGGCGATGGAGCGCATCAACAAGATCCTCACCGACGCCCCGCTCTCCCCCGCCGCCGGCAAGCTGCGCGACCGCGCGGTGCTGGAGGCCAAGGCGGGATAGGTTGGCGGGCCCGGGCATTGATGCCCGGGCGGTCCGGCGGGCATCCTACGTCTGCGGCCCCTCCGGCTCTTCGATCAGCTTCCCCTGGCGGAGCGAGAAGGTCAGGGTGACCGGCATCATCGCCGTCCGGGCGGAGGCGGACCGCGAGCCGTCGAGGTGGAGCTTGCCGCCGGCGACCTTCAACGACTTCACCTTCACCTGATAGCCGAGCAGGGTGGTCGCCAGATGGACGACCTTATCCCCCTTCCAGGCGGCGATCACGAGATAGACCTGCTGCTGGGGATCTCCGGGATCCCGGGTCAGCAGCAGGGCCGTCTCGGGCGTGCCGTCGGCGTCGAGATCGCCCATCGCCCGCTCGGGACCGAGCACGACGACCGGCGGACCCTCCGACCGGCCATTCTTCAGACAGACGTCCTTCTCGGGATCGATCCCTTGATAGCAGGCGTTCGGGTACATGGTTTCGACCTCGGGGGAAGCTTTTCCAGGCTGCGGGCGGACCGGCGGCTGCCGGTTGCCCTGCGCATCGGCCGAGCAGGCGGCTAGCAGGGTGCACAGCCCGCCCGCGATCAGGACTTTGCGGGAGTTGAACATCGTCATTGCGGGGGCTCCTTTCGCGGGTCCTGGCGCTGACCCTTCTTCACCAGCAGGCGCGCCTGCCAGTCCTGGCTCGGGATGATCGCCACGCCTTCCAGCAGCACGGTCTCCTCGGAGATGTGGGCTGGCAGGCAGCGCTCGGCGGCGGTGTGGGCGGCGAGATAGGCGACGAAGGCGCAGATCAGGGCGTCGAGGTTGTCGTCGGTCTTGCAGGCCAGCTCCCGGTGGGCCTCCACGCGGGGCTTGAGGCCGGCGCCGTCGGCGAGGAGTCGGAGCATCCGTTCCCGGAGCTCCTTCTGCTGGTGCCGCTTCCCCCGGTCCTCCGGAATCGGGCCCTTGTAGTGCGCCACCAGGCTCTCCGCCGTCTCCCGGTCCGCCAGGCTGGCGATCACCACCGCCCAGGCAACCCGGGGGTGGGTCTCGATCAGGCGCCCCTTGCCGCCGCAGACCGCCTCGCGAGCCACCCCGAGCAGGCTGGCCAGCTCGACGGCCCGCCAGAGGTTGGAGCAGCGGCCGGCCTGCTGGACGGTGTCGCGGGGGATACCGAGATTGGTGACGCGTTCGGCCATCGCCAGATCGGTGCGCCGCCAGATGTAGGGGTCGCTCTCGGCGTCCGCCCCGGGCTGCCCCAGGAACCAGCGCATGCACGGGGCCGGGTAGGAAAAGGGCTGATCGACCGCGATCTTCTCGGCGGCGCGCGAGCGCCCTTCGATCAGCCCGAGCCCCTCGTGGCCGCGCCAGGAGCCGGTGGGGAACTGGTAGAAGAGCCCCTCCGGGGTCTCGAGGATCTCGGCGACCCCGGTGTTGCCGTTGTCGCCGGCGAGCGCGATCCCGAGATGCGTCTTCATCACTCCAGCTTTATAGCAGGGATCGAGAGGCGGTGCTCGCCGCCGGCTGCCAAACCCTCAGGCGGGCAGCTTGTGCTTCTCTACTTTTCCCAGGGCGTTCCGGGGGAGGGAATCGACGAGCCGGATCTCCCGCGGCACCTTGAAGCCGGCCATCTGGGACTTGCAGAAGGCGATCAGCTCGGCCGTATCGAGCCCTGGCTCCGCGGCCAGGAAGGCGACCGGGACCTCCCCCCAGTCCGGGTGCGGCCGGCCCACCACCGCCGCCTCGCGCACGCCGGGGAATCCGGCCAGCACCTCCTCCACCTCGCGCGGATAGAGGTTGAAGCCGCCGCTGATGATCAGCTCGTGCCGCCGTCCCAGGAGGGTGATGAAACCGGTCTCCGGGTCCTGCCGGGCGAGGTCGCCGGTCTTGAACCAGCGCCGGCCGAGCTCGTCGTGGACGAAGCTCGCCGCCGTCTTCTCCGGCGCCCGCCAGTAGCCGGCGAAGACGTTGCCGCCGCGCACCTGCAGCTCCTCATCGACAATGCGGATCGCCACCCCGGGCAGGGACACGCCCACCGTCCCGGGCCGCCGCGCCCCGGCGTAGAGGTTGGAGAGGTTCATCCCGGTCTCGGTCATGCCGTAGCGCTCGAGGATCTCGTGGCCGGTCAGCTCGCGGAAAGCGGCGAAGGTCTCGGCGGAGAGCGGAGCGCTCCCCGAGCAGAACAGGCGCAGACGGGAGAGATCCAGCCGCTCCCCTCGCTCCCGGCGCGTCCGCAGCTCCTCGACCAGCCGGCCGTACATGGTGGGGACGCCGAAGAAGAGCGTCGGCTCGCCCGCCAGCAGCTCGGAGGCCGTCTCGGCCGCCTCGAACCGGCGCCGCAGGAGCACGGTGGCGCCCGTCGCGAGAGCGCAATGGAGTCCGACCACCAGACCGTGAGTGTGGAAGAGGGGGAGGGTGAGCAGCAGCGCGTCCGCCGGCGTCCAGTCCCAGGCGGCGAGGAGGCTGGTCACGGTGGCCATCACGTTGTCGTGGGTGATCTCGGCGCCCTTGCTCTTCCCCGTCGTCCCCGAGGTGTAGAGGAGCATCGCAAGATCGCCCCCGGCGACGGCCGGCGGGGTGAATCCCGCGGCGCCGCCTGACAGCTCCTCCAGCTCCTCGGCGAGGATCAGATCCCCGACGTCCATGCCTTCCAGAATGGAAAGCTGAGCCCGCTCGGTGACCAGGAGGCGCGGCTCGGAGTCCTCCAGCATGTGGCCGATCTCCCGCTGCCGGTAGGCGAGATTGATCGGCACCATCACCGCGCCGAGCCGGATCACGGCAAGGTAGGCGAGGACAAATTCCGGGCGGTTTCCCAGAAAGAAGGCGACGCGGTCCCCCTTGACGACCCCACGGGCGGCGAGGGCGGCGGCCAGGGCATCGGCGCGCGCGAAGAGATCGCCGTACGAAATCGCGACGTCCTGGCTCCCATCACGGAAGCTCAGTGCAATCTTCTCCAGCGTCCGGCGGCGGGGGATGGCGAAAAGGTCATGAAGGTTCATGAGAGATCCGGCTCCCCGCTCCGCTCCAAAATCGCCGTTCGCACCTGATCCCGGAGCTGGATTCCCGCGTGCCAGCCGGTCCCCTCGGGATGGGCGGCCGGCGCCACTTTCAAGGTCATCCGGCCGTGCCGGAGAAGCCAACTGCCGTTCCTCAGCAGCGAGCGGGTGCCATGAAGCGCCACCGGGACCACCGGCACGCCAGCGTCCACGGCCACCGCGAAGGTCCCCATGCGGAAGGGAAGAAGGCCGGGGTAGCGGCGGAAGGTTCCTTCGGGGAAGATGACGAGCGACTCGCCGCGCTCCAGGGCCTCCAGGGCCTTGCGGGTCTCCCCGGCGCTCTGGGCGGCGTCGAACCGCTCGACGAAGATCGACCCCAGGCGGCGCAGGAAGATGCGGGAGATGAAGCTCTTCTCGAACTCGCGCTTCACCACGTAGGCGAACTCCGGCGGCAGCAGGGCGGTCAGCACGATCGCGTCCAGATAGCTCGCGTGATTGGACGCCACAATCCGCGGCCCGCCCGTCTCCAGGCTCTCGCCCCCCTCCAGACGGAAAGGCATGCCGATCCAGGTGAACAGGAAGCGGGCGATGCCGCGCGCCAGCCGCCGCCGGAGCTTCAAGCCCGGCGTCAGGACGACGGCGAGCCAGAGCGGCGGCGCGAACAGGGCCACCGAGCCGCAGGCCCAGGCGGTGTAGAGAAGCGCGCCCAGGGAGCGCGCGCGGCGGGCGATCTGCGCCTGGAATCCCGAGACGGCCAGATGGGCGATCTGCGCCCCCAGGGACGCGCCGCCGCGGCCGCTCCGCCCGGACTCGAAGACCTCCCGCGCCGACGAGCGCCGGATCTTGCCGCTGGAGGTCTTCGGCACCCCTTGCGGCGGCACCAGGGCCACCACCTCGGCGGGCGTGCCGAGCAGGTCGATCGCGACTTCCTGGACGGCCTGCCGGATCGTCTCCAGCGCGGCTTCTTCGCGCTCTCGGGTCTCGGCCATCACCACCAGGCGCTCCGTGCCGGTAGCCGGATCGGGGCTGCCGAAGACGGCCACGCACCCCTTGCGGATGCCCGGCACCTCGCCCACGACCGCTTCCAGCTCCTGCGGGTAGAGGTTGCGGCCGGCGCGGATGATGATGTCCTTGACCCGGCCGGTGATGTAGACCTCGCCGCCGGCGATGTAGGCGCGGTCCCCCGAGTCCCGCCAGTCGCCGCGGACCAGCTTCGCCGTGGCCTCGGGGTTGCGGAAGTAGCCGCTGGTGGCGGATGGCCCCTTGAACTCCAGCCGCCCCTCCTGGCGCTCCTCCACCTCGCGGCCCGCGTCGTCGACGATGCGGATCTCGTGGTTCACCAGGGGTGTGCCGCAGGAGACGAAGCGCAGGGCGCCGGGGTCGTCCGCGGCCGTGGGCACCGCCGACCCTGAACGCTGGAAGGGCTCGCGCTCGACGGCGTCGATCAACGGCGGCCGGCCGAGCGGCGGGAAGGCCACGGCGAGCGAATTCTCGGCGAGGCCGTAGACGGGGGAGAACGAGCCCGGCCGGAAGCCGTAGGGCTCGAAGCGCGCGATGAAGCGCCGTAGCGTCTCGGGGCTCACCGGCTCGGCGCCGTTGAGCGCCATCCGCCAGGAGGAGAGGTCGAGCCCCGCGATCTCCTCGTCCGGGATCTTGTTGATGCACAGCTCGTAGGCGAAGTTGGGCGCGGCCGAGAGCGTCCCCCGATGGCGGTGGATCGCCCACAGCCAGCGCGAGGGGCGGGCGAGGAAGGCCAGCGGCGACATCAGGACCAGCGGGACGCCGAAGTAGAGGGCGCCCATCCAGCAGCCGATCAGCCCCATGTCGTGGTAAAGCGGCAGCCAGCTCACGATCACGTCGTCCGGCCGGATGTCCGCCCCCTGGCGGATCGCCCGCAGGTTGGCCAGCAGATTGGCATGGGTGAGCACAACCCCCTTGGGGTTCCCCGTGCTGCCGGAGGTGAACTGGAGGAAGGCGATGTCCTGCCCGCGCACGGGGGGCGGGATGAACCGGTCCACATCGAAGGCGGGGCCGGCGGTGAGCTCCGCCGCCGTCACCACACGATGCAGACCCGGGAGCTGGGCGCGCAGCAGGCGGGCCAGGGTGAGAACCTCGGAGAAGGTGACCAGCACCTCGGCCCCGGCGGTCCGCAGGATGCCGGCCTGCCGGCGGAGATGGTCCTCGATCTGGCTCTTGCGGGCGGGCGGATAGAGCGGCACCGGAATGCCGCCCGCGAGCTGGGCGCCGAAGAAGGCGAGGAAGTATTCGAGGCCGGTGGGGAGCATGATCCCTACCGCTTTCCCGGGTCCGACGCCGAGGCGGGTGAGCCCGGTGGCGACAGCCCGCACCCGCCGGGCCAGCTCGCCGTAGGTCAGCTCCTCGGGCTCGCCGTCGCCGGGGTAATACAGGATGTGCCGCCGGCCAGGATGCCGTTCGGCATGCCATTCGAGCACCTCCAGCAGGGTCCGCGTGCGGTCCGGCGCGGCCTCGCCGCCGCCCAGAGGCGCGATCGACTCGAACCCCTCGCCGGGAGCGGCTGCGGGGTGCGCCACGGCCAGCGCCTGGAGGAGGTCCCGCGGCGTCTCGGCCGCACTCAGCAGATCCTCGGGGAGCCGCACGCCGAAAGCCTTCTCCAGCCGCGCGAGAAGCTCCACCCGGCCGAGGCTGTCGAACCCGAGATCGCGCTCCAGGGAGGAGTCGAGGGAGACCGCGCGGGCCCCGCGCTGCGGCTGCAGCTCCCGGGTGAGCCCCTGAACGATCTCCAGGAGGTCGGCGGGGGCGGGGGCTTCGGCTTTCTCGGCGATCATGGCGGCTTCAGGAGGAGTCTATCGCCGATCGGCGCGCCGGGCGCCTCCCTGCGGGTATCATAGGCGCCGCGGGGAGTTGCGTCCGGGGAGCCCTCGAAACCGCCTCCAACCGCTGTGTCCAGACAGGAGGGGGCGATGCTTTTCCTGACATCGGTCATGGACCGGCCCGTGGAGGGCAAGAGCGGCGAGACGATCGGCCGGATCTCGGACCTGATCGTCCGCATCGGCGAAGATCGCTATCCGCCGATCTCCGGCCTCGTCGTGCGCGACGGCCGCCGTAGCTTCTACGTGTCCGCCAGCCTCCTCCAGTCGCTCAACGGCACCGCCCGGCTCACCTCCTCCACTGTCGATCTCCAGCCGTTCGCCCGCCGCTCCGGCGAGGTCCTGCTGCGCCGGGACGTGCTCGACCATCAGCTCATCGACATCACCGGCCGGCGGATCGTCCGCGTCAACGACGTGCAGCTCACCCGCATCGAGGAGACCTATCGCGTCGTCGGAGTCGACATCAGCGCCCGCGCGCTGCTGCGCCGGCTCGGCCCCCGGTCGCTCGCCGGCCAGATCGTCGGCCGCCTGATCATCGACTGGTCCGATGTCCAATATCTGGCGAGCGCCGCGCCGGTGCAGCTCAAGGTCTCCTACGACCGTCTGGCCGAGCTCAACCCGGTGGACCTTGCGCGCATCGTCGACGCCCTCTCCTTCCGCGAGAGCGCCGAGATCGTCGCCGCCCTCGACGAGGAGACCGCCGCCGAGACGCTCGAGGAGGTCAGCGACGAGCGGGTCGCCGACCTGCTCGAAGGCATGGACCAGGAACGCGCCGCCGACATTCTGGAGGAGATGAACCCCGCCGCCGCCGCCGACGCTCTCGAGGATCTCGACGACGAGGTCGCCGAGCAGCTCCTCGCCCGCATGGAGCCCGAGGAGGCCGCCGACGTCCAGGTGCACCTCGAATACGACGAGGATAGCGTGGGGCGCATCATGACCCGCGACCTCGTCCGCGTCACCGAAGACGCCACGGTAGGAGACGCCCTGCGGATCATCCGCTCGCTCGAGGAGGTCCCCGATCCCCTGCTCGCCGTCTATGTGGTCGCCGTGAACGATCCCGACGCCCTGCGCGGCCTCGTGCGGCTGCGCACGCTGATCCTGGCCGACCCGGCGACTCCGCTCGCCGACGTGCTCGACGAGGACGCGCCGACCGTCTCCCCCGACGACCGCGCCGAGAGCGCCGCCCGCGTCCTTGCCGAGTACAACCTGCTCGCCGTACCGGTGCTCGACGAGAACCGGCGCCTGCTCGGCATCCTGACCGTGGACGACGCCCTCGCCACGCTGCTCCCCGAGGTCTGGCAGCGCCGGGGGCGGGCCTACTCTTGACGATCCGCAAGCGCTTCTGGCCCTATCTGGCGGCCCTCGGTCCGGGCCTGCTCGCGGCGAGCGCCGGCAACGACGCCGGCGGCATCGCCACCTATGCCTCGGCCGGCGCCTCCTACGGCTATGGCCTGCTGTGGGCGATGGTCCTCGTCACCATCTGCGTCGGCGTCGTCCAGGAGATGAGCGCCCGCATGGGCGCCGTCACCGGCAAGGGGTTCTCGGACCTCGTCCGCGAGAGCTTCACGCTGCGGCAGACCGCCCTGATCCTGCTGACGCTGCTGGTCGCCAACACCGGCATCATCGTCTCCGAGTTCATCGGCGTGGCCGCGGCGGCCGAGCTGTTCGGGGTCAGCCGCTACATCGCCGTGCCGCTGGCGGCCATTTTCGTCTGGCTGCTGGTCACCCGCGGCTCGTACGGCTGGGTAGAACGGATCTTCCTCGTCCTCACCCTGGCGTTCCTGGCCTACATCGGCGCCGCCTTTCTCGCCAAGCCGGACTGGCACGCGGTGCTCGCCGAGACCATCCGCCCAAAACTGCACTTCGACTTCGGCTATCTCAACCTGCTGATCGCGCTGATCGGCACCACGATCTCCCCCTACATGCAGCTCTACGTCCAGTCCTCGGTGGTGGAGAAGGGGGTGACGCCGGACGAGTACCGCTACACCCGCTTCGACGTGATCGTGGGGACGATCTCGGCCGGGATCGTGGCCACCTTCATCATCATCGCCACCGCGGCGACCCTCTACCCACGCGGCATCGCGGTGACCACCGCGGCCGACGCGGCACGGGCGCTGGAGCCGGTGGCGGGGAAATACGCCGAGGCGCTGTTCGGCCTGGGGCTGCTGGGGGCATCGCTGCTGGCGGCCGGGGTGCTGCCGCTGGCCACGACCTACATGATGAGCGAGGCGCTAGGGTTCGAGCGCGGGGTCTCGCGCTCCTGGGAAGAGGCGCCCATTTTCATGGGCATTCTCACCGGGCTGATCGGCCTCGGCGCGCTCATCGCCCTGATCCCCGGCCTGCCGCTGATCCCGGTGCTGTTGGGCGTCTACGTGCTCAACGGCCTGCTCCTGCCCGTCGAGCTCTTCGCCATCCTGCGCCTGATCAACGAGCCCGAGCTGATGGGCAAGCACGTCAACGGCCCGATCTACAACGCCCTCGCCTGGGCCATCGCGATCGTGGTCAGCGCCCTGTCGCTGACGCTGATCGTGATGACGGTGGTGGGGTGGTTCCGGTAGGCAGACTCTCTCTGCTACAGTCATGCTGTACTTTTGGCGGATTTTACGCAGAAAAGATTCGCGGTATCCCCAAAAAGGCCAGATCTGGCGTGGAGGCCAAGCATGCTGATTCGATTTCGAGCCTCAAATTTCCGTTCCCTTCGGGATGAGCAAGAACTCTCGATGGTCGCTGCTTTTCCAGAAGCTCGCAAGGACCTTATTCACCTGAAAGAGCTCGAGCTCGATCTCGTCCGAGTCGCCGGCATCTATGGAGCCAATGCCGCGGGCAAGTCCAATCTCCTGGAAGCTCTGCTCTTCATGAAAACCGCGGTCAAAGATTCTCATCGAGAGTGGCCGCCTGCGGGCCCCATCCCAAGAGAGCCGTTTCTTTTTGACGTAGACACACTCACCGCGGCCTCTACCTTCAAAATTGACTTCGCCATGGATGGCATCCTCTACCAATATGGGTTCTCCTTAAATTCAGAGCGCATACTCGAAGAGTGGCTTCATGCATACCCGCAGAAACACAAGCAAATCTGGTTCAACAGGCACCACGATTCTTTTACTTTTAGCCGGCACCTGAAAGGAAACAACAAGACGATCGAGCAACTAACCCGCAAGAACAGCTTATTTCTCTCCGCGGCAGCACAAAACAACCATCAGGGCTTAGCACCCATCCACCTATGGCTCACCGGCAAGATCGAGTTTTACCGCAATAATGACTTGTTTGCCAGAAGCCAACAGAGGTCCGGCAACTTTCTTGCCGATGAACATTTCAAGTCTAAGTTGCTCAAGTATCTTCGATTGGCAGATCTTGGCATTGAAGATATTGGCGTTCGCAAGGAAATTCCTCCAGAAGGTACCAAAGACTTGGCGACGGCATTGCTGAGGTTTACAGGGCCGGGGAGCAATATTAAGGAGTTTCTTTCCGAAGACTTTAGAATTGTCCTCCCAGAGCTACAGCATCGAACCAAAACAGGCAGAGCGCCGCTCAATTTTAACCGTGAGTCCAGCGGAACCCAAGCATGGTTTTCCCTCCTCTTTCCCATTCTGAACACTTTGGACAAAGGCTCGGTATTGTTCATTGACGAGCTCGACACAAG
>JBDSHF010000195.1:0-8574 GCA_039918595.1 Thermoanaerobaculia bacterium
CCGCCCCCCTTGCCAGTTGCGGTATCCTGACTGTGTTATGGAGACCATCACCACCACCCCTACCGTTGCGTCCGAGCGCCCCGCCGCGCTGGACGAGAAGACTTTGGACGCCTACCGCCGGCTGGGCTATCTGCTGGCGGATCTGGACCCGATGAACCGTATCGAGCCTGAGGCGCAGCCCGGCCTCGAGAGCACCGACCCCGCGACCGCCGAGTACTGCCGGCGGCACTACTGCGGCACGATCGGCGTCGAGTTCATGCATATCTCCGATCCGGAGCGCCGGCGCTGGATCGAGGAGCGCATGGAGGCCGAGGCGCCGCAATTCGACCGCGAGCGCATCCTCGACCTGCTGACCCGGGCCGAGACCTTCGAGCAGTTCGTGCAGTCGCGCTATCTCGGCACCAAGCGCTTCTCCGTCGAGGGGGTCGAGGCGCTGCTCCCCTGCCTCGACCAGATGCTCCAGGGCGCCGCCGAGCGCCGCGCCCAGCAGGTGGTCATCGCGATGAGCCATCGCGGCCGGCTGAACGTGATGGTGCACACCGTCGGCCGCACCCTCGCCGAGATCCTCGCCGGCTTCGAGGACGTCGATCCGCGCAGCACCTTCGGCGGCGGCGACGTCAAGTACCACATGGGCGCGACCGGCGACTTCACCGGCCGCGACGGCCACAAGGTCAACATCCATCTGGTCTCGAACCCGAGCCATCTGGAGGCGGTCGATCCCGTGGCGCTCGGCCGCGTGCGGGCCAAGCAGGTGCGGCTCGGCGACGAGCGGAGCCACGAGCGGGTGTTCCCGATCGTCCTTCACGGCGACGCCGCCTTCGCCGGCCAGGGGGTCCTCGCCGAGACGCTGAACATGTCCGAGCTCCCCGGCTACGGGGTGGGCGGCACGGTGCACGTCATCGTCAACAACATGATCGGCTTCACCACCGAGCCCAAGGCCCTCCACTCCTCCCGCTTCGCCTCGGACGTGGCGCGCCGGCTGCCGGTGCCGATCTTCCACGTCAACGGCGAGGACCCCGACGCCGTGGCGCGGGTGGCGCAGCTCGCGATCGACTACCGCTTCGCCTTCAAGAGCGACGTGGTGGTGGACCTGATCGGCTACCGCCGGCACGGCCACAGCGAGGTGGACGACCCGACGATCACCCAGCCGCTGCTCTACAAGAAGATCCAGGCCCATCCGCCGCTCTGGAAGCTCTACGCCCGCGCCATCGGCGTCGCCGAGGGGGAGGCGCAGCGCCGGGAGGCGGCCATTCGCGCCGAGCTGGACGCCGCGCACAAGGCGGCCTCGGCGCTCGACAAGAAGCCGACGATGCGCACCCTGCCGCCCTACTGGGACCGCTACCAGGGGGGCTGGTGGAAGCCCGAGTACGAGGTGCGGACCGGGCTTTCGGCCGGCGAGATCGCCGAGCTGACGGCGCCGCTCACCACCGCGCCCGAGGGGTTCCACGTCCACAAGAAGATCCAGGCCCTGCTCGCCCAGCGGGCGGAGATGGGGACCGGCAAGCGCCCCATCGACTACGGCATGGCCGAGGCGCTCGCCTTCGGCTCGCTGGCCAAGGGGGGCACGTTCGTCCGCCTCTCCGGGCAGGACAGCCGGCGCGGCACCTTCAACCAGCGCCACTCGGTGCTGATCGACATCGAGGACGCCTCCGAGTACATACCGCTGCAGCACGTCGCTCCCGGCCAGGCCCGCGTCGAGGTCTACGACTCGATGCTCTCCGAGGTCGCCGTGCTCGGCTTCGAGTATGGGATCAGCCGCGACTTCCCCGAGGCGCTGATCTGCTGGGAGGCGCAGTTCGGCGATTTCGCCAACGGCGCCCAGATCATCATCGACCAGTTCATCTCCGCCGGCGAGGACAAGTGGCACCTGCTCTCCGGCGTCGTCATGCTGCTGCCGCACGGCTATGAGGGGCAGGGGCCGGAGCATTCGAGCGCGCGCATCGAGCGCTACCTCCAGCTCTGCGCCGAGGACAACATGCAGGTCTGCCAGCCCTCCACCGCGGCCCAGTACTTCCACCTGCTGCGCCGGCAGGCCCTGGTCCCCTGGCGCAAGCCGCTGATCGTCTTCACCCCCAAGAGCATGCTGCGCCACAAGGACTCCGCCTCGACGCTCGAGGACTTCGCGCGCGACCATTTCCTGCGGGTGGTCGACGACGGCCAGGTCCAGAACGCTCAGCGGGTCCTCCTCTGCTCCGGCAAGATCGCCCACGAGCTGCGGCGGGAGCGGGAGAAGCGGCAGGACGCCTCGACGGCGATCCTGGTCCTCGACCAGCTCTACCCCTTCCCGCAGGAGGAGCTGGCGGCGGCGCTGGCGAAGCATCCGAACGCCCGCAACGTCCTCTGGGTACAGGAGGAGCCGGCCAACATGGGCGCCCTCTTCTTCGTCCAGCCCCGCATCGAGCGCCTGATCGGCAAGCAGATCCGCTCGGTGAAGCGCTCGGCGAGCGGCAGCCCGGCCACCGGCTCGGCCAAGGCCCACGGCATCGAGCAGCAGACGCTGCTGACGCTGGCGTTCACGGTCTGAGCTCTAAGAGGGTGTCTCGAAAGTCCGCCTCCCCCGCCCGGCGATAAATCACCGGGCTATGAACAGCGCCCCCTGAAGGGGACTTGAAGCCGGATTTATCCGGCGTTGTTCTTAGCCCAGGCATTCATGCCCGGGCGGAGGGACGTCGCGACCGACTTTCGGAACACCCTCTAAGTCATGCTTGAGTATCCCGGGCTGTCCAACGGCAGCCCGAGTGAGGGCCCTGGTTGAGCAGAACAAATCCAGGAAGCACTCCCGCTACGTGCCGTTTTGGGCCTGACGCTTATGTGATGGTCATGTGACTGCGGCCCTCTTACAAGACACACCCATGGCTATAAGTGCTTTGGATACAAAAGTTAGGTCTTTACGCCTTTGTGATGGTCATGTGATGGAATGCGACTCTCACGCCTCACATCCCCTCGCCCAGCCACGCCACTAGCGTCTGCCGGTACCGCTCGCGCTCCGGGCTGGAGCGGGCGGGCTCGCCGGGGGCGCTGCCGACGGCGAGACGAACCTTCAGCTTCGCGGCCATCCGCTCCTGCTCGGGGGTGAGCACGGCTGGCTTCGGGCCGCCGAAATGGCTCCAGGTGTTGAGCGCGATCGCCTGCGCCTCGGTGAGGTCGAGGTAGTAGAGCTCGGGATGGGCAACGCGCAGCGAGTGCTTGGGCTCGGTGAAATCCGGCTGGCCGGAGCGGACCTTGACGTCGGAGGACGGCAGTCCGGCCTTCGCCGCGGCGGTGCGGTCCGGAGCGATGAAGGCGTAGAACGATCCCTGCCCCTTGAGCGCCTGGGCCAGCCGGCTCACGTCCGTGCGCGCCGGATCGTAGGTGACCTCCACGACTTCGTTGCCGCCGAGTTCGCCGATGCGGGTGCCGACCACACCTGGCACCTTGCCGACCGTCGCCTCACCGGTCCAGTAGCAGTACATGGAGAAGACGGCCTTCTCGGTGGAGGCCGGCGCGGCCGGAGGCGCGGCGGCGAGGGTCCAGGCCTGACCTCCGCAGAGGACGGCGGCGAACCAAAACGCTTTGCTTCGAATCATCTCGTTTCTCCCGGAGCCAGAGGCGGCCCCTGAGAAAGCTTACGAGAGAACGCCGGCCTCCGGATTGCCGCGGGTGGTGCCGATCTTGCTTGGTTCCCTCGGCCAAGAACCGGTCCGGGCGGCGGCGGTATGGTAGGGTACGGACCCAAAACTTTTTGCCAGAAAGGTTACCCCGCATGGCAATTCATGAAGTTCCACCGCAAGAGTACCCCGACATCGTCGGGGCGCGCCCGGAGGAGCCCCAGGCCGCCGCGTTCCGGCCGTTCATCCCGGCCTCGGTGCGGCTGCCGGAGCTCACGATCTTCCCGCTCATCCTCGGCACGGTCCTCGGCATCATCTTCGGCGCCTCGTCGCTCTACCTGGTGCTCAAGGTCGGCCTGACGGTGAGCGCCTCGATCCCGGTGGCGGTCATCTCGCTGACCATCTTCCGGGCACTGCGCACGTTCGGATTCCGGGGGGCGACGATCCTCGAGAACAACATCGTGCAGACGGCCGGGTCGGCCGGCGAGTCGATCGCCTTCGGGGTTGGCGTCACCATGCCGGCGATCATGATCCTCGGCTTCGATCTCGAGATCACGCGGGTGATGCTGGTGGCGGTGCTCGGCGGCCTGCTGGGGATCCTGATGATGATCCCGCTGCGCCGGGCCCTGATCGTCCAGCAGCACGGCCTGCTCAAGTACCCCGAGGGGACCGCCTGCGCCGAGGTGCTGAAGGCCGGCGCCTCGGACGAGGAGCGGGCGATCGCCGCGCGCGCCGCCAGCGAGGCCGGGCACGCGCCCGCCGCCGAGGAGGCGGGCGCCTCCGGAGCCAAGGCGATCTTCACCGGCTTCGGGATCGGCCTCGTCTACCAGACCGCGATGGTGGTCTTCAAGCTCTGGAAGGACACTCCCGAGAAGATCTTCGGGAAGCCCTTCGAGGCGGGCTCGGTCGCCGCCGAGATCAATCCCACGCTGCTCGGCGTCGGCTACATCATCGGCCCGCGCATCGCCTCGATCATGTGCGCCGGCGGCGTGCTCGCCTACCTGGTGCTGATCCCGGCGATCAAGTACTTCGGCGGCGTCGCGACCGGCATCATTCCCCCCGGCACCATGCCGATCTCGGAGATGGGCCCCAACCAGATCCGCGGCGCCTACGTGCTCTACATCGGCGCCGGCGCCGTGGCCGCGGGCGGCATTATCAGCCTGTTCCGCTCGCTGCCCACGATCTGGCACGGCCTCAAGGGGGGCCTCGCCGACTTCCGCGGCCGCAAGGGAGCGGCCCAGGGTCCGACGGTCCTTCGCACCGACCAGGACATGTCGCTCAAGTTCGTGGTCGGCGGCATCATTGCGCTGGTCGCCATCATCATGGTCGTGCCCCAGCTCCACCTGCAGTGGAACCTGCTGGGCGCGCTCCTGATCATCGTCTTCGGCTTCCTGTTCGTCACCGTCTCCTCCCGCCTCACCGGCGAGATCGGCTCGTCGTCGAACCCGATCTCGGGGATGACGGTGGCGACCCTGCTGCTGACCTGCCTGGTCTTCCTCGCCATCGGCTGGACGGGTCCGAGCTACTACGTCACCGCGCTATCGATCGGCGCCATCGTCTGCATCGCGGCCTCCAACGGCGGCACCACCTCGCAAGACCTGAAGACCGGCTTCCTGGTCGGCGCCACGCCGCGCAACCAGCAGATCGCTATCCTCTTCGGCGCCCTCGCCTCGGCCCTGGTGCTCGGCCCCATCCTGCTGAAGCTCAACGACTCGGCCACCGTCTACGTGCCGCTCGCCAATCCGGCGGGGCAGATCGTCGCCGAGGGGTACTCGCCGGATCTGCGGGTCGCTCCGGGGGCGCTCCCGAGTCTGCGGACCGAGGGGCTCAAGGGGCCTCAGGCGGCCACCGACGGCGCCACGTACCACTCCTGGCAGAAGACCGACGACGTGGGCGGCCCGGCCGGCCGGTACCTGGTCAACGACGCCGGCGTGCCGGTCTACCTGGTCGATCCCGGGATCAACGGCACTCACAAGGAGCGCCCAGGGCTGAACGGCTCGACGACCAACGTCAACAAGTTCGACGCCCCCAAGGCGACCCTGATGTCCTACATCATCAAGGGCATCCTCAACCGGCAGCTCCCCTGGGGGCTGGTCCTGCTGGGGGTGATGATCGCCATCGTCCTCGAGATGTCCGGCATCCCCTCGCTCGCCTTCGCGGTGGGCGTCTACCTGCCGCTCTCCTCCTCCAGCCCGATCTTCATCGGCGGCATGGTGCGCTGGCTGGTCGACCGCCATCTGGCGAAGAAGCTCGCGCACCGCAACCTCACCGAGGAAGAGCTGACGGCCGAAGGGGACAAGAGCCCCGGCGTCCTCATGGCGTCGGGCTACATCGCGGGCGGCGCCATCGCCGGCATCGCGATCGCCTTCAGCCAGGGGATCCTGACCAACTTCGACAACCGGATGACCACGGTGATGAAGGCGGCCAATCCGTTCTACTCGGGGAGCTCCTCCGATCTGCTGTCGCTGATCCCGTTCGCGGTCCTCACCGTGCTGCTCTACATGGCGGGACGGGAGATGATCCTGGCCGGACGTTCGAAGACGCGCTGAGCCGGCGAAGACAGACGTAGGTAGGGAAGGGGCGCGGGAGACCGCGCCCCTTCGTCGTTCCGGAGTTCACCCCACCTGGCCGTTCATCCCACTTGGCGATAGCGGATCACGCGCGGGAGCGAGCCCATCGAGCCCTTGATCCGGGCGCGCAGACCCTTGAGGTGCTCCGTCTGGCCGTGCGCGTCCAGCGCCTCCTCCGAGGCCCACTCCTCGACGAAGACGAACTCGACGTAGTGCTCCCCCTTGAGCGAGCGCAGCAGGTCGTAGCGGATGCATCCGGCCTCGAGGCGGGTGGGCTCGATCAGCTCCCGGAGGGCGCCCTCCATCTCGTCTTCCTTGCCCATCTCGGCGTAGAAGATCGCGATCACGTGAACGGTGTCCTGCGGCATGAAATCCCCTCTCCCGTGTGGACCAAGTCCGGCGCGGGAGTATATAGCCTCAGCCCGCGGGCACCAGCCGCAGCTTGTGCACCGCCGGCCCCGGCAGGAACGGCGCCGGCCTCCCCTCCTCCCAGGCCTTGTGCCCCTTCCGGTAGTACGGCGAGAGCGGATGCCCGCTCTGCCCCACCGGCATCTCGAAGATACCGGCCTCCTCGTGGCCGGGGGAGACCACCATCCGCTCCGAGGCGCCGAAGGTCGGGCCCTGCACGCGCGGCATGTTCTCGTCCCCCGGGAGCTGGCGCGGCGGCACGTCGAGCCAGCGGCTCAAGGCAGGCACCGCGAAGCTCAAGGGGTGCTGGATGCGCGTCGTGTTGCGCTCCCCCCAGGTGCGGTCCGCCAGTTTGACCCCCTGGCGCTCGCCGCTCTTCAGCAGGGAGTCCACGGCGGCGAGGATCTCCTGATCCCAACTCTTGTACTGGGGGTCCAGCAGGTGGGCCGGCCGCTCGGCGACGATCTTCCAGAGCGGCCCCTCGAACTGCGCGGGCGGCTGCAGGCGATCCTCCTCCGGCACGTCCTCCTGGCCGGTCAGGGACACGAAGACCGCTTCCTCCAGATGGAGACGGAACCCCCGCACGGCACGGTAGGCGGCCGAGTCGACGGCGGCATGGCCGGTCCAGCGGGTCTCCACCAGCCGGCGCAACTCGCCGCGCCCGGGGTGCCCCTGGACCGCCCCGGGGCTCAAGGTCCCCAGCAGCAGGTCGCGCCAGCGCTCCAGGAACAGGGCGCGGTCGTCGAGCTGGATCGCCAGCAGATCGCGTGGCGTCGCGCGCTCCAGCTTCATCAGGTCGTCGCGGATCTGCCGCGCCCGGGCCCCGAGGTCGTAGCCGCCGTTGCCGATCGCCCGCAGGCTCTCGCCGTCCATCACCCGGGCGTTGGCCGTCCAGATCCTTCCCGAGGCGGGATTGATCACGCGCGGATACTCCCGCGGCGAGAGCCACCCCTGCCAGCGGTGGGAGCCGTCGGCCCAGGAGGTCGGGGTCCGCCCGTCGAAGCCGACGCGCCGGGGGATCCTGCCGATGATCGTCCAGCCCACCCGCCCCGTCTCGTCCGCCACCGTGAAGTTCTGCGGCGGGATGCCGGAGCGGTTGGCGATCGCCATCGCCTCCTCCAGGGTGCGCGCCGTCTGGAGCTGATCGAGCTCGAGGTTCACCGCTTCCGGATGGTGGGCGGTCCAGGCGAGAGCGCGCGGGCGGCCGATGCGATCCTCGTCGATCACCGGCCCCCAGATCGTCTCCTGGACCTTCAGGACGTCGTCGGCTCCCCCCTTGACCCGGATGCGCTCCTGCACTGTCGCGAAGCGACGCCACCCATCCGGCGTGCGATCATCCGGCGTGCGATACCGGTTCGCGTCCTTGGGATCGATCATCAGCTCGACGAGATCGGTCCAGTCGCCGTAGCTGTTGGTGAACCCCCAGGCGACGTGGCCGTTGCTCCCCACCGAGAGCGAAGGCGTGCCCGGCAGCGTGACGCCGGTGACGCGCAGGGACCCGCCGGCGGGGTCCGGCCGCACCATGGACGCCCGGTACCAGGTGTTCGGCACCCGGATCCCGAGATGCATGTCGTTGGCAAGCAGGGCGTGGCCGTCCGCCGTGTGCGCGCCCGCCACCGCCCAGTTGTTGCTGCCTGCCGCCGTGGCCGCCAGATCTTCGTCTCCGGCAGGATCGCGCGAATCCAGGAAGGCCGCCTTCGGCAGCGCCGGCCGGTTGGCCCGGCGGTTGCGCAGGTCGAAGACCTCCGGCCCGGGGATCGGCGGCGTCGCGTAGGCCGGCCCCACCAGCGGGGCATCCCACTCCGTGCCGGGCGCGGCGAGGAGCTCGAACATCGGGCCCGGGAGCGTGTCGCGGAGCACGCCCAGGGCGGATTCCCGCTCCCCGGTGTCGTGCAGCTCGAAGAACATGGCGTAGAGCGCCAGGATCGAGTCCTCCGGCCGCCACGGCGCGGGATCGACGCGCAGGGCGAGGTACTCGAACGGGACCTCGCCGAGAGAGGAGAGCCCGG
>JBDSHF010000196.1:0-2741 GCA_039918595.1 Thermoanaerobaculia bacterium
GGTGGTCCCGTCGAACCGGCTCCCCCCGAAGAGCCAGATGCGGTCGTTGCTCTCATCGGCGATCAGCTTCGCGTTGTCGCGGTGGCCCGGTCCGCCGGCCTCGTCGAAGACGAGCTGATGCCAGGTCTCCGTGTGGAGGTCGAGCCTCCAGAGGTCGCCTAGGTAGTTCTCGGGCGTGAACAGACCGGTTCCGTTCACGGCGTCGTTCGTATATCCGCCGTAGACGAACAGGGCGTTCCAGCCCTCGGAGTAGACGAGCGGATGATGGGCTCGAGCGCGCGGGACGGGCGAGCCGGTCGCGACCTGCTTCCAGCCGTTCTTATAGCGGACCAGGTCGTGCTGGAGGCCGTCCGTACGGTTGACGAAGGCCGGCAGCGTCGACGACGAGCCCGAGAAGGCGTACGCGACGGTCTTGTGCTTCCCCTTCTCTCGCACGGCGACCGCCTCTGTGGAGCGGTTGGCGCGTCCGATCTCGGCCGCGCTCTGCGCGATCTGCGTCCATCCGTGCACCCGATCGAACCGGAACGTGTCCTGGTGCGTGAGATCGAGCCCGCGCCGGAAAGGACCTCTTCCGCCGGAGACCATCAGCGCGTCATCCTCGGTGACGCACCACATCATCGACTCGGCCCTGGCGGATGGGCCGCCCGGGTATTGGCCAAGGCCGTACCAGGTCAGCGTGCCGACGTCGAAGACGCTGAAATCGGCCACGGGCTCGTCGTTCGGAAAGGTCCCGTTCAACCCGCCGAAGATATAGAAGAGGCCCCGGCCCTGGTCATACGCGCTCGCACCGTCCCAAAGGGGGGCGGGGACGGCGCCGCCCTGCTGAATCTCGGTCCAGTAGGGAAGGCTCGGCTGCGCGGCGCTCGGGCGGACCCCGGCGAATGAGAGCAAGAAAGAGAGAGAAGCAATGAGAACGATCCGATGCTGAACCCTGCGTGTCATCCGGGCGACCTCCTTGTTCCAGCTTGTTTCAGAAAAAGCGGCGGGCTCGCCCCACGATAACAGTCTCTCCTCCCTTTGGGATCGTCTCTAGAGAGGATGCCGCATCCTCAGATCGTGCAAATTGAAAGTTCGATTTTCAATCTGCACGACCAACCTTGAAGGCCCTTCCGGCCCAACGGGGTCGGTAGGGCATCAGCCTTCGGCTTCAGCCCTGGGCTGGGTTCTGCCGGCCCGTTGGGCCGGGCTTGTTAGAGGTCCTCAGCCCAACGGCTCGAGGTCCTCATAGAGCCGTGTCAACGCCAGGGCCCGGACGCGTTCGGCCAGCGGAAAGGTGTGCTCGCCCGGGTAGACCACGTCCACGCTTTCGAGTTGGAGGTCGTCGCGAGCCGTCCGGATCGAAGGGGTCATGCGCGGTGCCGCCGTGCGCTTCAGCTCGAAGCCGAGTCGCCTGCGGCCCCGCACGATCAGGAGGTCGAGCTCGGCTCCGGCGTGGGTCGCCCAGAAGAAGACCTCCTCGGGACGCGCACCCAGCCGCTCGATCACCTCGCGCAGGACGAACCCCTCCCACGACGCGCCGACTTTCGGGTGCCCTTCCACATCCTCCCGGGAGCCCAGGCCCAGAAGCGTGTGCAGCAGGCCGCTGTCCGCTACGTAGACTTTGGGTGATTTGACCTGGCGTTTGCCGAGGTTCTCGAACCAGGGAGGGAGTTGCCGCAGCACCAGAGCCGAGGTGAGCATGTCCAGATAGCGCCGGACCGTCATTCCCGACACTCCGAACGCCCGGGCCAGCTCCGACCCGTTCCAGATCTGCCCGTGATAGTGGGCGATCATGGTCCAGAAGCGCCGGATCGTCTCGGGAGGAACCTGGATTCCGAGCCCGGGGAGATCCCGCTCGAGGAAGGTGCGGACAAAGCCGCGCCGCCACTCGGCGCTGGCGCCGTCCGTCTCCGCCAGGAAAGAGCGTGGAAAGCCGCCACGCAGCCAGAGCTGCTGGTAGGAGCCGACCCCTACCTCGTCGAGATCGAAGCCCCCCAATTCGTGGTAGAAGATGCGGCCCGCCAGCGATTCGGAAGTCTGCTGCAGGAGCTCCGGAGAGGCGCTCCCCAGAACCAGGAAACGGGCTGTCCGCTCCAGGCGGTCGGCCAGGACGCGCAGGACCGGAAAGAGCTCGGGGCGGCGCTGCACCTCGTCGATGACGATCAATCCGCGGAGATCGCGCAGAGCCAGCATCGGCTCGGCCAACCGGGCCTGATCCGTGGGATCCTCGAGATCGAAAAAGGAGATGGGACCGTCGTACCGGGCAGCCAGTTGCCGCGCCAGAGTCGTCTTACCCGTCTGCCGGGCTCCCAGGATTCCGACCACAGGGTGGCGTTCGAGCAGCCCCTCCAGCTCCTCGCGGTGCCGCTTTCGCTCGATCAGCCATATCGTCACCTTGAAATTCTAACATCGACCTTGCAATTTTCAAGGTACGGACCGGAACCGGTGCTTGTCGATCCCCAGGCTCTTGATCCGCGACTCGAGAGTGGTCGAGGGGAGCCCGAGGAGGGAAGCCGCCCCCTTGGCGCCGGAGACGCGGCCGGCGGACTGGGCGAGCGCCTCCTCGATCCGCCGCCGCTCGGACTCGCGCAGGCTGTCCGGCAGGGTGACGCTGGGGGGAGCGGCGGGCGGGCCGCCGGCGCTCGCCAGCAGCGGCTCGTCGATGCGCAGGACGTCCCCCTCGGAGAGGATGGCGGCGCGCTCGATGACGTTCTGGAGCTCGCGCACGTTGCCCGGCCAGGAGTAGGCGAGGATGCGGTCCA
>JBDSHF010000197.1:0-5644 GCA_039918595.1 Thermoanaerobaculia bacterium
TCGGCGAGCTTGCGCTCGGTGACGTCGCGCGCCACCCCGAGGAAGTGCTCGCCGTCGAACCGCGAGCGGTAGTCGGCCCAGACGATCGCGCCGTCCGCCCGGCGCATGGGGAACTCCCCCGCCCAGCGGCCGGCCTCCCGGACTGAGCGCTCGACCTCGTCCGCGACCTCCTGCCAGGAAGGATCGATGTATTCGCTGTAGTGGGAGCCGATCAGCCGATCGAGAGGGGTGCCCAGCATCTCAGCGGCGGCCAGGTTGGCGTCGATGTAGATGCCGTTGGTGTCCCCGATCAGCACGGCGTCCGTCGTCGATTCGAAGAGCGACCGGTATCTCTCCTCGCTGGCACGGAGGGCCGCTTCCGCTTGGCGCTGCTCGGTGACGTCGTTGAGCGAACCGACCCATTCGCGGATCTCCCCCGCCGGCCCGCGGACCGCCACCGCCCGCGAGAAGACGGACCGGACGTCGCCGGACCGGGCGAGAAGCCGGTACTCGACGCTATAGGGCTCTCCGGAGGTCATGGAGTCGGTCCAGGCTTTCTGGGCTCGCTCGCGGTCGTCCGGATGGATGCGATCGAACCACCCCAGCCCTCGCTGCTCGTCCGGAGTCTGGCCGGTGATCTCTTCCCACCAGTGCTGCATGCTCTCGAACTGGCCGGACAGATCGGAGGGATCGAAGTACCAGACCGCCTGGCTGATCGCCTCGGCCAGGGCCCGGTAGCGCGCCTCGCTCCTGCGGAGCGCCTCCGCCGCAGGATCCTGATCTGGAGGTTCCATGCAGAACCATTGTACGGCGGTATCAGAAATAAATAACTTTAATTACACCGGCAGCGTCACCACCACCTCCAATCCCCCCTCGGGGCGGTTGCGGGCGGTGATGCCGCCGCCGTGCTCCTCGGCGACGCGGCGGGCGATCGGCAGCCCCAGGCCGGTGCCGGTGTCGTGAGTCGAGAAGTAGGGGTCGAAGATGCGCGGCAGGAGCTCGGGGGGCACGCCCGGGCCGGAGTCGAGGACGGCGATGCGCGCGAAGCCGTTCTGCTGATCCATTCTCACGGTCACCTTGCCGCCGTGGGTGGTGGTGGCGCGCAGGGCGTTCTCGATCAGGTTGCGCACCGCCCGCTGCAAGAGCTTGGAGTCGAAGCGGGCGACGACCTCCGGGGTCTCGGCCTCGAACTCGACGGAGACCCCGGGCGGCGGCGCCGCGCGGTACCCCTCGACCAGGTCGGCCATGCTCGCCACCAGGTCGGCCGGCTTGGGATCGATCCGCGGGATCGAGCTGTAGGCCGAGAACTCGGAGGCGATCGAGCGCAGCTCGTCCACCTGGGTCAGGATGTTGGTGGTGCAGCGCTCGAAGACGCGGTCGAAGTGCTCGCGGTCGTGCTTGTAGACCTCCATCATGTGCTCGGTCGAGAGGCGGATCGGGGTCAGCGGGTTCTTGATCTCGTGGGCGATCATGCGCGCCATCTCCGCCCAGGCGAGCAGGCGCTGGCTGCGCAGGGCCTCGGTGGCGTCCTCGACGACCAGCAGGGCCGAGGGCTCGCCGGCCCCCGGCAGCGGCACCCAGACCAGCGACCACTCGCGCTCCCCTCCCCCGTCCGCCGCCGCCAGCCGTACGGTGCCGCGGGCCATCTCGGAGCCGGTGGTGGCCAGGAAATCGGCCACCGGCCGCAACCGGTCCCAGCGCGCGACCGCCACCTCCAGGCTCTCCCCGACGCCGGTGCCGAGCAGCTCGGCGGCGACCCGGTTGTGCATCAGCACCCGCCGGTCGCGGTCGAGGGAGACGACGCCGGAGGTGATGTTCTCCACCATCCGCTCGCTGACCTGCTTCTCGCGCACCAGCCGGTCGCGGGCGTCGGCGATCTTGCGCGCCATCTCGTCGACCGCCTCGACCAGCAGCGCCAGCTCGAGCTCGGTCGGCGCGAGGTCGAGCGAGGGGGCGCCGGCGGCGATCCGGCGGGTCCCCTCGACGAGCTGCATCAGCGGCCGGGTGAAGTTGCGCGCCAGCCGCCGGCCGACGGCGACCAGCAGGGTGAACAGGGCCGCGGTCACCAGCAGCCCCTGCCGGCGGAGCTGCGCGAGCTGGCGCGCCCCCTCCTCCTGCTGGGCGAGCAGCGGCATGGAGAGGAACAGCCGGTCGTTGCCGGAGGCGCCGGGGATGCGCAGCGGGGCGTACATCTCCAGATAGGTGGTGTCCCCCACCCGGTTGAAGCGCGAGTCGAGCCCGTAGCCCAGGAGGTCCAGGCGGCGATAGATCTCGCCGGGGATGCGCTTGGGGAGCAGGCCGGCGGTGAACAGCTCATGGCGGCTGGAGGCGTGGATGGCGCTCCCCCAGTAGAGGTTCACCTCGTGGCGCACGATGCCGGAGAGGTAGATCAGGAGCTGGTCGCCGAAGACGGTGTCGACGCCGAAGCCGGGGGGGAGGTTGAGCAGCCGCTCGCCGAGGATCTGCTGGGCCGAGTTGAGCGCCGCCTCGCCGGCCACCCGCTGGTCGCGGTGCAGCCGCTCTTCCATCGAGCGCACCAGCACGAAGTAGAGCAGGACGAGCGGCACCAGCAGCAGGAAGGTGTAGACGATCATCAGCCGCTTGGAGTAGGAGCGCACGGTGCGCCGCGCCAGGTCGATGAAGGTGGCGCGCGGCAGCGCCAGCAGCAGGAGCGGCGGCGCGGCCAGGGCGAGCAGCAGCAGCACCCCCAGGCTCCAGTTGCCGGTGCGCTCGAGGGCCTCGATGGTGCGCTGGAAGGGGAGATAGATCACCTCCCACCCTCGCGGCGAGGCGCGGGCCCAGGCGTACGCCGGCCCCTCCGGGGTGGTCAGCACCGCACGCGCCGCCCGGCCCCCTTTGGAACGGCGCAGCTCGGCGGGGAGCGGCGGGTCCTCTTCCCAGGGGGAGAGCGCGGCGCGGCCGTCCGGCGTGTAGAGGGCGTAGAGCGCCGGCTGGGCGATCTCCTCGATGGCGGCGATCCCCGGCCCCCCCTTGAGCAGTCCGACGTCCACCTCGCTCAGGCGCCGCCAGTCATGCACCTCGAAGCCGGGGCGCGGCAGCAGCCAGTAGCGGACGGTCCCCCAGGGGCGGCCGGCGAAGCGCAGGGGGACGGCGTCGGAGATCAGGAACCCCTTTTCCCAGAGCGGCAGGTCGAGATCCTCCCAGCGGCCGGGGGTCATGTCGACCATCCCCTGATCGGTCAGCGGCATGCCGAAGGAGAAGGAGGAAGGGGGCGCGTTCTCCCGCTGCACCACGAGGGCCGAGAGCGAGTGGTGGCGGGCCAGCGGGGAGTCCTTCCAGAGGGCGTAGGCGAGATCCTGCCGCTCGAGGCCGACGGGCGTCCGCGGGACCACCCGTTCGAGGTCGATCCCCTGGAAGTGGCCGCGGATCTCCGCCGAGACGGAGGCGACCTCCGCGGGGTTCGGCGGCGCCAGGCGGGTCAGCAGCTCGCCGCCGGCGTACTCGCGCAGCCGCAGGCGGTAGGCCGTCTCCCAGACGCCGGCGGCGGCGAAGACGGCCATCATCACCAGGCCGACGAAGGCGAGCCCCTCGCGCAGCCGCCGCTGGCCGGCGTAGACGGCGGCCAGGGCGCCGCCGGCGGCGAGCAGGGGCAGTCCCAACAGCGGCCGGTCGCAGAGGGCGGCGCCGCCGAGCAGCAGGGCGACGGCGATCCAGGCCCCGCGGTCCCCCGGCGCCGTCTCGGACCGCCCCGGGCGCCCGGCGAGGCCGAAGAGGCCGAAGGCCGCGCCGGTGAGCCCGAGGCGCAGGGCGAAGGCGTCGGTCGAGACCAGGATGCCGCCGGAGAGGTCGAGCGGTCCCCAGAGGCGCTGCAGCGCCCAGGCGGCCAGGAACAGCACCCCGACGGCGGCGGTCCCATTGATCCAGGAAATCATCCAGGAGGTCATCCAGGACGGCACGCGGCTCCCCCGCCAGGAGCGCGATCCCGCGCCCAGGGCGGCGATCGCCAGGCCGGCGAGCAGCGCCCCGGCGGAGCGCGGCGGCACGGCCATCGCCGCCCCCAGGGCGATCAGGCCGCCCAACGCCAGGGGGGTGAACCGGCGCGCCGGCCGGTCGTCGGCCGGTATTGCGGCCGGTATCGCCGGCATGGGTCCGGCGGCCGGGAGCGCGACGCGCAGCAGGCGCAGCAAGGCGATCGAAAGCAGGGCCAGACCGATGGCCGCCCAGGCCACGCGGTCCGCCAGCTCCCAGGCGGCGGGGGGCGCGGAGGCCGATTGGCGCTCCACCACCAGCACCGGGGCGCCCCGGAGCCTCACCAGATCGGTGTCGGGCACCGCCTGGACCGGGTCGTCCACCACCGTCCAGCGGGCCGACCGCGATCCCGGGAATGGCAGGGTGTCCGTGGGGAAGCTGACGCCGGCGGCCACCCGCCAGGGCCGGTGGGCGTCGCCGAGCGGCTGGAGCACCAGGAGCGTCACGGCGCTGAAGCTCGCCTGGTAGTAGAAGTCGGAGCGCGGAAGCTTCTCCGGCAATTCGTGGAGCAGCCCCTCCCCCGCCCAGGCGACCGGCACGCCGTCCGGATCGAGCAGCAGCAGGGCCCGCCGCCCCTTCCCCTCGCCGATCTCGATCCGCGACAGCCGGCTGAACGCCTCCAGGCGGGCCCGCGGCGTCTCGGCGGGAACTTTGAGGACGGCGGCGGCGGCGGCGGCCTCGGTCCGCAGGCCTTTCCAGATCTCGGCGTACTCCCGCCGCATCTCGCGGATGCGCTCCTCCCGCGCCGGACGCTCGAGGCGGCCGGCCGCCCAGCCGGCGATCAGCGCCAGCACCGCCAGGGCGAGGATCGGACCGCCGATCCGCCGCTCGCGGGACGGGCGCAGCGACAGCCAGGCAAGGTAGAGGATCAGCAGGACGAGGGCGGCCCCGGCGTGCGGCAGCAGCGGGGCCGCCACCATGCCGGCGACCAGGAGGATCTCGGCGAGGGCCAGCCGCGCCGGCTCGCGCTCGTGCGTCACTTCGGGGACATCTTGGGAAGCATCGGCAAGTCCACGCCGCGCTCCCGGGCGCAGGCGATCGCCTCCGGGTAGCCGGCGTCGGCGTGGCGAACGACGCCCATGCCGGGATCGCCGGTGAGGACCCGCTCCAGCCGCCGCGCCGCGGCCTCGGAGCCGTCGGCCACGATCACCATGCCGGCGTGCAGCGAGTAGCCGATGCCGACGCCGCCGCCGTGGTGGACGGAGACCCAGGTGGCGCCGTTGACGGCGTTGAGCAGGGCGTTGAGGATCGGCCAGTCGCCGATCGCGTCCGAGCCGTCGAGCATCCCCTCGGTCTCGCGGTTGGGCGAGGCGACCGAGCCGCAGTCGAGGTGGTCGCGGCCGATCACGATCGGCGCCTTCACCTTCCCCGAGGCCACCAGGTCGTTGAACACCTTGCCGGCCTTGGCGCGCTCGCCGTAGCCCAGCCAGCAGATGCGCGCCGGCAGCCCCTGGAAGGCGACGCGCTCGCGGGCGAGGCGGATCCAGCGGGCGAGCGCGGCATCCTCCGGGAAGGTGGCGAGGATCGCCTCGTCGGTCGCCGCGAGGTCCTCCGGATCGCCGGAGAGGACGGCCCAGCGGAACGGCCCCTTCCCCTCGCAGAACAGCGGCCGGATGAACAGCGGCACGAAGCCGCCGATCTCGAAGGCGCGGGTCTCGCCGGCCGCCAGCGCCTG
>JBDSHF010000198.1:0-7493 GCA_039918595.1 Thermoanaerobaculia bacterium
CAAGAGGCGAAAGATGCGCTGACGATGATCCGCCGGGAGAGGATCACCGCGAGCTCTTACGCGGCCTATCTGAAGAAGCACTCCGCGGCCATTCAAAGCATCCTCGCATCCCACCTTCGCACCGCGAACAACAGCGATCCGTTCGAGATCGCCAGCGCGCTGAAAGAGCTGACCGCCGCGAAGGACGTCGAAGCCCTTGCGGCAGCCCACAACGCGTTCAACGAACGGCTCGACGCGCATCTAACGATGCTGGTGCGGCTTTCTCCTCGATGAAAGCCGCGACCTGAGGGGTTAGAGCGGGATGCTCAGATCGACGTACAGGTCGTTCTCCCACTGGAAGCCGGCGGGCGTCGCCTGGGAGGGCTGGTCGCTCCGGACCACCCGGTTTCCAGTCTTCTCCTCGAGAGCGTCCAGGAGCGGACCGCGGGGAATGTCTGGCCAGTTGGAGATCGGACGGGTGGAGATCATGGCCGCGAAGCCCTCGCCCAAGGTCTCCTCCAGCAGATCCCGGGGGGTGGCATTGTGGCTGCCGTGGTGCCCCACTTTGCAGAAACAGGTGCGGGCCAGGAGGTTTCGCCATTCGAGATCCTCCAGGGCCACCCGCCACGTGCCCCACTGCGCATCGCCGGGGAACAACAGGCAGGAGCGCCCGATCTCGAACACGAGCACGAGGCTCGTGCCGTTGACGGCCTTCTCGAGCTGGACGGCCAGATCGAGGTGCCCCTTGCTGTCCATCTTGTTCAAGTTGGCGATCGTCCGCAGGTCCGTTTTACGCCTGGGGACCAGATGAGCGATCTCGGGGTCGCCGAGCATCTGCTCCGCTCCGAGCTTCCAGGCGGGGGCGAAGGGGAGCCAGGGCTCGCCCTTGCGGGCCTCCTGTTCGTCCGCCATTTGCAGGTAGCTCTTCCCCGCCGGAGGATCCATGTCACGAATCACGCTGGAATCCCGAGAGGGGCCCAGAACGTGGACGTGGACGCCCGGCAAGCAGGCGGGTTTGAAGGATCGCTCACTGGTGAGAGGGGAAGGGAGGAACTGCCGCTTCGGCTGTTTTCGGAAACCGTGGTGCAGCGTTTCCATCGCTTTGGCGTTGGTCAGCGAGTTGGCGCTCAACGCGAGGATCGAGTCGCGCAAGGCATCTCCCGCGCCCAGAGCCGCCGCCGCCACCTGGAGGCGCCTGGCGGTGCGGCTCTGGGTTTCGCGGATGCTCCGCGCCTCGGGATCGGTGGGATGTTCTGTCCAGGGCATCCAGACCTCGGCGACCTCGACCTCGTTCCAAAGCTCGCTCGCGAAGCCGGAGACATGATCCTGATGCCGGTGAGTGGCGACGACGACATCGGCTCTCGGCCTTCCTCCGGGCTCGTCCCGGAGGTCCTCGATGACCTGGGCGACCACCTCGCCGATCGGACGCGGACCCGGACCATGGCTGTGCGAGCCGCAGTCGATGAGGACCTTGAGGTCGCGATGCGGCTCCGGCCCCGGCCAGGAGAGCAGAAAGCAGTCGCCGAAACCGACGTTGTACATCCGGACGCGGGCTTGGACCTCCGCCGCGCTCATGACTGGAGCCCCAGATGCAGCGCGGAGAGGTTCAGGCGGCCGATCCGGCTTTTGAGATAGGAGGCGCCCGCCCATGGGAGATGGGGATCGGCCAGGTCGGAATCAGCGACGAACGCCGCTTGCCGGCCGGCACGGTCTCGAGCCTCCTTCTGGAACGAAGCCGCGACTCCGGCCCCCGGGAGAGGCTTGGCGATGATGTACCGAACCGTGCCGTCCGGCCCCGCGATCAGGGTGGTGCCGGCGCGTAGCGGCATGCCTCCGAGATCGGCGCCGCCGGACTCGGCGACCTGGGTGAACTGAGCCACCAGCTCCATCACCAGGGTGCCATAGGAGTTGACGCGGAACGCCGGGTGGAACCCCTGGACGTGAATGCTCCCGGAACGGGACCCGTCGAGGCCGAGCGCGGCGGCATTGGCGGCGGCATACCTGCGCAGTTGCCTCGCCACCTCCGTGGGGAGCCCATTGCTCACCTCCTCCGCGGCGGGAAGCGCGGCGCCCGTCGCGGGCTCCCGGATGACGGGCCGCGCGCCGCTGTAGACATACTCGGCGAGCGCGAGGTGACCGATCAGCTCGCTGCTCAGCGGCGGCAGCTCGGCGCGCGTCAGGAGGAGCGACTCCTCGGAGAGCGAGGAGACGTGATCCGGGTAGATGCCGCGGGCGCGGAAGGACTCGATCATGGCCTGCCGCTGGCCGTACTCGTCCATGGGCGACAGCTCGGAATCCGCCGTCACCAGCGCCCGCAGGAAGTCGCCGAACGTGATGTCGACCGGCGGCAGATATTCGAAGGACCGGATGCACATGGTCAGGATGGACTGCGCGGTGAGGGTGGCTTCGTCGGCGATCCGGTTGACCAGGTCCGGATGCATGTCTCCGGCGGGTAGCTGGCCGGTGCCGCCGGTGGCGATCCGGATGAGGTCGGTGATCCGCCGCTGGTAGGTGGTGAAGAAAGCGTCGAAGACCGCCGCCACCAGGATCGAGCCCCGTTCGTGGGCCTCGAGGACCGTCTGGTACCGCCGCGGGTCCGGCTCCTGGATGGCGGTGCGCAACGCCCCTCCCTTGCCGGTGGTATAGCCGAACTCCACGGCCAGATCCACGAAGGCGTCGCTCTTGCGCAGGTCCCCCCGGGTGCGCTGGATGCGGTCGCGCAGGATCTCGGGGAAGGAGAAGTGCTGAAAGATCGCCACGATGTCGGAGAAGCCTTCGTGGAAGGCGGCGACGTCGTGATTGGTGCGATCGAAAAAATGCTCCCGCAGCCGGTGCACCAGGGCATGCGTCATCTCATGCGCGATGATGTCGTGCGACAGGCAGGAGAAGACCGGCTGGCCCGGCAGACTGGGGCCCGGACGATCCCGGTCCGCCTTGAAGTAGCCGAACAGCAGCGCGTTGAGGCTCGGGTCGAAGAAGGCGTTTCGCCCCTCGAAGGCATGGGGAAGAATCCGCAGGACGCGGCCGCGGAAGGTGATCTTGCGGCCGAGTGCGCGCTCGAAATTTTCGAGCACCCGCATCGCCACCGCGTAGACCATCTGCTGATGAAAGCGGGGGTCCGACTCCGAAGGGTCGAGCCCCCCCTGCATCAGGATCGCCGGGTCGTCGAGATCGACGGGCTCGTAAAAGCATTGATTCGCCCCATCGTAGTCCACCACCACGATTCGCGAACCCGCGGGGCCACGTCGGAGCGGCTCATTCTTCACATCGATCGTGATCCGGTTGAGCGGCATCCGCCCGAGCATCGGATCGAAAGCGTAGATCTTCAGGGGGCGTCTCGCCGCCGGGGGCTGCACCGTCTTGCGTGCCATGTAAAATACGATGGCACTTATAGCGGCTTGCCGCAAGCCTGTAGAGTCATTCCCATCTCTTGCCGGCGCGGTAGGCTGAGATCGAGATACGATGCGCGCCTACGGTCGTCTCTCTGCCCCGGAGGATTACGGATGCGTCGATCTGCCCTTGCCCTCCTTCTGTCGGTGACCGGGCTGGTGGCTCCCCTCGCCGCCCAGACCCGCGTTCCCGCGGAGCTCAAACCCAATCGCGAGCAGCCCATCGATGCCGACGCCACGGCGAAGATCCGCAAGTACACGACGGCTCCGGAGTTCAACTCGCCGTTGACGGACTACCTGCCGGCGTCCGCGACCGTGCCGAGCCCGAGCGCGGTCCTCGGCGACGTCGCCGGGGCGCCGGGGATTTTGCCGTACGCGGCGGACGTGCACCGCTACTTCCGGATGCTCGCGGCGGCGAGCCCCCGGGTACGGGTGATCTCGATCGGGACGAGCGAGGAGGGGCGCGAGCGGATCGCGGTGGCGGTCAGCTCGGAGGCGAACCTCGAGCGCCAGAAAGAGAACGACGCGCGGCTGGCGCAACTGGCGGACCCGCGGCTCCTGAAGCTCGACGACGCGCGGGCGGAAAGCCTGATCACCGCCAGCGTGCCCGTCTACTACATCACGGGCACCATCCACTCCCCCGAGACTGGCTCCCCCACCGCGCTGATGGAGCTCGCCTACCGGCTGGCGGTCGACGAGAGCCCGTACATCCGCGCCATCCGCGACAACGTGATCACCCTGATCACGCCGGTCGTCGAGGTCGACGGCCGCGACCGCATGGTGGACGTCTATCGCTGGCACCTCGCGCACCCCAAGGCCACCCCGCCCCGCCTGGTCTACTGGGGGCACTACGTGGCGCACGACAACAACCGCGACGCCATGGGGCTGACCCTCTCCCTCTCCCGGCAGGTGCTCGACACCTACCTGGGCTGGCACGCCCAGGTGCTACACGACCTGCACGAGTCGGTGCCGTTCCTCTACGACAACACCGTGGGCGACGGCCCCTACAACGCCTGGGTCGATCCCCTCCTCACCAACGAGTGGCAACTGTTCGGGTGGATGAACGTGGCCCAGATGACCAAATTCGGGATGCCGGGCGTCTACACCCACGGCGATTTCGACACCTGGAGCCCTGGCTATCTGATGTTCATGGCGGCGATGCACAACGGCGTCTCGCGGCTCTACGAGACCTTCGGCAACGGCGGCGCCGATACCGAGACCCGCGAGCTCGATCCCAGCGAGACGTCCCGCACCTGGTACCGCCAGGACCCGCCGTACCGGACCGTCTCCTGGTCGCAGCGCAACAACAACAATTATCAGCAGACCGGCCTCCTGGTCTCGCTGGCGTTCGTGGCGGAGAACCGCGAGCTGCTGCTGCGGAACTTCTGGGAGAAGAGCAAGCGTTCGATCACCAAGCCCGAGCGGGAAGGACCGGCGGCGTACGTCCTCCCCGCCGACGACCGGCGGCCGGGAGCTCAGGCCGAGCTGCTGCGGGTGCTGCGGCTGCAGCACGTCGAGATCTCGCGCGCCGACAAGGCGTTCACCGTCGCCGTGGAGAGCCAAGCCAAGCCGGCCGACAAGGAAAAGAGCGACGCGAAGCCGGACAAAACCCCGACGACGCGGAAGTTCCCGGCCGGCAGCTACGTCGTCCGCATGGACCAGCCCTTCAGCCGCATCGCCGACGCCCTGCTCGACCGCCAGTACTGGAGCCCCGACGATCCGCAGAAGCACCCCTACGATGACACCGGCTGGAGCTTCCCCGCGCTGTTCGACACCGAGGCCGTCCGCGTCACCGACCACCAGGTGCTGGCCGCGTCGATGAGCCGCGCCGAGATCCCCGCCCGTCCCCGGGGCGGCATTACCGGCGATAAAACAGGTGGCGGCTCCCTCTTCGTCGTCGCGCAGCACGGGGACGACGCCATGTTCAGCCTCCGCTACGCGCTCGGGGACGCCAAGGTCGAAGCCGCGTCCGAGCCCTTCAAGGCCGGCGGGCACGACTATTCGCGTGGCACCTGGCTGGTGCGAGGGATTACCAAAGACGCGTTCGATCGCGCCGCCACCGACACCGGCGTCACGGTAGAGACGATCGCCGCCGCACCCAAAATCGCGACGCGGCCCGTCGGGAAGCCGCGCATCGCCCTGCTGCACACCTGGCTCAGCACCCAGACCGAGGGCTGGTGGCGCCAGCGCCTCGATCTGCTGAAGATCCCGTACTCCTACATCAGCACCCAGGATGTCGCCGCCGACGCGAACCTCGGGGAGCGTTACGACGTCATCCTCTTCCCTCCCGTGGGAGTCGGGGATCCGCTGCGCATCGTCAACGGCCTGCCGATGTGGGGTGAGCCGATGCCCTGGAAGACGACGCCGGAGACCCCGAACCTCGGAAAGATCGACGCCACCGACGATCAGCGCCCCGGCCTGGGCTTCGCCGGTCTCGATCACCTGCGCCAGTTCGTGCAGCAGGGGGGCCTGCTGGTCGGCGTCGAGGATACGGCGCAATTGATGATCGCCACCGGCCTGGCTCCCGGCGTCCGCGTCACGAATTCCAAGGACCTCAAGGTGGTCGGCAGCGTTCTGGACGCCCGTTTCCCCGACCCCACCTCCCCCCTCGTCGCCGGCCTGGGAGATCGCCTCTCCGTCTATAGCGCTGAAGGCATGAGCTTCGAGCTGAGCAACTCCGCCGCCGGAGGCTGGGTCCAAGAGGAAACCGACCGCCCCACCGGCCGCGGCGGTCCCAAGGACACGGACACCTCCCAGGGGCGTCCCGCCCAGCCCACGCGCCCCACCCCCCAAAAAATCGAGCGCTGGGAAGCCCGCCCGCTAGAGATCGAAGAGCTGCGCAACAACCCCGCCGTGATCCCTGAAGCCCTCCGCCCGCGAACCCTGGTCCGTTTCGGCGACGCCGACGATCTCCTGGTCTCCGGCCTGCTCGAAGGCGGCGCCGAGCTGGCCCGCCGCGCCGCCGTGGTGGAAGTTCCCGTCGGCAAGGGCCGCGTGCTGCTCTTCGCCATCAACCCGGTCTGGCGGGGCTCGACGGTGGGGAGTCATCCGTTGGTGTGGAACGCGATCCTGCAACACGGGTCTTTTTGAGGCGACGAAGTGAGGCTTTGCTTGCCGAACCTGCTCGTGGTCACTAAAATAGAAGCCTGCCGAGAGTCAAAATGGACGCAGTCAAGCTGAGGCAGATTTTTGAAAGGCTCGATCAAGCTCTTGAGCATCCGACAGAGTTGCTTATTCGGGGAGGGGCTGCCGTGCTCGCTCATGGACTGGAACAGCGAGTGACGCTCGATATTGACGTGTTGCCGACCTCCCGCTTTATTGAGGCGGATCTGCGCCGGGCCTGTGCCGCCGTAGAGCTTGGCTTCAACCCGTCGGACAAGGATTTTGTGGAGCAAGACTATCTCGAAGTCGCGCCTGAGGAGACGTTGATCCTCCCGCGTCCGGATCCGGAACGGGGCTATAACACGATCTTTCGTGGCCTGCGCCTCACTGTCAGGACACCTCCTGCCGCCGACCTCGTTATTGGCAAGCTGAAGCGGCTCGATCCCGAGGATCTCGCGGATGTCACGTTCCTCATCAAACATTTCCGGTTGACCGAACCCGATCTCAGGGAGTCCTTCGACCGGTTGTCGGCGCGCTTCAAGGCCGATCCCGTAATGCAGGACAACCTCCGCTTCGTGGTGGAGGACCTTCTATGAACGAGCGGTCAGCTCAGCAATCGCACTGGCAGACTGTGCTCCAACAGATGTTCGAGGAGCTGCGGTCCGGATCGCCCCGGGCGGAGGTGTATTGGGCACAACAGCTTGCGTTCAGCCCTGTATTTTTTTATGCCGCCGTTCTCGCGGTTCGCGAAGATGCCGTCTTACCAAATGATCGGGACCACCTCCGGCGGATTGTTCCTCTGGCGCTCTCGCTGCTCGGCGCTCTGCCCGATGGAAACGGCGGGGACCCGGCCACCCTGCTCTTGCTCGCGCGCCGGCAGGTCTCTGCGTTGGCCGTAGGCCGGCGCCAACAGCTCGCCAAACTCGCCGCACGTCTCGGTTTGGAGATCTCCAGCCTGCCCTACGAACCCGTCCCAGGACGGTTGCAACGGCCTTATGAGTTGATCGGATGGCGTCCTCTGCG
>JBDSHF010000199.1:0-3622 GCA_039918595.1 Thermoanaerobaculia bacterium
GGTCTCCCGCTCGTACCTCTACCAGATCTCCCGCCGGCGCACGGCGCTCGCCAAGCGCTTCGTCTGGTGGGTGAAGCGCCCGCTCGACGAGGGGCGGATGGCGGAGGCCGCCGCGCTGATGGAGGGGAGGCACGACTTCCGGCTGTTCTGCGAGCGCCCCGCCGAGCAGACGAGCACGCTGGTGGTCGTCGAGAAGATCGAGGTGACCACCGCCGGGGCGCTGATCCTGGTGCGCTTCTCGGCCTCCCACTTCCTCTGGAAGATGGTCCGCCGAGTGGTCGGGACCCTCGTGGAGCTCGGCGCCGGGGATCTCGACCGGCGGGAGCTCGAGGCCCTGCTGGCGACCAAGGTACCGAAGTCGGGCAAGGGGCTGCCGGCGGAATGGACGGCGCCCCCTTCCGGATTGTTCCTGGAGCGGGTGCTCTATGAGGGCGATCCGCCGTTGGGTCCAGTGGAGCCCGTCATCGCGGTTTCGGAAGACGGGTAGCGTGGACCGGGCACGAGGAGCACGATATGACGATACGCCAGAGGGTGACCGTTTTGCCGGGAGGCACGATCGAGATCCATGATCCTCAGCTCCCGGATGGAGCCGAGGCGGAGGTTCTTGTCACCGTTGAGGGTCAGGAGGAGAAACTGTCGCTCGGAGAGTTCGAGCCGGATCCGAGCGTTCCGCCATTCTGGGAAAGAATCCAGCAACTCGGAGCGAGCATTCCTGATGAGGAGTGGGAAAAGGTGCCGAGGGATCTTGCGAAGAACCTCGACCACTATCTTTACGGGGCCCAGGAGGACCAGCCGCTCGTCAGTTTCCTGGGACGCGGCAAGGGTTGCTTCGCGGATGCGGCCGAGGTGGATTCCTTCCTGCGGGCGGAGCGGTAGGTTCTCTCGCCCTGAAAGGGCGGAATTTGAATAGCCTGGCGCTTTAGCGCCAGGTAGGCAGGCCCCTACCTTCAATCCGCCCCGAGGGGGCGGTGCCTTTCAGCGACCAAGCCGGATCTTTCGAAGTTGGGTTCCGCCCCTTCAGGGCGGGTGGGATTTGGGAATTGCCCAACCTGGGGTTGAAACCCCAGGCTATTCAAATTCCGCCCTTTCAGGGCGGCTCCCCCTCTCCCCGGGATAGCGATATCCTGCCTCCGCCATGAATCTTCTCCACACAGCCCACGTTCCCGCCGGCGACGGTCCGTTTCCGGCGATCATCACCCTCCATGGCTGGGGGGCCAGCGCTCATGACCTCCTGGGGCTCGCGCCCGTCCTGTTCGACGGCCAGGCGGTGATGCTCTGCCCGCAGGGGCAGGTCGCCGTGCCGTTCGGCGGCGGCCAGTATGGCTATGGATGGTTCCCGCTGCGCGCGGGACAGCCCCCTGACGTCGCGGCGTTCCAGCACGCCTCGGACGCTCTGCGGGGGTTCGTCGACACGGCGCTCGAGCGCTATCCGATCGATCCGCGGAAGATCGTCGTCGCCGGCTTCAGCCAGGGCGGAATGATGGCCTACGACCTGGCCCTGAGCGATCCGACCCGCTTCGCCGGGGTGATCGCCCTCTCTTCCTGGTTCCCGCCGCCCCTGGCCGAGCATCTGCCGAAGCGTCCCGAGCACGAGGGGTTCCCGGTCCTCGTTATCCACGGCACGCGGGACGACCGGATCGACGTCGAGCGCGCCCGCGAATCGCGCGAGGCCCTGCGCCCCTACGGGGTAGCGATGACCTACCGCGAGTTCGATATGGGGCACGAGATCCGCCCGGACGCCCTGAAGGTCGTTCTGAGCTGGTTGGACGACAAGGTGATGAAGAAGGGGTAGAGCAGGGACCTCAGGGACAACAGAGACGACAGAGACCCTGAAGTCCCTGCTGTCCCTGTTGTCCCTTTTTCTGTTTCTTCCTACGCCGTCGCCATCATCTCGGCCGGCTCGGCGGGCAGCCCCTCGGCGCCGAACATCACCTTGCGCAGGCGGTCGAAGAAGTGGGTCCAGAGGGTCCACATCTCCTCGGCGTTGGTGACGATCGCGTCGATCTCCTCGGCGGAGAAGTCGGGCTCGATCGCCTCGTTGACCTGGGCGACGTGGTCGGGCTCCTGCAGGATGTGGATGTCCACCCAGGGGAGCTCCTTGACGCCGCTGACGCGGCGGACCGCGTTGCCGATGCCGGCGACCATCGCCAGGTCGGCGACCTCGGTGCCGTAGACGAAGCCGAGGGCCCCCAGCCGGTCGCCCGAAGCCTCCTTGTAGCGCTGCACCAGCCGGGCGGTCTCCTCGAACGGCGCCGCCTCGGAGACGGTCGCGGCGTCAAAGCCGGCCTCCTTCATGGTCGTGATGTAGATCCGCTCGTGAGCCCGCGCGGGATCGCCCTCGCCGAGCTCCTGGTAGAGGATTTTCGAGATCGCCGTCTTCATCTCGAGCATCGGCACCTGATCGATGGTGCGCGAGAGGAAGTGCGGGAAGTAGTGGAGCGGGTGCCACCACTGACCCAGGAAGGTGCCGACCTTCTCGCGGTCCAGAGCCTCTGAAGACCGCACTTCCTTGAAGAAGGGGTGGTGGATCAGCCCCTTGCGGAGTGGATTTTGTTCCAGCCGTTCGGTGATTCCAGTGCCGAGCATGAGCTCTCCTTTTCTTACTTCTGAAGCCCAGGAGTCAATATCTTTTGGATCAGATCAGCCTGGAGCTAGTGAGCATCTGAAAGTGAAAACGCCTCCCAGAGAACAGAACTTTGCCTCACTACCTCTGTGCGCCTCGCGTTCCGGGACGGGACAGTGAGGGAAGTGACGATCCCGCCGCGTTGTCTCGAAGCGAGGAAGATCAGGCACCTTATTTACGGTTGTGAAAGTGCGCCCGCGATCGCGCGGTCCCGTGAGGCCGCCCGTCTTCGCTTAAAAATTATTAATGATAAATCGGGGTTGCTTGAAGGTTGCGCAGGTTTTCGGGGAATTGTCATCTCCATGAGACCGCGCGGATCCGGAAAAGGGAGAACGATGATCGAGCCCACGGCAAGGGTTGAAGCCGGCGTGACCACAGTCGTGGGGCTCCTGCGTGCCCGTGCCGCGGAGCGGCCGGAACAGGTGGTGTTCACCTTTCTCACCGATGGCGAGTCCGAGGGGGGGCGCCTCACCTACAGGGAGCTCGACCGCCGGGCGGCGGCGATCGCGGCGGCTCTCGCGCCGTCGGTCGCTCCGGGCGAGCGGGCGCTGCTGCTCTACCCGCCGGGGCTCGACTTCATCGCCGCCTTCTTCGGCTGCCTCTACGCGGGGGTGGTGGCGGTCCCCGCCTATCCGCCGCGCCCGAACGACCGCTCGCAGTCGCGCCTGCGGGCCATCGCCCAGGACGCGACTCCCCGGGCGGCGCTGACCACGGAGGCGATCCTGGCGGGGGCCGTCGAGCCGCGCGGGCTGCTCGCCGTGGCGCCGGAGCTGGCCGGCCTGCGGTGGATCCCGACCGATACCCTGAGCGCGCCGAGCGCCGCGGGGGAGGCGGCCGCCTTCGAGCCGGAGCCGGAGTCGCTCGCCTTCCTCCAGTACACGTCCGGCTCGACGGCGGCGCCGAAGGGGGTGATGGTCAGCCACGGCAACCTGCTGCACAACGAGCGGATGATCGGCGCGGCGTTCGGGATGGACGAGGAGTCGGTGGTGGTGGGCTGGC
>JBDSHF010000200.1:0-5149 GCA_039918595.1 Thermoanaerobaculia bacterium
GCAGGACCGGGGTGGGAGCGCTCTATCGCGAATTCTTCCCAACGGGGTCAACAAGCGGATATATCCGCCCGCGCCACCAAGCCAAAACGCGCCGTCCCACGACCAAGCTTTCAGTCGGGCTCTCAGGCTCCAAGGGCCACACGGTCTCTTCCCGGCCTACGCTCCATTCTACCATCGACCAGAGATTTGTTACTGTCAGCCAAAACCGCGCCGCCGCGTTCCGCGCTTTCAGGCCGCCAGGGGGTGGCGCCCATGGACCCAGGGCATCGGCCTTCGGCCTCAGCCCTGGGCTAGGTTCTCCCGGCCCGTTGGGCCGGACTTTTGGAGTGCCGGTGGCTCCGTCGCATCCTCCCTAGAGAGGATACGGAGGCCCCCCAATATCCTCCCTAGAGAGGATGGTCAAGCCGGAGAACCCGCGATAACCTTTGCAAACCAGAAAGAGACATCGCCGGATGGCTCCCGTGGCTGGACTCTCGCGACCTTCCGGACGCTCTTAAAAAAGGAGATCTGTCGCTCATGAGACGGCTCCCAAGGAAAGGCTCCATGAAAACCGTTCTTATCGCGCCGCTCCTCGCTTGCTGGATCGCGATTCCGGCCCCAGGGCTGGGAGCGACGGCCACCGGCTCTCGACCGCAACCGGCGCAACCGGTTCAGCTCGCGGTCGTGGCGTGCGACGTCCGCGCCGCGGAGCAGGCCGCTGTCATGCTCAAGTCCGCGGTCCTCTCGGCGCGGGCTCCCCTCGCCGTGCACGTGTTCGCCGACGACGCCGGCCGCGCCCGGCTGGAGCGGAACCTGGGGGTCTGGCCGGAGCGGGTGCGGCAGAGGATTCGCCCGGAGTTTCATCCCCTCGGCTCGCCCGGCGTGACCGACCTGGAAGCCTGGACCCGCCGCTTCCCGCGCTGCGGCAGCCAGCGGCTGTTCTTCCCCGACCTCCTCCCCGGCGCCGACCGCGTGCTGGCGGTGGACCCGGATGCCCTCTTCCTGCGGCCGGTCGACGAGCTCTGGCGCCTGGAGCTCGCCGCGGGCCAGATCGCCGCCATGCCGGGCGGGTCGGACGGGCCGCATGGCGCTTCCGCCGGCGTGCTACTCATGGACCTCGCCAAGATGCGGCGGACCGGCTGGCGGCAGCGCCTGACCGCCCTCGCCGAGACCGCCGAGCGCTGGCCGCGGGGAGACCAGGAGCTGATCGAGCGCTTCTTCCGCGACGCGCCCGAAAAGCTCCGTCGCCTCTCCTGCGCCTGGGGCCTCTGGCTCGACGTCTGCCCACCGGCTGGCGGCTGCGCGCCGACGCCTGGGACGCCGGAGAGCGTTGGATTGGTCTCCGGCCGCGCCGGCCGGCCCACCTTCCAAGCGCTCTTCGAAGCCTTCCAGGCCTATCCCTTCGGCGAGGACCCGCGGACCGACCTGCTCGAGCCGCTGCGCGCCCGCTTCGCCGTGGCGAACCCGGCGGAAGCGTGCGCCCCGGCGCGCGAGGCGATCACCGCGGCCCTGGCCGCCCAGATCGGCCGCTGGCCGCCGCTCGGCGAACGGCCTGCGGGCACAGGGGCGTTCTATGACGTGGCCGCCGCGCAGCTCGCTCCCTGGCGCCAGCGGGGGATCCTGCCGGAAGACCTCGCCCGCACCGCCAAGGTGGGGCTCCCGACGATCCACTACCAGATCCTGGGCGGCAAGCTCTACCGCGCTCCGACCTGCTCGCCATCGCGGCGGTGTCCGGGCTTCGAGCACTTCCTGGTCAAGGTCGCGCCCCTCGTGCCGGACGCCGACTTCTACTTGAACCCGAACGACATGCCGAATTCCAGCGTCAACGACCCGCTGCCGCTCCTCTCCTTCTCCAAGCTGCCGCGGACCCACGGCGACATCCTCTATCCGGTCTGGGCTTTCTGGCACGACGATCCCTGGCTGGGCGTGGTCCCCAATTGGCGCTGGGACGAGATGAGCCGCGAGCTGCTGGCGGCGGGGGATGCGGTGCCGTGGGAGCGGAAGAAGCCGGTGGTGTTCTTCCGCGGCGGCCTCACCTCGCCGAAGCGTGAGCCCTACACCGTGTATGCGCTGACCCATCGCGAGCAGTGGGACGTGCGTTTCACGCCGCACCCGTCGCCCAAATTCATGGCCCGCGTCGCCGCGCTCGGGGTCGAGGTCGCCGAGCCCGTGCCGCCGCGCGATCACTGCGCCTACCGCTATCTCCTGAACGTCGACGGCATCAGCTCCACCCACCGCCTGCGCATGATGATGGCCTGCGGCGGGCTCGTGCTCTACGTGCAACCGGAGTGGATGGAGTTCTACTACTACAAGCTCGTCCCCTGGAAACACTTCGTGCCGCTGCCGCTCGACCCGGCCGCGGGCCAGCGGGTGCTGGACTACCTCGTCGCCCACGACGACCTCGCCCGGCGCATCGCCGGCAACGGCAGGGACTTCGTCGCGAAGGTGCTGACCCTCGACGAGGTCGACCGCTACTGGGTCGACCTCTTGCGGGGGTACGCGGCGCTGCAGCGCTTCAAACCCCAGCGGGCCGAGGGCTTTGTCGCGGTGGAGGCCGCCGGTGACTGACCGCCGCGAGCGTCTCGAGGTGGCGGCCTGGCTGCTGTTCGCCATCTCGCTCGGCGCCATGGAAGGCGGCGTCGTCAGCGTCATGGTCAAGACGTTCTACCGGCACGCGGTCGGCGCCCTCGCCCTCGACTATTCGGTGGCACTGCTGATCGGCGCGCCGTTGTTCGGCAGCATCGCCAGCCTGGCCTGGGCGGCGGCGGGCTGGCGGCGGCCCTCGCGGCTGCTGGTGGGCCTCCAGATGCTGTGCGCGGTCTGCCTGCTGCTGCTGGCCGCGGCGCCGCGCAACGCCGTCGGGCTCGCCATGGTGGTCACCGGCGCGGTCTCGGGGCGCCTGCTCTGGTCGGGTGTCATCACCCTGCGCACCTCGGTATGGCGGCAGTGTTATGACCGCGAGCGGCGCGCCGTGGTGGCGGGCCGAGTGGTCGCGGTCCACTACCTGGCGGTCGCCACTACCGGCGTCCTGATGGGCTCCCTGGCCGACAAGCTGCCGGCCGCCCTCCCCATCTTCTACCTGCTGATCGCCGGGCTCGGCGTGGCCGGCGCATTCCTTTACCGCGCGCTGAGCCGCGCCGCCGGCCCGGAAGCCGCCGCTCCGGCGGAGACCGGCGAGCCCGGGAGCCGCCGCGGCACTCTGCGCACGGCCTTCGCGATCCTGCGCGAGGATCCGGCCTACCGCCGCTATCTCTTCTGGCTGTTCGTGCTCGACGCCGGAGTCCAGATGGTGCCGGCGCCGTTGCTCATCTGCCTCGCGGAGCGCTTCGCGTTGACGCACATCGAGCAGGTGCTGCTGATCACCGCCCTGCCCATGACCGTCGTGCCGCTGGTCATGCCGTTCTTCGCCCGCCGGCTCGCCCGCGTCCACGTGGTCCGCTTCCGCGCCTTCCACAGTTGGTCCTACGCCGCCGCCCTCGCCTTCTCGGTGGCCGGCCTGGCGCTGCGCGTCGAGCCCCTCCTCTGGCTGGGAGCCGCGCTGCTCGGCGTCGCCTACGCCGGCGGATCGCTCACCTGGCACGTGGGCCATCACGATTTCGCGCCGCCCGAAAAGACCGCCCACTACATGGCCCTCAACTGCACCCTGAGCGGCGTGCGCGGATTCCTCGCGCCCGCGGCCGGCGTGTGCCTCTACCGGCTGGCCGAGCACCTGCTGCCCGGGCAGGGGCCGCTCGCCTTGCTCATCCCGCTGGGCCTCGCGGTGTGGGGAGCCCTCGGCTTCGCCGCCCTGGCCCGCGAGGCGCTGCCCGGCGAGAAGCGCGGCGAGGAGCGGCCCGGCGAGGAGCTGCGCGGCGAAACCGCCGGCCTCGCTCTGCCGCCGTTGAAAGGAGTCCCGTCATGAGCCCGCAATTCCGCGGGACCGCTGTAAGAAGCCGTTCCACCAAAACCCTTGAACCTGTCAGGAGAAACCGCATGAAAAGACTTTCGATCTGTACTCTGCTTCTCGCCCTTCTCAGCTTCGGCGCGCCGGCCTGGGCGGCCAAAGTCACGATCTGTCACGTGCCGCCCGGCAATCCGAGCAACTTCCACACCATCACCGTCGACGACAACGCGCTCCCGGCCCACCTCGGCCACGGCGATCTCGTGGGCGCGTGCTCCGCGAACTGCAGCCAGCTCTGCAACGACGGCAACGCCTGCACCATCGACGCCTGCGATGCCGGCGGGCACTGCGCGGCCACCCACCCGCCGGTCAACTGCAACGACAGCAACGCCTGCACCACCGACTCCTGCAACCCCGCGACCGGCTGCGCGAGTGCGCCGAAAACCTGTGTGGACGGCAATCTGTGCACGGTCGATTCCTGCGATCCGATGACCGGCAACTGCGTCTTCCCGCCCGCCGCGTGCCCCATCGACCAGACCTGCAACCCGGCGAACGGCAACTGCGAGTCGACCGGCGCCTGCGCCTCCAACCCGTGCGCCCACGGGACCTGCGATGACCTGACGGGGAACCCCTCCTGCACCTGTGAGCCCGGGTATACCGGCACCTTCTGCGATGTCGAAATCGACGAGTGCGAATCCAGCCCGTGCGCGTACGGGACCTGCGTGGACGGGCACAACAGCTACTCGTGCCAATGCCAGCCCGGGTATACCGGCGAGATCTGCCAATTCGAAATCGACGAGTGCGCCTCCAACCCATGCCTGAACGCGGGGACTTGCGTTGACGCCACCAACGGCTACTCCTGCATATGCTCTGACGGATTTACCGGCGACAACTGCCAGACGCCACCAAGCCCGTAGCTGAAACCGCCTCTCCCGCCGCCGGAGGCTCCCCTCCGGCGGCCCTTCGCGCCGCCGTACTTCCAAAGGAGCCCTGTCATGAAGCGTCTCGCCATCCTGCTCCTGCCGCTCGCGCTCCAGGCATTGCCCGCGGCGGCCGCGGCGGCCCAGGCTCCGGGGAAGCCGGAGGGCATCCACCTGGCGGTCACCGCCTGCGGCGATCGCTGCAAGGAGCCGTTCCACCAAAGCCCTTGAACCTGTCAGGAGAAACCGCATGAAAAGACTTTCGATCTGTACCCTGCTTCTCGCTCTTCTCAGCTTCGGCGCTCCGGCCTGGGCGGCCAAAGTCACGATCTGTCACGTGCCGCCCGGCAACGCCGCCAACTTCCACACC
>JBDSHF010000201.1:0-2568 GCA_039918595.1 Thermoanaerobaculia bacterium
GCGTGGTCACCGCCGACTTCCAGGGGACCAACATCCAGGGCTTCTTCCTCCAGGAAGAGGACGCCGACGCCGATGCCAATCCGGCGACCTCGGAAGGCATCTTCGTCTTCTGCGGCGGCTGCCCCACACCGGTCGCCGAGGGGCAGCGGGTCAAGGCCACCGGCACGGTCTCCGAGTTCAGCCTCCTGACCGAGATCACGGCCTCCACCGCCCCCTCGGTGGTGGTCACCAATGCCGGCAACAACCTCGCCCAGGTGACCCCGGCGACGATCGACCTGCCGATCGCCGGCGTCGTCGACGACTACTACGAGGCGCGCGAGGGGATGAAGGTGACCTTCGTCGACACGCTCTCCGTGTCGGAGTACTTCGAGCTCGGGCGCTACGGGCAGATCATCCTTTATGAAGGCGGCCGGCCGCGCCAGTTCACCGAGGCCAACCCGCCGAGCGTCGCCGGCAACGCCGCCTGGGCCGACACCCTTTCGCGCCGCCGGGTCATCCTCGACGACGACAACAACGCGCAGGAGTGGTACCTGACGACGTCCTCCCCGCCGGGACCGCCGGACGGCCTGCAGTACGTCTACTACCCGCGTGCCAACGGCGGCCTGTCGGTCGGTACGCAGGGGACCGACTTCTTCCGCGGCGGCGACCTGGTCAACGGGCTGACCGGAGTCCTGCACTGGTCGTTCGCGGGCCAGGCCGGCACCGACGCCTGGCGCATCCGCCCCACCGCCGCCAATCCGGCGACCTTTACCGTCGCCAACCCGCGGCCGGCGACGCCGCCCGCGGTGGGCGGCACCATCCACGTGGTGGGGATGAACCTCCTCAACTACTTCACGACGATCGACACCACGGCCAGCACCTCGACGGGCCCCTGCGCCCCGAGCGGGACCCTGGACTGCCGCGGCGCCGACAGCGTCGCCGAGCTCAACCGCCAGCGCGAGCGGGCGTCGATCGTCATCTGCACGCTCAACGCCGACGTCTACGGCTTCGCGGAGCTGGAGAACACCACGCCGAGCGCCTCGATCACCGACCTGCTGGGGGCGGTGAACGCGAGCTGCGGCGGCGCGCATCCGTACGCCTTCGTGAACACCGGCGGCACGCTGGGCACCGACGCCATCCGGGTGCAGCAGATCTACCGCACCGGCATCGTGTCGCCGGTCGGCGCGCCCCTCAGCGACCTCGACCCCATCCACAGCCGGCCGCCGACCGCCCAGACCTTTGACGTCGTCGACGCGGCCAACCCGGCCTTCGGGCAGCGCTTCACGGTGGTCGTCAACCACTTCAAGTCCAAGGGCTCGAGCGCCGGCCTGCCCGGCGACACCGATATCGGAGACGGCGCCGGTGCCTCCAATGCCACGCGCACCGCGCAGGCCAATCGGCTTCTCACCTGGATCAACGGTACCGTGATCCCCGCCGCGGGTGACCCGGACGTCCTGCTCCTCGGCGACTTCAACGCCTACGCCAAAGAGGATCCGATCAACGTCCTGATCGGCGGCGGGTACACGGATCTCGAGACCCTCTTCCATGGCGCCAACGCCTACTCCTATCTCTTCGATGGCCAACTCGGCCATCTCGACTACGGCTTCGCCAGCGCCTCCCTGCTGTCCCGGGTCACCGGCGCCGACGCCTGGCACATCAACGCCGACGAGATCGACCTCTTCGACTACAACGACGAGGTCCGGGACAGCCCCGGCGAGTCGACCTTCGAGGAGAAGCCCGACGGCTCGGCGCTCGTGCCGCCGCGGGTCGTCTTCCAGCCAGCGTCTCCCTACCGCGCCTCGGATCACGACCCCGTGCTCGTCGGCCTGTTCGCCGTCGCCGACCTGGCGATCACCAAGACCGACGGCGTCGTCACGGCGGTGCCCGGCGGCTCGGTGACCTACACGATCACGGCGTCGAACGCGGGCCCCGACCCGGTGACCGGCGGCACCGTCGCCGACACCTTCCCGGCTTCGCTCACCTGCACCTGGACCTGCGTGGGGGCCGGTGGCGGCACCTGCACGGCGGCGGGCTCGGGCAACCTCAACGACACCGTCAACCTGCCGTCGGGCGGCAGCGTCACCTACACGGCGAGCTGCGCGGTCTCGGCTTCGGCGACCGGCACGCTCACCAACACCGCGACGGTCTCGGGCGGCGCGGTGGGCGACTCCAATCCGGCGAACAACAGCGCGACCGACACCGACACGCTGACGCCGCAGGCGGACCTCGCCATCACCAAGACGGACGGGGTGACCACGGCGACCGCGGGCGGCTCGGTGACCTACACCATCACGGCCTCCAACTCCGGCCCGAGCAGCGCCACGGGCGCCACGGTGGCGGACACTTTCCCGGCTTCGCTGACCTGCACCTGGACCTGCGTGGGGGCCGGTGGCGGTACCTGCACGGCGGCGGGTTCGGGCAACGTCAACGACACCGTCAACCTGCCGGCGGGCGGCAGCGTTACCTACACGGCGAGCTGCGCGGTCTCGGCGGCGGCGACCGGCACGCTCACCAACACGGCGACGGTGACGGCACCCGCTGGGGTGACCGATCCGACGCCGGGCAACAACTCGGCGACGGACAGCGACA
>JBDSHF010000202.1:0-18008 GCA_039918595.1 Thermoanaerobaculia bacterium
CTCGAAGGCCGGGGCCACCGTGCAGCCGGTGAGCGTCCAGCCGCCCAGCGGCCGGGCCATCTGCCAGACGCCGGCGGGGACCACCGCCTGCGGCCGCTCCCCCGCGGCGAGGTCCTTGCCGAGCCGCACCGACGAGCGCGGGCTGCCTTCCTCCGCGACGATCAGCTCCAGCGGGGCTCCGGCGTAGTGATGCCAGACCTCGTCGGCGTCCACCCGGTGCCAGGCCGAGACCGTCCCCTCGGGCAGCAGGAAGTAGATCGCCGTGGAGGCGGCGCGGCCGGCATCAGACGCCGAGGACGCCGGGGCGCGGAAGGTCTCGCGGTAGAACCCACCTTCCGGATGGGCGGTGAGGCCGAGGAGGCGGACGACCTCCTCGGCCGAGGGTTGATCCTGCCTCACGAGCAGGGGCCGTCCCCCGGGCAGGGAGCGATCCGCCAGCGGATCGTGACGCCGGCGTCGACACCCACCTCCCCCGCCGAGACCGGCGTGGCGATCATCGCCTCGGCGGCCATCGCCATCCGTCCCCGGAACGGCGAGGGGGGCGGCGAGATCGAGACGCCCCCTTCCGCCACCTCGAGGATCTCGACCAGCCGCACCTTCAGCGCCCGGGCCAGGGCGTCGGCCTTGGTGCGCGCCGACTGAACGGCGCCGGCGAGCGCCGTGGCGCGGGCCGCGTCGTCGTTGCGCAGTCCGAACTCGACGCCTTCGAGGTTGTTCGCCCCCGAGGCCAGGCCGGCGTCGATGACCGGCCCCACCTTGGCGAGGTCGTCGAGCAGAACGCTGACGGTGTTGGACGCCTGATAGCCGGTGATGCGCGGCCCCTCCTGGGATTCGGGGCGCCCCTGGGCGTACTGGGGGCCGAGCGAGAGGCCGGTGGTCTGGATCCGCTCGGCGGGCACGCCGAGCTTGCGGATCGCGTCGAGCACGGCGCTGGCCGAGCGGTTGACCTTGGCCTGGGCCTCGCGCGCGGTCGGCGCCTGGGCGAGCACGCCGAGGCGGACCGTGGCCTCATCCGGCGCCACCCGCGCCTGCCCGGAGCCCGAGACGGTCAGAACGGGAATCGCCACATCCATACTCTTCTCCTCGCTCCCCGGCCGGGCGGTCTGCGCCACGAGCGGCGCCACCAGGGCCAGGGAGATCACGGACACCACGATGGTCTTGAGCATCACACCTCCTCTTTCTGGCCCCAGTATACGGAAGCCAGACGAAGAAGCCCCCGCCGGCCGTCAGGCCGGGCGGGGGCTGGGGGACAAGGGAAGCCTGTTATCCGCGCTCTTCCACCTTGAGCTTACCCTCCTCGTCGAGCATGGACCTCGGTACCTGGGCAACTCCGCGATTGGCGAGGAAGTCCACAAGATTGGCTACGAAGCTCAGGGCGGCAAGGCCTCCCGCCCACACGCCGTAGCCCAGGAATCCCGCGATCGCCGCCAGCAACGCGAGCACAAGGCTCACCATCCGCATCGCCGGCGGCGGCGGCGGCGGGATGATCCGCACAGGAACCGAACCTCCGCCATCACCATTGGCCATGACGCCCCTCCGATTTCAGTCGACCGTTCTCCATACCTCTCCTCTCCGTAAAAAAAAGAATATCAAGCGGGCCGCTCTCCCGTTCCGATTACTGGCTCGGCGGAGGCGGAGGAATCACGACAACCGGAACCGAGCCCTGTCCGTCACGACTGCAGGAGCTGTCTTCCTCGGTGATCTCGATCTTCTTCTCGTCGGCCATAGGCCCCCCTTGTGGTAAAGACCGGGATCATCTCCGGTCCGCTCTTTAGAGGCGCAGGAGTCCCTCCAATGTTACATCTTTACTCTACCGAGGCTCTCCGATGAGGATGAAGGGAGCCCAATAAGAAGGATGCTTATATGCGCCCTTTTCAATCATGGAGATTTTAGCCGCCTTCAAGGCTCGAGCCTTATCGTGCAGATGGTCCAGGTTCTTGTAGAAATCCAGCATCAGGCCGGGGGTCGAGCTGTCGGTGACGTTCCACAGGCTCACCACCAGGCTTGGCGCCCCAGCGTAGAAAAAGGCCCGGGTCAATCCGATCAGCCCTTCTCCGGTCACCTCCTTGCCGCGGCCCGTCTGACAGGCCGAGAGCACGACCAGATCGGCGGCAAGCTTCAGGTTGAAGATCTCTTGAACCCGCAAATAGCCATCTTCAGCGCTCCCTTCAGGGCGAACCAGGACGAGAGAAGAGTCTTCCGGGTAGCGCTCGTCCAGTTGGGCATGAGTGGCGAAATGAAGACGATGAGCGGTCGCGACGGCGGGATTGCGCTTGACGGTCTCCTCGGTGGCCTCATCCCGGAAGAATTCGAGCGCCGAGCCCTGGTACAGATCGGCGATTCCGGAGATCTCGAGGCCCGAGGCAGGCAAGGGCGGGAACTTGCGGGGAACGTTCTTTGCCTGGATCTCTCCCTTGCCGGCGGTACCTCGGATTCTGGCGCTCTCTCCCGATCCGGAGAATGGGGCGAAGGCGATCAGCTCTTTCGAGTCCGTGGGAGAACCCGCTCTCGGCTCCCGCAGGTTGGCCAGCACGCTGGCCGAGGGAACGTAAGCGATCGCATACTTGTAGAGCAGGTAGGGCATTGGCGAAGACGCACCCTTCCCCGGCGCTTCGGTGAGGAAGGCTTCAAAGGGGATGTAATAAAGGCCGCGATCCGGAACGATCACCAGGCTGCTCTTACCGGCAAGCTCGCCGATGGCGGGAGCTACCAGCATCTGGTAGAGCCGAAACGCGGAATCGAGGTACTCCGGCCAGGTCAGGAGGTTCTCTTTCTCGAGCGCCGCTCGCAGGCGCTGCACCTGCTCCAGAATGATCCGGCCGGCCGGTAAGGGATAACTGCTGATCTTCTCCCGGGTCACCACGAACAGAGTCGATCGCGCTTCCCCCAGCGCATATTCGAGCAGTGCCGCGCCATCGCCCAGATCCTGCTGCTGGATCTCCCTGGTTTTCAGGGGGGTCGGATAACGAACCTGGGCATACCGCCGGTTCCGCCCGCGGGCTTCCCAGTCCAGCTTCTCCTGGGCATCATGGAATTGGGCCAGTTGATCTCTCAGTTCCTTGGCTCTCTTGGGAGCCGGGCTCATGCCCAATTCGGTCTGGGCGCGGGCAAAATCGTCGGCCAGCTTGCTCTCTTTTTCTTTCAGCTCGCTGTCCAGCCCGTCGTTGACATTGATCCGGCCTTCCGCCAGCAGATCGAGAAGACCCCGCGAACGCGCCCGCTCGCTGGCCTCGAGGGCGAGATACCGGTACTCGCCATCGGGATGGAGCTGGTCCAGTTGCATCAACAGATCGATGTAAAATTCATAGTAGGTCTGCTTCGAGGCGGAGTAGCCCATGCGGATCTGCTGGCCAGCGATGTTGCGCCGGGTGGACTCGATGATCGCCAGCGCGGCTTCGATGTCCGCCTTGGCCTCTTCCAGCCGCCCCTGATCCCGCCGGAGCTTCGCGCGCCGCAATAAGGACGGGGTTACGACGCCGGGGTATTCGATGTCGTTGCCCAGTTGGATCGCCTGCCCGAGATACTCTGCGGCGCGGTCCAACTCTCCAAGAGCATGGTACGCGGTCCCCATGGCCAGCAGCGTGGACGCCTCGTAAGTCCGCTGCTGGGTGGCTTGCGCCACCTTCAAGGCACGCTGAAACGACTGCAGTGCCTGGCCTGGTTCTTCCAGGGCCAACTGTGCCAGGCCCACGTGATGCGGGATCATCCAGGACTCTTCGGGAAGCAACTTCCGCGCTTCGTCGTACTGCTTCAAAGCCGCCCGAGGATTCCCCTGCCTTTGCAGAGTCGTCCCGATCCCGACCAGGGCGCTGATCTGGTCGTCGATCTTCTTCGCTTGCCGGAAAGCGGCCAGAGCGCTCCGATAGTTCTCCAACGCCTTGTCCAGATCTCCAAGGTCGAGATAGATTCCGCCCAGATTGTAGAAGGCATGCCCCGCGTCCTTGGGATCGATCTTCCCGACCAGGTTCGTCAAGGTCTCGACGCTTCTCTGAAGCTGGCCCCGGCGATAATAGATCGAGCCAAGATTCAATTCGAGAATGGCCTCGCTCTTGTCATCGCCCACGGCCTGGCTGAATCCGAGCGCCTGCTCCCATACCTTCAACGCTTCCGTGATATTGCCCTGATCGAAGTAAATGGCGCCGATGCCGCTCAAAGTGTGCGCCTGCTCGGGGAAGTCTCGGGCTTTTTCCTGCAGGCTCAACGCCTCCTTGAACGCCTTCAAGGCTTTCTCGGGAACCCCCTTGGCCCGGTAGACTTTTCCGAGGCTCTGGAGGGCGAAGGCTTTTTCCGGAATCCTGCCGATCTGATCCCAGGATTTTACCGCGGCTTCATAGGACGTTATCGAGCTGTCGTACTGAGCCTTCTCCAGGTAACAGTTCCCCAGGTTGCCCCGCGCCCAGGCCTCCCCTTTGGCATACCGGCTCTCCTGGGCCCGTTGAAGAGCCCTTTGATGCCAGCGCATCGCTTCCTGATGCTCTCCATGATCGGCGTAGAGACCGCCGATCTCGGCAAGGGATTCCACCTCTCCAGTGCCGTCTTGGACCGACTTCCACAGGGAGAGCGCTTCTTTCAGCTTGGTGAGCGATTTTTCCCTGGATTTGTCATCCCCTCTGAACCGGCGGCCTTCCGCAAGCTTCCTGACCGCTTCCACCCGGGTTTTATCCCCCGCTTCGGCGGGATGCAAAGCGCGGGCTTCCAACTCGTAATGACCGGCAAGCGCGTGCTCGCCACGAGTGGTTACCCTGAGCCGATAGCTCCCAGGAGAGTTGGTGACCAGAGCGAGCAGCCTGGCGTTTCCAAAACCCGCGCGGCCATCCGTCGAAGCCACGGGCTTCCCCCCGGGATCCAGCAAAGACGCGTCGACGTCCACCCCGATCGGAGAGATCTCCAGGAAGAGATAGGTTCTCGCGGTAAGCGGCAAAACGTACTCGTGCGTGTTCCCCAGAGCGATGTCTCGCTCCACCAGGGCTCCAGGCTGCAGAGAGAAGGAACCGGCGCCGGCGCTCACCCCGGCAAGCGGGGCGGAGCCGGGAGAAATCTGCTGAGCCAGGCTCCCGGGCTCCGGGCTGAGGAGCAATCCCAATCCGAAAATCCAAGCCCGGCTTGGATGCGAGAGCAATGGGAAGAGACGGCAGGATCGAGTCGGCGAGATCATCACGGGGATTCGACTCGTAACGTACCCTGATTTTACCCTACTCCGGGGCCAGCCGCGGCAATTGTCGGGATCACCCTATAGAAGGATAGGATGCTATCGATGGCGAGCGACGACCGGGAGATGGTCTCCCGCTTTCTCCAGGGAGAACGGGACGCGGTGGGAACCGTGGACGGCTGGATCTCGCGCGCCGCCTGGCCCTATCAGCGGCGGCTCGCCGACCGCTGGGACGATGTCCTTCAGGATGTCCGGCTGGAGGTGACCCGCCTGCTGGGCTCGGGAAAGTTCCGCGGCGAGTCGAGCCTGCGCACCTACCTCTGGCGGGTGGTCAGCCACACCTGCCTCGACCAGCTCCGGGCCCAGAGCAAGTGGAAGTGGACCGACCTCGACGGCCTGGACCCCGCGGACGAGCCGGCCGCCACGGGGCCCGCCATCCCCGCGCGCCAGGAGGACAAGGATCTGCTCCTGCGCGTGCTCGACCGGGTACCCCAGGATTGCCGGGAGCTCTGGCGCATGATCGTGGCCGGGCTCTCCTACCGGGAGATGAGCCTGCGGACCCAGGTGGCGGAGGGCACGCTGCGGGTGCGGGTCCTGCGCTGCCGCGAGAAGGCGGTCGCGGCCCGAAGTGACCTTCTTGGAACCGGTTCGGGCAACGGACGTAACATCACGGTCAAACGGCCGCCTAATAGCAGTGGAGGGGCGAATGCCGATGAATTGTGATGAAGCCATAGAACTCCTGCCCTGGTTGCTGAACGGCACCCTGGAGGCCACGGAGAGGGACGAGGTCCGGCGGCACCTGGCGACCTGCGAGCGCTGCCGCGCGGCCCTGAACGACACCCGGAACGCCTGGACGATCTTCGGCCAGCATCTCCCCGGCGATGCCCTGGTGGCGCTCGCCTACGGCGAGGTCCCGGCCGGCGTCGACCCCGCTGTCGCGGAGCGTCATCTCGCCACCTGCGCCGAGTGCGCGGCCGAGTTGGAGCTCGCCCGGACGAGCCGGCACCTGGAGGAGGACGACAAGATCGCCGTCTTCCCCGGAGCCCGCTCCCGCCAGGAGCCGGTCGCCGATCGCGGCTTCCGGACCTGGCGCGCCGCCGCACTGGCCGCGGGGCTCACGGCCGTCGTCGCTTCGGCGGGATGGATGCACGAGCTCCAGTGGGCGAGCGACTCGTCGCGGCTCGCCCAGCCCCCCCCCCAGGCCGCGGCTCCGGCAGCGCCGGCCCCCACCGCGGTGGACGGCTCTCTCCGGCAGAAACTCGAGGATCTGATGGCTCGTACGGCCGCGCTCCAGGCCAGCCAGCAGGAAACCGAGAAGCGGGCCCAGGACAACGAGAGCCAGCTTGCCGAGATCAGGAAACAGAGTGAGGAGCCGCACGCCGGCGCGTTCGTGATCCTGGAGGCACCCGCTGTCGTCCGGGGCTCCGAGGAGCAGGAGGCTTCCGCGCCCAAAGAGGTCGAGCGCTCGCCTCTCCCCTTCACCATGCTCCTGCAGGCCGCGAAGGGTGAGACCGGCCCCATGGGGAGAAAGGCGGAGGTCCTGGACGGCGCCGGAACGAAGCTCCCCGTCCAGGATACCCTGGCCCCGAATGACCAGGGATACTACGCCCTGAGCTTCCCCGCCGGCTTCCTGAAGCCGGGCCGCTACACCATCCAGCTCTACTCGAACGAGAACGGCAAGCGCGTGAAGCGCGAGAGCTACAAGATCCGCGTCGAGTAGCCGAGTAGCCCTTACCGCCCCAGGTCCCGGGCCGCCGCGCCATGGATGGCCAGCGTCGCGGGGTCCTGGAGGAAGGCGGCGACGCCGAGGCTGCCGGGCTTCCAGCGCTTGTCGATGCCGAGGACGACCTCGCCGGACTTCTCGGCTCCGGCCGTGGCCGGCAGCGTGAACGCCTTCTCCAGGCGGCGCACCACGCGGTCGTTCCGGAGCACGCGCGAGGCGTTCTCCCCCGCCTTGACGTCGGTCGAGAGGCCGCTCTCGTAGACCGCCACCCAGAGGTCGAGGGCCCCGGAGCCGACCGCCTTCGCGAGCTTGGCGCCTACCGTGACCTTCAGATGCCCGTCCGGCGTCAGCGGATCGATCGCCAGGCTGACCCGGGCGTCCGGCTCGGCGGCCAGGGCCTGGGCGATCTTGCCGCTCACCTCCCCCTCCGAGTTGCCGACGCACTCGGAGCGGCCGTTCACCACCACCTGCGGGGTGTAGATGCGGTTGCTGTGGAAGACGCGGCCGGCGTAGACCCGCTGCCGCTCGGACCAGCGGTTGGAGGAGAAGGGGTCCGCCCAGCCGATGGAGTTCCAGTAGTCGACGTGGAACGAGAGCGGGATCACCTTCCCCTGGTACCGGGGGTCGCGGGCGATTTTCGAGAGCAGCCGGTCGGCCGGCGGGCAGCTCGAGCAACCCTGCGAGGTGAACAGCTCGACCACGGCGACGCGGTCCGCGGAAGGGGACGGCCCCGGCTCCCCGGCGCCGCTCCGGGGAGCGATCGCGATCAGGGCCAGGGCGAGGAGTGAAAATCGGCAGATCAGGTTCATCGGCAAAACCTCCAGGGTGAATTCTACGCTCCAAGGAGATACGTGCCGCGAAATGCTTCCGGCCCTGCGGTCATTCAAGGTGGTAGGATTCGCTCAACCTACCCCCTGGGAAAGGAGGAGCCCCCCCATGCAGTCTCTGGCTTCAGCCTTCGGTGTGATCGGCGTTCTCTTCGCCATCATCGTCTTCTATGCCATCGCCCGCCTGCTCTACAAGAAAGCGGGGCCGGACGAGGCCCTGATCGTCTACGGCCGCAAGGGAGTGTTCGGCAACAAGGTCAAGGACTCCCAGGGGGTCACCGAGGGATTCCGCATCGTCCGCGGCGGCGGCACGTTCGTCTGGCCGGCCTGGGAGCAGTACCGGGTGATCTCGCTGCGGATGATGACCCTGGACATCGATCTCCAGCACGTCTACACGAGCCAGGGCATCCCGATCAACGTCAAGGCGGTCGCCCAGGTGAAGATCAAGGGGGACGTCGAGCACATCCGCAAGGCGGCCGAGGGGTTCCTCGGCGTGCCGGCCGAGCAGGTCCGCTCGACGATCCAGGAGACGGTCGCCGGCCACCTGCGCGGCATCATCGGCACCCTGACCCTCGAGGAGCTCTACCGCGACCAGAAGCGCTTCCAGGAGAAGGTCCGCGACGAGGCCCACTTCGATCTCGAGGGGATGGGCTTCGAGTTCAAGTCCTTCGTCTTCCAGGCGATCCAGGACTCCGAGGGCTATCTCGACTCGCTCGGCCAGCCGAAGATCCAGGAGGCCCTGCGCGACGCCCGCATCGCCACCGCCCAGGCCGACCGCGCCGCCAAGCTGGAGGAGGAGACCGCCCGCCAGCAGAAGGAGCAGAAGCGCTTCGGGGTGGACACCGAGATCGCCGACGCCGAGAAGGCCCTGTCGCTCAAGCGCGCCTCGATCCAGAAGGAGGTCGACGTCGCCCGGGCGCAGGCGGTCAAGGCCGGCGAGATGGAGACCAAGGTCCAGGACATCACCATCGCCGACAAGGAGGTCGAGCGCCGCAAGCTCGAGCTCAACGCCACCATCCGCGAGCAGGCGGACGCCCGCAAGTACGAGACCGAGCGGATCGCCGACGCCGAGCAGTACAAGGTCGAGCGCCAGGCCGCGGCCGACCGCAAGCGGCGCGAGGAGGCGGCGCAGGCGGTCAAGGCCGAGGGGCTCGCCAAGGCGGAGGCCGAGTCGGTGATGCGCAGGAACATCGGCCTCGCCGAAGCCGAGGCGACCCAGGCCAAGGGCGCCGCCGAGGCGTCGGCCCGGCGCCTGCTCGCCGAGGCGCTCAAGCTCTACAACGAAGCCGGCCTGTCGATCGAGGCCCTCAAGGTGCTGCCGGAGATCGCGGCGGCCATCGCCGAGCCGCTGTCGCGCGCCGGCACCACCACGATCATCAGCAACGGCAACGGCCACGAGGGCACCGGCGCCGCCAAGCTGAGCCAGGACGTGGTGCAGGTGCTCTCCCTGCTCTCGCCGATCATGGAGCAGCTCGCCGGCGTCGACCTGAAGCGCTTCCTTCAGGACGTCTCGAAGATCCCCGGCGCGGTCGTTTCCAAGGCGGGCGGCGAGGGGCTGGTGCGGGTCGACTCGCAGCCGCCGGTTCAGCCGCCGCGGGCTTCGTAAGGCAGGCGAGCCGCCATGGCGCCCGCTCCGAACACTCTGCCCGAGCTGGTTCAGCAGCTCGGGTCGACCTTCTCCCCCTTCGAGCGGCTGAAGATCCTCAGCCGCGCCTGGGCCGTGCTGCGGGCGATGACCCCCGAGGAGCGACTGGTCGTGACCTCTCAGCTCGGGCTGGACCACGCCGACGAGGTCCTCGACGCGATCACCCGGCGAAGCGGCCATGAGGCCTCCCCCACGCTGATCGCCATGATCGAAAGATCGCAGATGAAGGGGACGGCCCATCTCCCGGAGCTGATCGCCGATCTGCGCGATCCGCGCAAGCGCACCGAACGGCTGCGGCAGAGCGCCCAGGCGGTCGTGGAGGGCGCCCTGGCCGGCACCCCGCCTCTGCCGTCGGCGGCGGCCGGTCCCAAGCCGGCGCCAGTTGATCCGAAGCCGGCTGCGCCGGCCGTGGCCGCCGCTCCCGTCGTTTTCGTACGGAAGCCGGAGCCCGCGCCGCTCGCTCCCGTGGCGCCGCCGGCACCGGCTCCCGTGGCCGCCGTCCCCGAGCCGGTTCCGGTCGCACCCTCTCCCAAGCCGATCGTGGAACCGCCTCCCGCGCCGGCGCCTCAGCCGACGGCGCCTCCCGCCAGGATGGTGACGGACGACGGCCTGGCGGCGAAGCTGGCCGAAGCCCAGTCGCTCACCGCGCGGTTCCAGGTCTTCCGGTGGCATCTGGCGGACGTCAAAACATTGCCGGCCGGCGGCTTGCTCTCCGCCATCGAGGCCTTCCCCGACGGCTGGGCCCGCCGCCGGGCCTTGGTCGAGCTGCTGCGGACCGGCGCTCCGGCGGCGCTCGGCGACGCCCTCGGGCTCGTCGACGCGCTGGGATCGGAGCGAGACCGCCTCTGGTGCCTCGGCACTCTGGCGAGCACCCTGGCGGAAAAGCGCCGCGCCTTCAATGCCCAGGATCGGGAGAGCCTGCTCGCCGCCGCCCCCTCCCCCACGGCCCGGCGGCGGCTGGAGCGGCGGATCGGCTGACGCGGGCGCCGGCGATTCCGCCGCCCGGGGGGCTCTCCGCGCTACAATCACCAGGAAAGGAGATTGGAATGACGCGGAGCGCAGGAATCAAAGTTCGATGGGGGGTCGCCTTTCTGGGCCTGCTGGCCTGCGGCCTCGCCGCGGGCGCGGCGCCTCTCAAGATCGGGGACCCCACTCCCGCCTTCAACCTCCAGACCCTGGACGGCAAGACGATCACCATGGCCAGCCTCAAGGGGAAGGTCGTGCTGCTCGACTTCTGGGCCACCTGGTGCGGGCCGTGCCGCAAGGCACTGCCGGAGCTCAAGGAGCTGCTGCAGAAAAATACCGGCAAGCCGCTGGTGCTGATCAGCGTCAGCGCGGATGAAGACCGCAAGGCGCTGGACGAGTTCGTCCACGCGAACGGCATGAGCTGGCCGCAGGCCTGGGACGCCAAGGGGCTGGTGATCGGCGGCGTCTTCGGAGTCAACAACCTGCCCAGCTACGTGGTGATCAACGCCGAGGGGCGGATCGCCTATGTGATGAGGGGCTGGGCTCCGATGAGCACCTCCGCCCTGCTGAGCCAGGCGGTCTCCAGCGCGCTGAATGTCGCCTGCACCGCGGACAAGGTCTGCTGAGGCGGGAGACCCCATGACGCAAGGCCTCTCCCTTTCCCAGATCGGCCAGATCTCGGTGATCGTCCACGACCTCGACCGGGCGGTCGCCTTCTACCGCGACGTCCTGGGGATGAAGTTCCTCTTCCAGGCGCCGCCCAAGCTGGCCTTCTTCGACTGCGGCGGCATCCGCCTGATGTTGAGCCTCCCCGAGGAGGCTGAGTTCGACCACCCCGGTTCCATCCTCTATTACAAGGTGGACGACATCCAGGCCACCTGGAAGGCGCTGAGCGACCATGGCGCCGATCTCCGTAGCGAGCCCCACCTGCTGGCCCGCATGCCCGATCACGAGCTCTGGATGGCGTTCTTCCGGGATTCCGAGGGGAACACGCTGGCGCTGATGAGCGAGGTGCGGTAAGGCGCTCTTGCCCGGCGAGGCGTCCTGCCCTCCGAATCCTCACCCTCGGTCCCTCTCCCGGGGGGGAGAGGGAGGGCCCGCGTAGGAAGGGGCCTGCCTTTCCGGAACACCCCCTCCTGGCCTCCCCCGTTCCGGGGGAGGAAAACCGCCTGCCGAATTGAGGCAAATCTTTCCTATCCAGGCCCTCCCTCTCCCCCCCGGGAGAGGGACCGAGGGTGAGGCCTCGAAGGGCAGGTCGCGACAACCCCCGAGCAACCCTGTAGCGAGGTTCCTTACGCCCGTCAGCAGAGGAACATCGGCAGCCCCATCACCCCCACGATGCTCGGCCGGTAGCGCTCGCGGTCGTAGAACTTCTCGACGTTCACCTGCTTCTTGCCGTCGCCGACGACCTCCAGCGGCTCGGTCGTGTAGCGCCCCGCCTGAATGGAGACGAGGCGGCCGGTCTTGCCGGCCAGGATGAGGTCGGCCGCGAGGGTGGCGAAGTTCTTGGCGACGAGGCGGTCGAGCGAGTCGGGCGGGCCCGAGCGCATCAGGTAGCCCAGGCGCTGGTAGATCACCCGGTCCCCGGTGTGCCGCTGGAGCTCCTCGCGGAGCACCCGTCCCACGCCTCCCAGCTCGCGGTTGCCCACGGCGTCGGCCTCGCCGGTCTCGAAAGGGTGCCCCCCCTCGGGATAGGCGCCCTCGGAGATGGTGCAGACGGCGTAGTTGCTGGGGTTGCCATGCTTGTCGCGGGCGAGCATGTCGACCACCCGCTGGAGGTCGAAGGGAACCTCGGCGATCAGCGCCCGGTCGGTACCCGCGAGATACGAGGAGATCAGGCAGGTCTCCCCCGAATGTCGGCCGAACAGCTCCACCACCAGGAACCGCTCGTGCGAGCCCGCCACCGTGCGCAGGTCGTTGATGAAGTTGACCGAGCGGGTGATCGCCGTCGAGAAGCCGATGCAGTAGTCGGTGCCGAAGACATCGTTGTCCATGGTCTTCGGCAGGCCGATGATCTTGACCCCTTCGAGGTGGAGGCGGCGGGCGAAGGAGAGGGTGCCGTCGCCGCCGATCACCACCAGGGTATCGAGATTGAGAAAGCGGAGCACCTCGAGGGCGGCGTCGGTCAGGTCGAGCCGGCCGTCGGGGAGCACCTTGTTGGCCCGCCCGCGCAGGTGCTCGGGGACCCCCTCGGGGCTGGTGAGGGCGGGATTGATCCGCGAGCTGTGGAGGACCGTGCCGCCGCTGCGGTCGATGGTCCGCGTGCTGGCCCGGGTCAGCGGCACCAGCCAGGAGGAGTTGTCGGCGTCGTGGTACGGCTTGACGTGGAGGAGGGCCGCCCAGCCGCGGCGCAGCCCGAGGATCTCGTAACCCTCCTCCTCCATCCGCCAGACGAACTGCTGGATGGCCGCGTTGAGCCCCGGCACATCGCCGCCGCCCGTCAGGATGCCGACTCTTTTTGCCATCGAGCCTTTACAGCCCGCCGACCGCCGCCATGCGGCCGATCAGGTCCACCACCCGGTTCGAGTACCCCCACTCGTTGTCGTACCAGGCGACGACCTTGACGTAGCCGTCCCCCTCGGCGCGGGTAGAGAGGGCGTCGAAGACCGAGGAGTGCGGGTTGCCGATGATGTCGGTCGAGACCAGCGGCACCTCGCTGTACTCGACGACCGCCTTGAGATTCCCCTCGGCGGCGCCGCGGACGGCGGCGTTGACCGCCGCCGTATCCGGCTTCTGGCGCAGCTTGGCGACCAGGTCGACGATCGAGCCGTTGGGCACCGGCACGCGCATCGCCATGCCGTCGAGCTTCCCCTTGAGCTGCGGCAGCACCTTGCCCACCGCCCGGGCGGCGCCGGTGGTGGTGGGGATGATGTTCTGGGTCGCCGCGCGGCTGCGCCGAAAATCCTTGTGGGGGACGTCCGCCAGCCGCTGGTCGTTGGTGTAAGCGTGGACGGTGGTGATGAACCCCTCCTCGATGCCGAAGGTCTCGTCGAGGATCTTGGCGATCGGCGCCAGGCAGTTGGTGGTGCACGAGGCGTTGGAGACCATCCGGTGCTCGGGCTTCAGCGTGTCGTCGTTGACCCCCATGACGATCGTGGCGTCGATCTCGTCCTTGGCCGGAACGGTGAGGATCACCTTCTTGGCGCCCGCGTCGAGATGCTTCTGGAGCTGCTCCCTGGCGGTGAATACGCCGGTCGACTCGATGACGATGTCCACTCCCAGTTTCCCCCAGGGGATTTTCGCGGGGTCCTTCTCGGCCGTCATGGCGATCTTGTGGCCCGCCACGGTCATGAAGTCGTCGTCCGCCGAGACCTCCTTGTCGAAGACCCCCATCACGGAGTCGTGCTTCAGGAGGTAGACGAGCTGCTGGTTCTCGAACAGGTCGTTGATCGCCACGACCTCCATGTCGTCGCGCTCGGAGAGGATGCGGAAGACGCTGCGGCCGATGCGGCCGAAGCCGTTGATACCGATCTTGACGCTCATTGCGCTTTCTCCTTCTGGGCTCCGTCGAGCTGCTCGAAGCGGCGGAGCAGGTCCACGACCCGGTGCGCGTAGCCCCAGCCGTTGTCGAACCAGGTCAGGGTCTTGGAGACGTTCTTGCCGAGGACCATGGTGGCGAGGCTGTCGTAGGTGCCGGAGTACTCCGAGTGCAGGACGTCGGAGGAGACGATCGGCTCGGTCTCGTAGTCCAGCACGCGCTTCAGGCGTTCCCCCGCGGCGGCCGTGCGGACCGCCTCGTTGACCGCCTCGACGGTCACCGGCAACTGGTGCCAGCAGACGAGGTCGACCACCGAGCCGTTGGCGACCGGCACGTTCATCGAGTAACCGGTGATCTTCCCCTTGAGGTCGGGGAGGAGGTCGGCGAGCAGCTCGGCCGCGTGGGTCTCCTGCGGGATGATGTTCTCCCCCGCCGCCCGGCCCCGGCGCGGATCGTCGTGCGGCACGTCGGCCAGCCGCTGCTGGTTGGTGAAGGCGTGGACGGTGGTGAGGAACGCCCGCTCGATGCCGAAGGCATCGTCGAGTGCCTTGAGCACCGGACCGGCCGCGATGGCGGTCGCCGAGCTGGCTGAGACGATCCGGTGCTCGGGGCGGAGCTGGTCCTCGTTGACGCCGAAGACGACGGTGAGATCCGGCGCCTCGGCCGGCGGCGAGCAGAGGATCACCCGCTTGGCCCCCGCCGCGAAGTGGCGCTCCACCTCGGCGCGGGTGCGAAACTTCGAGGTCGCCTCGATGACCACGTCGACCCCCAGGTCCCCCCAGGGAGGCACCTCCTGCGATCCCTTGGCCTCGGTCAGCATCTTCACCTGGCGCCCGGCGACCTCGAGGTTGCCCTCCTTGATGCTCACCTCGTCCGGGAACCGCCCGAGGAGGGTGTCGAAGCGGAGCAGATAGGCGAGCGCCGCCGGGTCCGCCACGTCGCTGACCGCCTGGATCCGCAGGTCGTCGCTCTTATAGAGGATACGGAAGATGTTCCTCCCGATCCGTCCCAATCCCATCAAACCGATTCCGGTGGGCATGAAGATAGACCTCCCTTTCAACCGCTGGCGGGCTCGCGGGTCGGCCCGCCGCCCTTGTCCGCCTGGAAACGTAACACAAGCCATGCCGGACCCTCACCCCCGGCCCCTCTCCCGTCCCCTCCCGCCCTCCCTCACCGGGAGAGGGGAGAAAGGCAAAACGGATTGAGCCAACTTAGAGCTAACTCCTCCCTCTTCTCCCGGTGAGGGAGGGTGGGAGGGGACGGGAGAAGAGGGTCGGGGTGATGAGGGCCCACTGGCATGCCGCGCGGAAATTTCGTGCCGCCCCGCATGCCAGCGCCATGAACAGGGCGACGCGAAGGCGCCCGGTGGTAACGTTTCCAGCCCGCCGCCGGCCGCAGGGGCGGAATTGGCGTATCATGCTGGAAACGCGGAGTTTTCTCTCACGTCACGATACATTGACAGGTTTGTCACCACTTCTTAGAATCGCCGCTCGTCAGGGTCAAAAAAAGAACGCCTGGAGGGATTTCCATTTGCTGTCTCTCGTCGCGGAGCCGGGTCGATTCTTCCGCCGCTCGCTGGCGGCGACTGCCACAATCCTCCTCCTCTCCTGTAGCGGCGCCCCGGCGCCTCAGACCTCCGGAGCGGCTCCTCCTTCCCCATCCAACCTAGCGGCCCGCGTCTCGATCACTCCCCAGGAGAGCTGGCGCGACGCCGTCCTCTATTTCGTCATCGTCGACCGCTTCGCCGACGGCGACCCCGACAACGACCGGAACGTCGACCGCAACGCCAAGGGGACCTTCCACGGCGGCGACCTCAAGGGGCTTACCCGACACCTCGACGAGATCGCCGACCTCGGCGCGACGGCGCTCTGGATCACGCCGGTGGTCAAGAACATCGACCGTTTCGTCACCGGCGCCGGCTTCCCCGACTGGGGGTACCACGGCTACTGGGCGGACGACTTCCAGCGGCTCGACCCTCGCTTCGGCACCGAGGCGGAGCTCAAAACCCTGGTGGACGAGGCGCACGCCCGCGGCCTGAAGGTGCTGCTCGACGTGGTCTACAACCACGCCGGCTACGACTCCAGGATGCTCGACGACCCGCGCACCAAGGGGTGGTTCCGCGTCGGCGCGGAGTGCGGCCAGGACGACGTGACCACCTGCGTCTCCGGCCTCCCCGATTTCAAGACCGAGCTCCCCGAGATTCGCGACTACCTGCTGAACGCCCAGCTCGGCCTCGCCAAGCGGGTGGGGGTGGACGGCTTCCGGCTCGACACGGTCAAGCACGTCCAGCACGAGGTCTGGAAAGAACACCGGAAGCGCACCCGCGCCGAGCTGGGCCAGGATTTCTTCCTGATCGGCGAGGTCTGGGGCGGCGACGCCCAGGTGCTCGACCCCTGGTTCGCAGGTGACGAGATGGACGCCGGCTTCGACTTCTCCTTCCAGGGGAACGCCCTGGCCTGGGTCCAGGGGCGCGGCCGCACGGTGGCCTTCGACCGCTATCTCCAGTCGCGCGAGAAGGTGCGCGCCGGCCACCTGCTCTCCCCCTATCTCTCCTCGCACGACGTGCCGGGAGCCCTCTTCCAGCTCAACGGCGACAAGGAGCTGTTCCGTCTCGCGGCGCTGCTCGAGCTGACCGCGGGCGGCGTGCCGATGATCTATTACGGCGAGGAGGTCGGGCGCCTGGGCGGCGACTGGCCGGACAACCGCAGCGACATGCCGTGGGGGGACCGCAAGATCCTCCCCGGCGCCGGCCAGCCGCGCGACGAGGCCCTGCGGGCCGATTACAAGTTGATGATCGCCATCCGCCGCGCCCACCCCGCGTTCTCGCGCGGAACGCATTCAGGGCTGTCGACGGACGGCGACCTGCTGGTCTTTCTGCAGCGGGACGCGGCGAGCCACGACGCCGTCGTGGTGGCGATCAATCGCGGAAGCGCGCCGGCGACGGCGAGCTTCGACGTGCCGGCGGAGTGGGGGGCCACTCCGGCGCGCGACGTCTGGACGGGCGAGGCGGTGGCCACGGACGGCGGCAAGGTTTCCGCCGTGGTGGCGCCGAAGAGGGCAAGGATCTTCGCGGTCAAGTAGCTTTTCGGGGAAGGGGCGTAAGCATGGCAGAGGTGACGTTCCATCACGTCAAGAAGGCGTACGGACCGGTGACGGTCATTCCGAACCTCGATCTCGACATCCAGGACCATGAGTTCATGGTGCTGGTCGGGCCGTCGGGGTGCGGCAAGTCGACGGCGCTGCGCATGATCGCCGGGCTGGAGGAGATCACCGACGGCACGATCGAGATCGGCGACCGGGTGGTCAACGACGTCCCGCCCAAGGACCGCGACATCGCGATGGTCTTCCAGAGCTACGCGCTCTACCCGCATATGACGGTGTTCGAGAATATCGCCTTTTCGATGCGGCTGGCAGGCAAGCCGAAAGCCGTGCGCAAGAAGCGCGTCGACGAGATCGCCAAAACCCTTCAACTGACGTCCTTGCTGGACAGCAAACCGGCGAACCTTTCAGGCGGACAGCGTCAACGGGTTGCCATGGGCCGTGCCATGGTGCGCGAGCCGGCCGCCTTTCTCATGGACGAACCGCTTTCCAACCTGGATGCGAAACTACGCGTTCAAATGCGCGCCGAAATCACCAGCCTGCAAAAGCAACTCGGCGTAACGACCATATACGTGACCCACGACCAAATCGAAGCGATGACGATGGGGGACAGGGTCGCGGTGTTGAAAGGTGGCGTGCTGCAGCAGGTCGACACACCCAAGAGGCTCTATGAATCGCCGGTGAACGCCTTCGTTGCCGGCTTCATCGGTTCTCCTTCGATGAACCTTTTCGAGGCGACCTTGAAGGGCGGCGAACTGATGTGCGGCGCCTTCGCCATCCGGCTGCAGGATGCAGCGTTCGTCCGCAGGCCGGGCTTGCGGTCGTATGAGGGGCGCAAGATCGCGTTCGGGATTCGACCGGAGGATCTTTATGACAGCAGCCTCGAATCCGGCCGCAAGTATCAGACGATACCGGCAAAGGTGACTTCGATCGAAGAGCTCGGCTCTGAGCAGATCGTCCACCTGAACATCGACGCGGTCCGGGTGGACTCCGGCGATCCGGACGCGGTGGACGATTTTGGCCTGGCTTCGAACGCGGTGGCGAGGTTCGAGCCGATCAGTGCGGTCCGCTCCGGCTCGGAAATCCGGTTGGCCTTGGACGATACCAAGTTTCATTTCTTC
>JBDSHF010000203.1:0-3716 GCA_039918595.1 Thermoanaerobaculia bacterium
GGCGCGGCCGCGATCGTCCGCGCGGGCTTGTCGTCCTTGCAGCCGTAGACGAAGACCGGCGTCCCCTTCGGCACCATCCGCGGCAGGCGCTGGGAGGCGAACATGGGAACGCGGATGCAGCCGTGGCTCGCCGGATAGGTCGGGACGTCCCGGCTGCCATGGATGGCGATGCCGCCCACGATGTACAATGGGTTGTACATCTGTCCGAGCGGGCTGGTCTTCCAGCCGGAAGCCTTGGCGAACACCTCCAGGTGGCCGCAAGGGGTGACCGCGTGCGTCTCGGGATACCCGTTCTCGTGGAAGGTCTTGCCGCTGCCCGAGGAGATCGGGAGGATGTTCCCCACCTTCCCCTCGTCGTCGACCAGAAAGAGCACCTGGCGGGCGAGGTCCACCTCGATGTGCGTGCCCAACTCGCGGGGGCGTGGCGGGGCGGCGACGGAGAGGGCGTTGAGCTCCGCCCGGGTCAGCCGGCCGGTGGCCTTGGCGTGCTGGATCTTCTGGAACGCCACCAGCGCGTGGTGCGAGACGTCGTCCCAGACGCCGTCGACCGGTCCGGTCCAGTAGCCGAGATCGGTGAGCCGCTGCTCGGCTTCACGGATGTCGACGCGGGTCAGCGACGATCCCTTCGAAACGGCGACGGACTTGGGCGCTGCTGCTGCGGCGGCGAGGGCGGAAAGGGCGAGAAGAAGCAGAAAGACGGCAACGGCATGACGGTGCGGCAACATCGAAAAACCCCCTTGAACCTAGAGCGACGGCCCCCCGCTGCTGAGGCCGCTTCGCCTCTTACGAACGGCGGCCAGAAACCTTCTCACCCCGGGGGGGCAATTCAAGACTCTAGCAACAGCAATGCCAACAGCGCGGCCCGCTCGGGGAGGCGGTCGAGCACCACGTGCTCGTGAACGGCGTGGGCGCCGTCGCCCACCGCTCCCAGGCCGTCCAGCGTGGGGGTGATACGGCTGGTCAGGCTGCCGTCCGAGGCGCCGCCGGCCGTCCCCTCGCCGAGCGTGATTCTCAATTCATCCGCCCGCCGCCGCGCCGCCGCGAAGAGGGCGCGGTTGCCGGGGGTCGGTTCGAGCGGCGGCCGGTCGATCCCGCCCCGGACCTCGATCCGCGTGCCCGGAGTATTGTCCAGAGTGGAGGCGGTAAGCCCGAGCACCTCGCGCTCGATCCGCACGGCGTCCTCCCCCGCCAGCACCCGGATGTCGAGCTCGGCCCTGGCCTCGGGCGCGACGACGTTGGCCCGCAGGCCCCCCGCGATCACCCCGACGTTGACGGTCACCCCGCGCTCTGGATCGGCGAGGGTGTACAGCCACTGGATCACGCGGGCGAGCTCGCGAATGGCGCTGGCGCCTTTCTCCGGCTCGAGCCCGGAGTGGGCGGCCTTGCCGAAGACCTTGAGGGTGAAGCGCAACGACCCCTTGCGCCGGGTCTTGAGATCGCCGGCGGCGCCGAGCGACGGCTCGAGCACGAAGACCCGGCGCACCCGGCGCGCCAGCGCGTTGATGCGCGGGAGCGATTCGGGGCTGCCGATCTCCTCGTCGGAGTTGATGAAGAAGGCCGGCTCGATCTCCGGGGAGAGGCCGAGGTCGCGCAGGGCGCGCAGGGCGAAGATCCCCTGCACGAGGCCGCACTTCATGTCGTAGGCGCCGGGGCCGAAGAGGCGGCCGTCGCGGATCTCGACCGGCATCCGCTCGACGGTCCCCAGCGGCCAGACGGTGTCGCTGTGGCCGATGAGGAGCTGGGCCCCCTGGCCGCGGCGGCGGTCGCGGCGCACGGCCCAGAGCTGGCCGCCGGTCTTTCCGCCGGTCTTTCCACCCAAAAAGCGCCGTCCCGGGAGGCGCCGGGTGCGCATTCCGGACGCTTCCAGCTCCGCCGCGAGGCGTGCGAAGACCGGCTCCTGGGCGGCGGGATCGTGGGATGGCGATTCGAGCCGGACGAGATCGCGCAGGAGAGCGGTCATCTCCTCCTGGTGGGCGCGGAGGTGGGCGAGGAGGGCTTGGGCGGCGGTCACTTCTCCGCCGCCACCGCGCCCCCGGCTTCGAGCCCCCGCCAGGTCTCCTCGCTGTCGTCGAAGATCGGCAGGTTGGGGCTGCGGCCGCGGGCGGCGTTGATGTGCCACCCCCAGAGGAGGGCCCACTTGAGGTAGGTGCCGTACGCCTGGAGCATGCAGAAGACGAGGCCGTGCATGCCGTCGAGGATGCCGAGCTGGAAGATGTAGGTGCGGAAGAAGCGCCAGATCGAGCGGCCGAAGATCTCGGAGAAGCCGGAGCGGCGCTTCTCGCGCCAGTGCTGGGCGGCGCCCCAGAAGCTGTACTTCTCGATCCGCCGGACGTACTCGTCGAGCGAATCGGCCATGTAGTGGTCCATGGGATTGCGCAGCTCCGGCGCCGGGCCGCGGGTGATCATGTCGGCGTGCACCCGGCGGTTGGGGTAGCGGGCGGAGCCGTTCTTGATCAGCCGCACGACGCGGTCGTGCTGCCAGCCGGAGAAGCGGATCAGGTGATCGAGGAAGTAGACCCGCCGCTTGATCGTGTAGGCCTCGTGGGTGGGCCCGGCGGCGAGCAGGGTCTCGATCTCCTTCTGCAGCGCCGGGGTGCAGCGCTCGTCGGCGTCGAAGATCAGGATCCACTCGGCGGTGACCTGGTCCATGGCCCAGTTCTTCTGCGAGGCCGAGCCGTAGTAGGTGCGCTGGTAGAAGCGGACCTTCTCGAAGCCGCGGACGATCTCGGGGGTGCGGTCGGTCGAGAAGGAGTCGACGACCAGGATCTCGTCGCACCAGAGCAGCGACTCGATGCAGCCGGCGATGTGCACCTCCTCGTTGAAGGTGGTGACGATCGCCGACACGCGGGGCCGGACGGGCGGGTTCTGGGGGCTTGCAGGCATACGGATCTCCTCGCCCAGCGTATCAGAGGGCTCCGCCTGCTAGAATCCCGGCGACCGTCATCCCGGCAACCGTCAACGAGAACCCGAAATCCGAGACCCGTGCGCTCCTATATCGTCTTCCTCATCCTGTTCGCGGTGAAGGTCTTCGCCCGGATCTTCTACCGGATCGACGTCGCCTGGATCGGCGACCCGCCGGCCGGCCGCTGGCGCCACGTGCGGCTGGCCGCCATCCTCAACCATACGAGCCTCTACGAGGCGCTGTTCACCGGCGCCTGCCCCAACCACTTCCTCTGGCGGCTCGCCCGCCACGGGGTGGTGCCGATCGCCCAGAAGACGACCGACCGCGCCCTGGTCGGGCGCTTCTACGGGCTGGTGGCCGCGCGGGTGGTGTCGATCAGCCGCGAGCGGGACGAGACCTGGAGCGAGGTGCTGCGCCAGATCGACCCCGACGCCATGGTGCTCCTCCTGCCCGAGGGGCGGATGAAGCGCGCCACCGGCCTCGACTCCCAGGGCAAGCCGATGACGGTGCGCGGCGGCATCGCCGACATCCTGGAGACGATGGGCGAGGGGCGGATGCTGCTCGCCTACAGCGGCGGCCTGCACCACATCCAGGCGCCGGGCGACCGCTTCCCCCGCCTGTTCAAGCCGATCCGCCTGCGGCTGGAGATCGTCGACATGGCCGAATACCGCGCCGCCATTCTGGAAGCGGGAGGGGCCAGGGGGTTCCGGCGGGCCGTGACGCGGGACCTCGAGCGCCGGCGGGACCTCTACTGCCCGGCCGACGCGGAGACCGACGGCGCGGTGCGGGCGGGGATCGGGAAGAGGGCGGCGGA
>JBDSHF010000204.1:0-8881 GCA_039918595.1 Thermoanaerobaculia bacterium
CGCGCTGTAGAGGTTCTGGTTGACGCGGGTGCCGGTGCTGTCGGTCGTGTAGATGGCGCCCGAGAATTCCGCCGCGAGGAGCAGCCCTTCGCCGCCGGCCGCAAGAGCGAGCGCCAGGAAGAAAGGCAGAGAGGGGAGGATTCGCCGGATACAAGTGATTGGGGAACACATAAAGATTTTCCTCATTCTGAATTGATCGATCCCATTGGGGAGGTCGCCTGTGGAGACCTATGTCGGCGATCCGCTTGGAGGGCAGCCAGGGAGCATCTCTCGCAGGCAGTCCAGACGCATCGAGCGAGGTCTCGATCGGCGGAGATCGGCCCACGGCGCGCGGGCTCACCTGGCGCGAGGCCGGAGCCGCGCCGGCCGGGATCGGCAAGACGAAGAGCTTCGGAAGAGACGACCGGAAGGTGGCACGCACGAGAGACTCCTCCTGCCAGCGAGGGCCCATGCAACCAGTCTGCGCCGCCCCGGGACGGTGCGCAATCTTATGTTTTTACTGAAAAATGCGGAGAAAGGTGAGAAGGGTGAAAAGTGAACCTCTGAATTCCGCTCCGAATCTCTTTCTTTATGATATGCTGATAGCAATATCAGCAGGAGGTTCAACAGGTCTAATTCACCTACGGCGGATAATCTTCTAAAAACCCCTTACCAGCTTTGCGTTCTTCCTATTCTGGGAGACCGTATTCCGCGGTCTCTTTACTCGAGAGAGGAGTAACCCATGAAGAATCCCTCGAACCTGCTGGCCCTCTGCCTGATCTTCCTCCTGCCGGCCGTTGTGAGCGCTCAGTCAAACGCCGAGCCGTCCCTTCATGTCGGCACCGCCCCCTGTCAGGCCTTCAGCGGGAATCTGGCCGCGAATACGACCGCCTACCTTGACATTCGAGGAATATGCGGCGTTCCGGATGAGGCGACGGCGGTCGTTTTCGCCGTTCACGTCACCGCGACCGGTACGGGAACCCTCAAGCTTTGGGAGTACAACGGCAGTCAACCCTCAGCCAACGCGATGAGTTACAACTCTGGAACCAGTAGCTCCTTCGCCGATGTGCGGATCTGCGCTCCTCTCGCTGATTGCTTCCATGACTTTTCCGCACGCTCGACGACGGCGATTACCGTAAAGCTCGTCGTTGAGGGCTTCTACGTCCCACCGGTCTAGTTCCCCGCCAACAGGTCGCCGCCCGGGTTCCCCGCCCGGGCGGCCGGCCGGGCCCTGGGTCCTTATGCGATCCTGCCGCTGGCCATCAGCCCCAACGCGGTGAGGCTCGGGAAGAACACGTAGAGTCCGCCCTGGGTCGTCACGATCTGGGTCACTCCGTCCACTTTCGTATAGTCCGCCGGATTGCTCGGATCCCCCGCGTCCTCGCAGTAGTAGAACAGGCCGGCTCCGGGAGATTGCTGGGGCGGGGGGGGCGGCGGTCCAAACAGCGCGTCGAACCCGCCCGAGTTGGGGCTGTGATCGTTGCCGGCGAAGCCGCCGTGGGTGATCCAGGAGCCCATGATGAACTCGAACTGCTGACTGAGGACCGCGCCGATGAAATAACCCACCAGGCCTCGATTCTCCTGGTCGCCCGCCGCGTAGGGCGGGCCGAAAGGCTGGGCGCGGCGCAGCACACGATGTTGCACCGCCATGGCGTTCCCGTCGCCGGAGTTTCCGATCACGCTGGTGTCGTCTCTCGGATTGCTGCGACGGATGTGCGAGGCATAGGGGCAGCGTTGTCCCGTGTCGCCAAGGTCGAGAGGCTTGCCCTTCTGGTGTAGAGATGGAGTCTGATAGTCGAAGTTCGTGAGATCGAATCCTGTCAACGAGGGATCGGGGGAATCAGCGGACACTTCGAGTGGCGTCCCATCGCGCCAGCGTCCACACATCTTGGCGGCCAGCAATTCAGGATTCGAATCCCTGGCGATCATCTCATTGAACCGTCCGACATCCTGAGCGAGCAGCCGGAAGGCTCCGAACGATCCATTGACGAGGAATGGATGCGTGTTGTACGTCGGCGCCTCCGCATCCGCGATGATGAAATACCACGACGGCACGATCGGACGGTCGTCCGGATCGTCGCCGGAAGCCGCACGAGCCAGGCTGGTCGCCGCTCCTGGCGGTGCTCCCGGCGGGGAGGTGCCCGGAAGGGTAGGCGGCGCATCCTGAAGGCGTGGCTGGGAGATGCCATCGCGATAGCCGAAGTGAATGAAATCCGGTCCCTCGGGCAACGGGTCCGCGTCCTGCCTGAACGTCAGCACCGCGGCGCCGGCCGGGATCATCGAGAGCAGCGTGCCGCACCAGGAGTCACGACCCGCCGGAGTCTGTGCATACAGGCTCAGGATGAGATCGAAGTCCTGTGCCAGATCGGGCGGTGTTGGTAGCTGCCAGCCATCGGTGCGCCACCAGTTCTTGGGGTCGTTCGTGCCGACGTCGCCGACTTTGCCCGCTCTCGCCACGGCTCCCGACCCGAAGGCATCGACCAGCGTGTTGCTCCTGGATGCGACGATTCTGTAATTGGCGTCCGTGATCAGCTTCGCGAGCCCGGTCTGCGTGAAGGCGATGTTCAGACGGTACGGCGGCTTGGCCTTGACCGAAGGCCATTGGGTGGAGTCGGTGATCGAAAGCGCTCCACCGCTGCCCGGCGCGAGCGCCTTGCAGAGTGCCTGCACACCGGTGGGGTCCGCGATCCGGAAAATCAGGTGCCGGATGAAGTCGTAGCCCTTGTAACCGTGCAACAGCAGCCCCTGGATGTCGGGGAGATCGAGGGCGCTTACGCCTGCTGGATTCGGCGATCTCATGAACGTGTCTCAGGAGATGGTGGGCGGAGTCGAGGGCTCGTAAGTGATGGCCGGCGCCCCGGACTCTGGCCAGAGAGCGCCAGCGTCTGGATATCCCGTCTTCAAGTCGAGAATCTTGCCGACGGTGAGACCCGGGAACGTCGCCCCGAGGAAGTACCTCGGCGGTGTCGGCGCGGGATTCGCGATTCCGCCGGGCCCGATGGCGGGGATGGTGGGGTCGGCGAAGTTGTAGCGCATGAGGAGCTGGTAGAACGCCGCGGGGTTCTTCCGCACTCCGCCATTGGCGATAATGTTCGCTGCCGAGGTCGGATCGTCCGCCGCGACGAGCCCGGTTTCGTCCAGCATGCCGACGATCATATTCAGCCCCGCCACGATGGCTGGATTGGCGAAGAAGGCGCTGATGTAGGGCTCGAAATCGGCGTCATAGATCGACAGCACCACGAGCAGGTCCTTCGCCTTGCCGCCCACGCCGGGCGCCGCCTGGAACGTGGGAACGATGATCGGCGATGGCGTGCCCGCGACCATTGGATAGGTCATGAAGAAATGGACGCCCGTGGAAGGACGCGAGTCCGGGCCCGGATCGGCGCCGCTGATCAGTTGGCCGATCGTAGCGTGGAGATCTTGAGCCTGCCCGGGACGGACCGGCAGGAAAAGCATGAGCATGTGTTGCTCCTGGGCTTGTAGCAGACTGCTGATAGGCGCAGTTGGCATCGGGCTTCCTTTCGTTGTCGTGATGCGGTTCGGAAGCCATGTTTTGCAATCACCGTGCCGCACATAAAATATTTATAACTGGGATGATTTGGCGCCTTGGAGCAACGGCAAGGCGGGCGCGGGGAAACGCCGACACGTCAGATGTCGTCACCGACGCGTCAGCCGACAGATCAAGGGCCTTGAAGGCCGCGGGATCATAGACCGGACGGCATCGCCCCCCGCACCGTCCAGTCTCGACGCTTCAGTGGCTCTGATCGTACGCCAGCAGAGCGCTGGACCGGAAACGGGAGGTCCCGGCCGCGGTCAGCACCCCGGCCCTCTGGATCTCCCCCAGGGCCTTGTCGACGCAAGCGGTGTAGGCCGCGCGGCTGGCCCACTTGAGGCTGAAATCGCACGGGATCTCGGGGAAGCGGACCTTCTCTCCCGCCTGTACCGCGTAGAGGCGGTTCTTGACGCCGCCCTGCCACTGCACCTCGACCAGGCCGCGCCGCGACTTGGCGAGGCCGAAATGCGCCACCAGGCTGTCCTGCGAGGCGTGGCTCGAGCCGCCCAGGATCGGCTGGGTGGCCGTGCCGGCGCCGGGCCGCGTCAGGCGGACCACCGCGCCGATGCCGTCCCGGTTGGTGCGGCCGCCCGAGGTGGTCCCCACCGTGCCGACGGTCTGCACGTCGACCCAGTTGTTGCCGTTGCCGCTGCTGTTGATCTCGATCGCCAGGGTGCCCGGCAGGAGCGGCACGCCGCTCCACTGGAACGTGCCGTCGGGCTGCGGGATCCACGAGGGGATGAAGCTGGCCTTGCCCTGGTAGGGCCCGCCGGGGCCGAACGGGAAGGTGATCGCCGGGAAGAAGGACGCGCCTTCGACGTCGGAGACGGAGACGATGTCCTCGAAGCCGTCGCCGTTGAGGTCCCCCGTGGCCACGCCGTGGTCGTTGCGCCGCTGGGCGTCGATCGAGCCGTCGTAGGCGGCGAGGTCGAGCCGGAACTTGGCGTGGCCGCCGTTGTTGAGCAGCGAGCGGGGGTTCGAGCGGTCGACGATCGGTCCCGCGTCGAAGCCGCCGTAGGAGGCGATGTCGAAGTCGCCGTCGTTGTCGTAGTCGAGGGCCGAGGCCCCCCACCCCCAGCCGGAGGCGGCCAGCTCGGGGTTGACTCCCGGATCGCTGAAGTGCCCCGTGCCGTCGTTGAGGAACCAGCGCGACGTCATGTCCCCGATGGCGTACGGGAGCCCGAACAGCGGCATGAGCCAGTCGCCGATGTTGGTCACGTAGAAGTCCAGCGTGCCATTGCCGTCGAAATCGGACACCGCGAACCCCATGTAGTCGCCGGGCTTGGTCAGGCCCGACGCCGCGGTGACGTCGGTGAAGTGCCCCTTGCCGTCGTTCTTGTAGAGCCGGACGAAACCCCGGTTGAAGCCGCCGTATTTGAAGGAGGGAATCGTCCCCTGGTCGTTGGCCGTCAGGATGTCGATGTCGCCGTCGCCGTCGACGTCGAACATCGCGACTCCCCAGGTGATGTCGCGGAAGTTCTGGATCCCCGACTCGGCGCTGACGTCCTTGAAGCGGTTGTTACCCCTGTTGATGAAGAGCTGGTTGTACTCGTTGAGGGCCCAGGGCTCGGCGAGGATCGCCGCCTTGGACTTCCAGTCGAACGTGTTGGTCACGAAAATATCGAGCAGGCCGTCGCCGTTGACGTCGGCCATGGCACAGGACGCCGGATCGAGGTCGGAGTCCCGGCCGATGTCGCTGCCCGGCAGGTTGCTGATGTCGACGAAGCTCCCCCCCTGGTTCTCGTAGAGATGCTTGGGCCCCTTGCGGCCCAGCACTAGCAGGTCGGGGGCGCCGTCGTTGTCGAGGTCGCCGAAGCAGGCCCCGGTGGAATCCTGCTCGGTGGCCGCCGCGCCGGCGGCGCCGGGGACCAGCTCGAGCGAGAAGCGTCCATCCTCGGCGAGCCGGTTGCGGTAGAGGGCGTTGTCTTTGCCGGGGCCGTTGGTGACATAGATGTCGAGGTCGCCGTCGCCGTTGAAGTCGAGAAGGGCGACGCCCGGGGCGCCGTTGCTCTTCACCGGGTACCCGAAGAGCAGGCTGGAGAGGTTGGCGCTGCCGCGCTGCTGCAGTGCCACGGCCAGCGCCTTGGTGGTCGACGGCTCGCGCTGGTAGGTGACGCCGTTCGCGGCGGTGGCGAAATTGTGGAACGTGACCCCGCCCAGAGGCTGCGCGGAGACGGGGAGCGCCGCGGCGGCCAGAGAGAGGCCGACGACGGCCGAAACAAAGGTTCGGTTCATGGTCCTGGCCTCCTCAAAGAGTGATCGGGGTACCGTCGAAACGGGTGAAGGTGGAGCCGGAGTAAGTCTCCGGAAAGAGCGACCGCTGGTCGCGCAGGATGCTGATCGCGAGCTCCTCGCCCAGGTGCAGCGATTCCCTGGCGTCCGAGCGCCAATGGACGCCGGCGATGTTGCGGCCGGTGGCGATGTTCGAGGCGAGCTTGTTGAGCTCGCCGCCGACGGTGAGTGGCGGCCCCTGATACGGCTGCAGGGCCAGACCGTCCGGCGTGGGGACGACCGGCTGGCTGATGACGAACCGCTCGTCGTAGAACCACTTGAGGATGGTCACGCAGGCGCCGGCCACGGTCGCGTGGCCCGCCGTGTAGGACGGATGGGTCGGAGAGCCCTCGGGGAACGCCATGGGGAGCAGGCCCGTGCCGTTCGCGCCGAGCACCCGGCCGACCGCCTTCGACGCCAGGATGTCGCTGTGCAGAGCCCCGGGATAGCGGTTGGAGGTCACCTGGTGGTGGACCACGCCGCCGAACTCCTCGGGTCGCAGGCGCCGATGGACCTGCCACTTCTGGTGCCATGTGGCCTTGAGCGCCCGGGTCGCCACCTCGCACAGCAGGCTCTTGATGTGCGGCCCGCCCCAGCAGGTGAAACCCGTCTGGTTGCGGACGGCGAAATAGGGGTTGCCGGGGTTGAACGGCGCCCCGATGCCGCCGTCGGTCTCCGCGTCGAAGACGTTGGTCGGCGAGCCGAGGATCAGGCAGGCGGTGAAATACGCCTGGAACAGGGCGTCGATGTGGACCCACTCGCTGAGGTCGCGGCCGTTGCGGAGGTGCCGGCGCACCGGGTCCGGACGCGAGAAGACCGAGCCGAAGCCGTTCTGGGTGTCCAGCCAGTCGGAGTACCGCGTCAAGTGGTCGCTGCCGGGAAGCTGGGTCTCGATCCGGCGGTCGATGTACTCGGCCCCGAAAGGGGCTGGAAGCCAGAGGAACTGCGAGATGTAGGGACCGTCGAGAGCGCCCGGGAGCGGATCGCGGAAGAGGCTCTGGGCGGTCACCTTGCCGTTGATCCTCGGACCCATGAACTTCGACGCCGCATTGAGGTCCGCCACCGCCGCCGCCACGTCCGGGTGATCGGCGGAGTAGTCGAGGAAATCGAGGTCGCGTAGCAGGGCCATCCAGTACAGCTCGATCCCCTCCCCAGCCTCCTCGGCGCTGGCGAGCGCCGGCGCCGGCGGCGCGGTGAGGTCCCAGGCGTCCACCCCCTCCAGGTCGAACGCCAGGCCGCCCATGGGGTTGGTGAGCCTCCGACCGCCGGTGGTCCGGATGGCGGCGTAGTCGGCCGGATCGCCGCTGTCGATGGCCTGGAGCAGACTCGAGTAGGCGTCCGCGTCCACCTCGCCGAACGAGTTGTGCGGCAGTCCCTTGGAAAAGTTGCCGATCCGGCTGGGGTAGCGGGCCTCGTCACCGTTCGCCGTGTGCAGGACCAGCGGCTTCTTGCGATGCGCCTTCGCCGCCTGATAGCGGACCTGGTACGCCGCCTCGCGGCGGGCCGCCATCTTGGCCATTTCCGGGGACCGTTTGGCGGCTTCCGATAGGGCATTCACCGAGTTTTCAGCGAGGCTCGGCAGCTCGCTCGCGCTCGCGGTGCCGACGGCCAGGGCGACCGCCGCGCCTCCAACACCCCCGAGAAACTGGCGGCGGCTGAGCGGCGGCGGGCTGTTCTCTCCCATTCCCTTCTCTTCTCCGGGCATACGAAATCCTCCCTCCAGATGAGGACGTCGCCGGACACGCGGACGTCACGCGGCGGCGCGGCCTCTGAATTGAGCCCATCTCCCGGACTTGTCCCGGTTCGGAGCTAAGCGGAGTCTGTGATTACAGAGTGCCGGTCACCGAGGAAAAGGGGACACCGCCCTTGACGAAACAATCACGGGCGTCTAGACTCGCGCTACATTCGAAGTCTGTTGCAAGGCGGAGCGCGGACGGTACCAGGTGTCCATCGATGGGCCCTGTTTGCTTGCGAGGAGGAGTGTCGCCATGCCGACTGCCACGATCGTCAAGAGCCGTGAATGCGGCTGTCAGTCCACCCATCTGGAGCTTCCAGACATCGTTTACCTGCGGCTGCAAGGGATGGTCACGCTGGAGGAAGCCCGGCTCATCAACGAAGCGCACCTGGAGTATGCCCAGGACGTCAGCTGTTTCTTCTACCTGATCAACCTCGAGGGTCTGGATAACCTGCCCGCGTCCGTGCGCAAAGAGGCCTCGAGCGTCGTCAAGATTCTCCCCCTCCGCGGTACCGTCATCTGCAACGCCCCGCTCCGCGCCAAGGTGCTCGCCAAGCTGCTGCTCACCGCCGCCAGCCTCTTCCGCAAGGGTGAAGAGAGCAATCCGGTCCTCTTCGCTGACTCCGAGGAGGAGGGCAGGGCCATGATCGACAAGCGACGGCAGCACTTCACCGCAGTCGCGGCGTGACGCTGCGAAGTGCCCTCTACGGTGCGGCGCGAGGGCAGGGACAGCCTTTGCCCGAACAGCAGCCTTCCGCGGACGAGCCGGCTCGTCACGAATTGGCTGTCACTCCTCTTCGGTTGCCGCCGAGGAGGCTGCCCGGCTGGGCGCTCGCGGCGAGCGGGAGCAAGGCTACATCGCGGCCGTCGGCGCGTTCTATCGCGACGCGGACAAGCTCGACCACCGGACCCGCGCGGCGGCCTACAAGGCGGTGATGGAGAAGCTCGCCGCAGCCTTTCCCGAGGATGACGAAGCGGCCACCGAACTCCCCCGTCACGACGCCGGTATGCGTCCCCTGCGCCACCGCGATGCCGCTCGCCCCCGCCGCCAGGAAGGAGTCCGTCAGGGTCTTGATCTGCGAAGGCGCGGTCCAGGTGCCGGGCGAGCCGGGCGTGAAGACCGCGCAGGCCGGGTTGCTGATGTCGGCGATGTACACCTGGGATGGACCCGAGAACTCGCTGGGCGCCAGGATGATCCCGGTCTGGCAGTCCTCCCCGGAGGAATCGAGCTCTCCCGTAACCGGGATGGCGCCGCTCTCGAAGAACGCCGGGCTCGTCGTGGTCGCCACGTTGGCAATCTCGTATTTGTTGTTCTCCGCGGCCGACAGCAGCAGGTTACGGAT
>JBDSHF010000205.1:0-14348 GCA_039918595.1 Thermoanaerobaculia bacterium
CCGTCGCTCATCCGCGCCTCGGTGCTCTTGTCGCGGTACCCCTCGCGGTGGCGCACCTGGAGGTCCTTCCGGTTCTTCACCTTGACGTCGATCTTGTAATACCGGCCGTCGCCGAAGTGGGGCGGCGTATAGCCGAGCGAGTAGTAGGTGTTGAAGTCGCGCGCGACCCTCTCCAGACGGGGCGTGATCACATTGGTGTTGAGGATGGCGACGCCGCCCGTCTTCTCGGCCAGGGTCTGGAGCGTGCTCTGCAGGTTCGAGATCCGCACCGAGTCGACGAGTTGCGAGAGGCCGGGGGCGCTGGCGGCGGACTGGTTCTCGGCCGAGTTGGAGTCGTAGGACCGCAGCCCCGCGGCGTCGATGGTGTAGAAGGTGACCCGGTTGGCGTTGGCCTGCGCGGTCAGCTCGTCGAGCCGGCGGGCGACGTTGAACTCCAGCGTCGACGTCATGCTCGAGCTCTGCTCGCTGTACTTGTTCTGCACGGCGTAGAAGATATCCTGGCCGGCGATCATCTGCAGACCGTCGCTGACGTAGAGCACCGCCTTGCGCCCCGGCATGCCGGCCAGGGCGTCGATCATCTTCTTGATCGAGTCGATCGAGAACGACAGGTCGTTGTAAGTGGACTGGGCGTAGGTGTGGGCGACGCTTTCCGCCTCGCCGACGCTCCTCGAATCCTCGATCTGCTTCAGCGCGTCGCGCCGGTCGGAGTCGGCGTGGACCCCCTGGGCCGAGATCTTCTCGAGCTCGAGCATGGCCGCGGCGATCAGGCTGGGATCGCTGGTGAACGTGCGGCGGATGTGCAGCTCGCGGTCATAGGTGACCAGCATGAGCTGGTCGTCCTTCCCGAGCTTGGTGCCGATGAAGGCCCGCAGCTCGCGCATGACGCGGTTGCGATTGAACGGCCGCAGGTTGTAGTTGTCGATATAGACGATCAGGCGCAGCCGCTGCTCCTCCGGCGTCCGCACCGAGTCGAGGTCCGCCGGTGCGGCGGGAGCCGCTCCCGGCACCGGCGGCGCCGCGGGAGCCGCCTGCGCCAGATCGGACGGCTGCGCCACCGCCTTGCCGGAGTCCACGGCGTAGAAGTTGGAGACCTCCACCTTCGAGCCGTTCTCGAAGAGCTGGAAGTCGTCCTTCTTCAGGCCGGTGACGGGGTTGCCCTTCTTATCGGTGACGTAGACGTCGACGTTGACGACGCCGACGTTGACGGTATCGACGAAGGCTCCCGGATCTTCCGCCTTGGCGGCGGCCGGCTTCTTCGCCTGCGCGTTCGCCAGGCTCGCCAGACCCAGGGCCAGGAACAGCCAGCATGCCATGAAAAGACGCTGAGACTTCATAGACCTCTTCTTTCTGGACCTCGTCCGCCGGCCATTATACGACCCCTCACTCCCCCAACCCCCTCTCTCCCATCCCCTCCCCCTCCCGCACCGGGAGAGAGGGGGTTTTCGGCTCGCTGCTGTTCTCCCTCTTCTCCCGGCCAGGGAGGCGGGAGGGGACGGGAGAAGAGGGCCGGGGTGATGAGGGCCCTACTTCTGCGGCGGCACGACGTCTGCCTGGGCGGTGACGATCTTACCGCTCAGCGGATCGAAGATCGCGATCGTCAGGTGGTGCGGCAGCTTCTTCAGCTTGAGCCGCGTGTCATACCGGACGTACGCCCCGGCCTTGGGTGCCTCCTCGCCGGTGAGCGTCACGGGGATCACCGGCACCGGCGCCCGGTTCCCCGCGTTGTCCACGGCGGAGACCCGCAGCTCCAACTCGGCCGTATGCTTGCCGTTCAACGGCACGAAGGTGATCGCGTCCACCGGGATCGCCAGCGAGACCGGCACCTCCATCTCCCGGCGTCCCGAGGCGACCGGCGCGCCGAGCTTGATCGCCATCGGCACCACGTCGGGCGAGTTGCCGAAGAGCATCGCGCTCTCGACCACCAGCGAGTTCTCGGCCTTGCGCGACAGGTCGAGGAAACCGGTGCGCGTGCGGACCTTGAGCCCCTTCGTCAACACCGCCAGCGACACCTTGTGGCGCTTGTCGTTCCCCTGCCAGCTCGGGGTGAACCCGAGCCAGTAGTAGGAGCGAGTGTCGCCCTCGGCGGTCTGCAGCACCTGGTTGTTCAGCCCGTTGAGCAGCGCCCGGCCGCCCGTCTGCTCGGCCGTATACAAGAGGCTCGCCTCGTGGTCCTGCTCGCGCATATTGAGCCCCGTCTGCGACGGCGCCGCCAACGAGGCGTCCGCCGCGGAGGAGCTCTCGACCCCCGGCACATCCACCGGATAGATGGTGTAACCCAGACGGTTGGCGGTATCCACCAGCGGCTGCAGGATCTTCTCGCCGGGCGGCACCTCGCGTTCGAGGACGGGCCGGTTCGGGTTGTCGATCACATAGTCGAGAACCGAGAACGGCCAGCCGCCCGAGAGCAGCAGCATCACCTTGCGCCCCGGGGGGGAGGCGAAACCGCGCAGCGTGCTCGCCGCCGCGGTGACCGCGCGCTCGGTCTGCGAAGCCAGGCCCTGAGCGAACTCGAGCTCCTGGATGTCGACGCGCTGAGCGAACGACCGGCGCTGAGACGTAGCATCGAAGCCCACGTCGTCGGTGAGGCGGCGCGAGCTCTGGAAGGTGCGCAGCTCGGCGAGCCGCGTAATCCCGTAGGCCCGCTCGCCGATCGCCTTCTCGATGGCGGCCCCGAGCTGCCGCTCGGAGCTCGACCAGCTCGTCAGCATCTCGACCTGCCCGCCGTTGTACTGCACGATCGCCATGCGGTCCTCGGGACCCAGGCGCGAGAGCTGGCCCTTGATCGCGCGCAGCACGTCGTCCCGGCGGGGAGCGAGCGAGAAGAAGTTGTCGATGAACACCAGATAGCTGGTGCCCACCGGGCTGCCGGGCGCCAGGCTCGGCAGGCCCTTGACCGGCGAGCTCTTGTCCTCCTCGCCGGGCGCGATCGCCTGGCCGCCGCGGACCTCGTTGAAATATTCAACCGGCACGGCCTTGCCGTCGACCTCGAGGCGGAAGTCGCCGGGCTTCAGACCGGTCACCCGGTTCCCCTGCCGGTCGGTGACCACCGCCTCGACGTTGACCACTCGCACCTCGATCTGCTCGCCGAAGACGCTCTGGGGGGGCTGGGGCTGAGCAGGCTGCTGGGCCGCCGCGGGAAGGGCGGCCGCGAGAAACAGGGTCGGCAGCGTCAACCAGCCGGAACGAGGCCTTTGCATGGGATGTCTCCAAGTATAAAAACGTGGGGCGAGCCGGGATGCCCCCCCGCGGGGTTCTGAATCTTCAGAACAATCGGCAGCGGCCATTTCTTTCTCCGCTCAGGGCTCGACCTCCGCATCCCCCCAGAGCGTGGCGCCCCCCAAGGGGTCGTGGACGGTGACCACCAGCCGCTGCCGGGCGTTTCGGAGCTCGAGGTCCAGGCTGTAGCGGACGAGTTCATCTTTCCCTTTTTTAGTTCTTCTCATCTCCAATTTAGCAAATCGGATGCCGGGGGCTCCCGCTTGGGAGAACCCGGAGGAATGTCCCCTGGAAGGGACGATGTCCGTCATTGGGAGAGATCATCGCTTTTAAGAGGGGACTGTGCCGGTCCCACTGGGCAGCGGCTGCCCAGTACGGGGGGAAATTGGGGAAAAGATCCCAGAGCGGGGTTCCAACGCCCTCTAATCCCGCCGCAGCGCCACCAGCGGATCGACCCTCGTCGCCCGGTGGGCCGGCAGGTAACAGGCGGTGAAGCCCACCAGGGCAAGCACCACCAGCACACCCGCGAAGATCCCCGGGTCGTTGGGGGCCACACCGAAAAGGACGCTCGCCAGGGCGCGGCGGAGCGCCAGGGCTCCCATCACGCCGAGGACGAGCCCTGAGCCCACCAGCCAGGCGCCCTGGGAGAGGATCATCTGCAGCACCTGGGCCGCCTGCGCGCCGAGGGCCATGCGGACGCCGATCTCCCGGGTCCGCAACTCCACCATGTAGGCCAGCACGCCGTAGATGCCGACCGCGGCGAGGGTCAGCGCCACGATGGCGAAGATCAGCACCAGGAAGGCGATGAAGCGCGGCTGCCCCACCGACTCGTAGACCGCCTTCGTCATCGTCTGCACGTTGGCCACCGGCAGCGTCGGGTCGAGGCGCCGGATCTCGCTGCGCGCGGCGCCGGCGAGGCTCATCGGGTCCCGCGCGGTGCGCAGCGCGAGGTACATCGTCCGCGGCACGCCGCCGACGCTCTCCTGCGCCTGGTCGTGCAGGAAGTAGACCTCCGTGCCGGTCTTGTGATCGAGCCCCCCCTGCTTGACGTCCGCGGCGACGCCCACGATCGTCATCCAGGGATCGGTGTCCCCCGGCGACTTGATGCGTTCGCCGAGCGGGCTGCGGTTCGGCCAGAAGAGCTTCGCCATCGTCTGGTTGATCACCACGACCCCGGGCGAGCCCTTGGCGTCGGTGGGCGCGAAGAAGCGCCCTTCGACCCGCCGGATGCCCATCGCCTGGAAGTAGTCGCGGTTGACGAACTGCCAGTAGTCGACGTTCTGCGGCGGGCCGGTATTCGGTCCGCTGTTCGGCCCCTCCTGCCGCGGAAAGCTCGCGAAGTCCATGTCGTTGGCGTTGACCGGCCGGTTCGGCGGCAGGCCCGACATGGCGGCGACGCCGGTGACGCCCGGCAGGTGCGCGAGGCGGTCGAGGAGCCGCTGGTAGAAGCCGGTCACCTGCTCGGGCTTCGCATAGACCGTCTGCGGCAGCGAGACCTGGAGCGCGAGGAGCCCCTTGGGATCGAAGCCGGGATCGACCTTCTGTAGCAGCCAGAAGCTGCGGATCAGCAGCCCGCCGCCGATCACCAGCATGGCGGCGAAGGCGACCTCGGCGACCACCAGCACCCGCCGGAGCCACTGCCGGCCGGAGCCGGCGGTCGTCCGCTGCCCCCCTTCCTTGAGCGAGGCGAAGAAGGAGCCCGCGCGGGAATGGAGGGCCGGCGCCAGCCCGAAGAGCAGGCCGGTCAGCAGCGAGATCCCGAGCGTGAAGAGGACGCTGCCGCCGTCGAGCCCGATCTCGCCCGCCCGCGGGATGCTCTCCAGGTTGGCCGCCACGATCGCCTTGACCCCCAGGTAGGCGAGGAGCAGCCCGAACACGCCGCCGAGCAGGGCGAGCACCACGCTCTCGGTGAGGAACTGGCGGATCAGCCGCCCTCGCGGGGCGCCGAGCGCGGTGCGCACGGCCACCTCCTTCTGCCGCGCCTCGGCCCGCGCCAGCAGCAGGTTGGCCACGTTGACGCAGGCGATCAGCAGCACCAGGCCGACGGCGCCCATCAGCAGCCGGATCTTCGGCCGGATCTCCCCCACTAGGTCGTCGAGCAGCGGCTTGACGATCAGTGGGTGATCCTTGGGGTCCGGCGTATGAGTGTCCGGGAATTCGCGGTTCCAGCGGGCGATGAGGTTGCCGATCTCCCCCCGCGCCTGCGCCAGCGAGACGTCCGGCTTCAGGCGCCCCACCATGTAGAGGTAGTGGCTGCCGCGGTTGCCCGGCTTGGCGGGGTCGAGCGCCAGCGGCAGCCAGACCTCGACACGCTCGTCGCCGATGGTGAAGCCCGGCGGCATCACCCCGGCCACGGTGCGGTCGTCGCCGTCCACCTTGATCCGCCGGCCGACGATGGCCGGATCGCCCGCGAACGCCCGCCGCCAGAGGCCGTCGGAGAGCACCGCCACCTTCTCGGTGTTGGGCAGGTCGTCCGCGGCCGAGAAGTAGTGGCCGAGCTCGGCGTCCACGCCCAGCGTGGTGAACAGCCCCGCCGAAACGCGCGCCGCATCCGCCCGCACGGGCTCCCCCCGCCCCGAGACGTTGACCTCCCCGGTACTCCAGGCTCCCAGGCTCTGGAAGCTCCGGTTCCAGCGCTTGTATTCCGTGAACTCCATGGGATCGACCCAGAAGCGGTCGAAGCCCAGGCCGGGGAACTGGCTGTAGACGATCATCAGCCGCCCGGAGTCCCGGTACGGCAGCGGCTTGAGCAGCACCGAATTCGCCACGCTGAAGATGGCCGCGTTAGCGCCGATCCCCAGGGCGAGCGTGAGCGCCGCCAGCAGGGTGAACCCCGGGCTGCGGAGCAGGAGACGGCAGGCATAACGAAGATCCTGGAGCAGAGCTTTCATCACCAACATCCCTCCTTCGGTCGCTCCTATTACGATGACCGGGGTAGTTGGGTTTCAGGTTCAGGACATTGGATCTGTGTTCATCGTGCGTCCTGCCCTGCGAATCCTCACCCTCGGTCCCTCTCCACGAAGTGGAGAGGGAGGGCCCGCGATCCTGAGGGAAGAGAATATTGGGCAGGATTGTCTTTCTCCCCTCTCCCCCCGGGAGAGGGGCCGGGGGTGAGGCCTCGAAGGGCAGGATGCCCCAGCCACCCAGGTCTCTAATGAACCCCGCTTCAGCCCCGCCCCGCCCGCTTCCGCAGCCGCGCCAGCACGCTGACGAAATCCTCCGGCGGCGGCTCCTCGAAGCGGACGCGCTTGGCCGTCCGGGGGTGGACGAAGCCCAGCACGGCGGCGTGGAGCATCGGCCGGGGGGCGGGGAGAAGCGGGCCGCGGTAGTCGCGAATGTAGACGGTCTCCCCGACCAGCGGATGGCCGGCCTCGGCGAGGTGGATGCGGATCTGGTGCTGGCGCCCGGTCTCCAGCTCACAGGCGACCTTGGTGGCCCCCTGCAGCCGCTCCTCTACCTTGACGCGGGTGATCGCCTCGCGCGCCTCGGGCGGCGACTCGCCGCGGGGGGCGCGGAAGATGCCCCAGGAGCCGCGCAGGCCGTCCCCCCGGTTGGGCACGAACAGGGTTTCGTAGACGGCGTCCTCGGCGGCGCCATGGACCAGCGCGAGGTAGCGCCGGAGCACGCTGTGCTCGCCGAGCTGCGCCTGAAGGTCGCGCTGGGCGGGGATGCTGCGGGCGAAGACGACGAGCCCCGAGGTCTCCTTGTCCAGCCGCTGCACGGCGCGCAGGGTGGCGCTCCGCTCCTTCCCCTTGGCCGCGTCCATGCGGCGGACCGCCACGCGGACGTGGGAGAGGAGGGTGTCGCGGTCGTCGCGCTCGAAGGGGACGGTGAGGATGCCCGCCGGCTTGCGGACCACCACGACGTCGGCGTCGAGGTGGACGACGAGATGGCTGAGCGCCGCATCGGGTTGGGAGCCGATGCGAATCTCCACCCGCTCGCCGGCGCTCATCCGCCGGGCCGGATCGGTGGCGGGCACGCTGTCCACCTGCACGCGCCCCCCCGCGCAGAGCTCCTTGGCCTTGCTCCAGGAGGTGCCGGGAACGATCTCGCGGACGCAGGCCGCGAGAGTGATCCCGGCTTGTCCGGGGAGGATGGTGAAGGGGGAAGGAGGCGGCAAGCGGCCCTACTCCCCGAACCGGCGCACGAAGATCGCCCGGTCATCCTGGCCCGGCGCGCCGGCCACCCAGGTGACGAGCCACGAGTCCCCGGCCCAGGCCACGCTGCCCTGGCGGGGCGCCTCGAATTCGCCGCTGGCCGCGCTCCTCACCTCCCGGGCCGCCCCCAGGGGCGCTCCCCGCGGGTCGAAGAGCTGGATCAGCAGATCGGAGTCGTCGAGAAACCGGCTCCAGAGCAGCAGCAGGTTCCCCTGGTCGTCGAACGCCATCGATTCCGGGGCATAGGCGCCCTCGGCCGTGACGGCCGGGACCTCGGGTTCCCGCGCGTGGCCCGTGGCGTCGAAGAAGCGCAGGTAGATTGTCGCCCCGAGCTCCCAGGAGACGGCGAAGCCGCCGCCGGGAGCGGCGGCCACCTGGAACTGCGAGCTCAGGGCGGGCACCGTCTCGCCGATGCCCGGAGGGATCGTGTTGATGTCGAAGTCGGGACCCAGAGGCCGGCCCGCGGGCGAGAACACGCGCGCCCGCAGCACTTTGAGGTCGTTCTCCTCGCCCTCCCCCAGCTCCACATCCCCGACCCAGACGGCGACGAAACCGCCGCCGGCGAGGGGCACGACAACGGTGTCCAGCGCTTCGACGGCCCGGCTGTTCAGGCGCAGCTCTGGTCCCGTCTGCCGGCCGGCGGAGTTGAGATGGCGAGCCGCGATGCCAGGCTTTTTAGGCAGTATCCAGCCGGCCAGGTATTCATTGCCGCCAAGGTTCCAGACCCAGTCGATGCCCCCCCGGCCCAGGCGGACCGACCGGCCCGGAGCGGGGACGCCCTGCGGGCTCAGGTGGCGCCGGTAGAAGCCCGAAGTCTCCCCGAGGTCGTTGAACACCTGCCAGAGCACGTCGAAACCCTGCGGCGTCGCGATGACGGATCTCACCTCGGGAGTGGCGCCGGTCCAGAGCAGGGACGGCGCTTGATCGCCAGGCTCGGCGCCGGCGGCGACATACTGAGCGAAGACTTTGGCCGGCAGGTCATCCCAGGCGATCCCATAGGAACCTGCGGGTTGGACGGCCAGCACAGGCCTTTCAGGAGAATTACCGGTGGCGAGCTGGACCTCCGGACCGAGCGGCGCAAGTTGGGCGGCGAGCCCGCGAGAACCGGCCGCGGCGAGCCCCGCGGCGCAGAAGAACAAAACGAGAGCGCGAGAGATCCTGGACAAAATCCATCCTCCTGAAAGATTGGCAAGTGTTGCCTATAGTAGCCTAGGCCCGCATGGACCGTACCGCTCTCCGCACCGAGCTCGCCGCCGCGACCCGCCTGGCGGCGCCGGTGGCGGCGTCCCAGCTCGGCATCATGCTGATGGGCGTGGTGGACACGATGATGCTCGGCCACCTCTCGGCCCAGGCGCTCGCCGCCGGCGGCCTGGGGCACTTGGTCACCATCACCCTGATGATCCTGGGCTACGGCATCCTCTCGGCGCTCGATCCCCTGGTCTCGCAGGCCCATGGCGCCGGCGACACGGCGGCCCTCGGCGGCCACCTCCAGCGCGGCCTGATCCTGGCGGTGGCGCTGATGGTGCCGTTCGTCCTCGCCCTGCTTGACGTCGAGCCGATGCTGCGCGCCCTCGGCCAGCCGGCGGGGGTGAGCCGGGACGCGGCGGACTACGTGCGGGGGATCCTCTGGGGGGAGCTCCCCTACTTCCTGTTCATCGTCCTGCGGCAGACACTGCAGGCGATGAGCGACGTCCGGCCGGCGGTGGTGGCGATCGTGCTCGGCAACCTGTGCAACCTGGCCTTCAACTGGATCCTCATCTTCGGCCACCTGGGGGCGCCGGCGCTGGGAGTGCGGGGCTCGGCCTTCTCCACCTCCCTCTCCCGCTGGGTGATGTTCCTCTACCTGCTGATCGCGGCCCGCCGCCGGCTCGCTCCCTACTGGCATGGGTTCACCGCCGAGGCGGCGGCTTGGCGCGGGTACCTCCTGATGCTCAGGATCGGCGTGCCGATCGGCATTCACAACACCGTCGAGATCGGGATCTTCGCGCTGGGGGCGGTGCTGATCGGGCAGCTCGGCGTCACCGCCCTCGCCGGCCATCAGGTCGCCATCAACCTCGCCAGCCTGTCGTTCATGGTGCCGCTCGGCATCTCCGGCGCCGCGGCCACCCGGGTGGGCAACGCGATCGGCCGCGGCGACCTGACCGGAGCGCGGCTGGCGGCGGCGGCCTCCCTGATCCTGGGGGCCGGCACGATGTCCTGCTTCGCCGTCCTGTTCGCCACTCTCGCGGTGCCGCTCGGCCATCTCTACATCCAGGACCGGGCGGTGATCGCCATGGTGGCGGCCCTGCTCCCCATCGCCGCCGTGTTCCAGGTGTTCGACGGCATCCAGGTGGTGAGCGCCGGCGTGCTGCGCGGCGCGGCGGACACCACCTTCCCCGCCGTCATGGCGCTGATCGGCTACTGGGCGATCGCCCTCCCCGTGGGCTGGGTCCTCGCCTTCCACGCCGGCCTCGGCGCCCGCGGCCTCTGGTGGGGGTTCGTGGTGGGGCTGCTGGCGGTGGCGATCCTGCTCCTCCTGCGCATCGCCGCCCGCTTCCGTGGCTCGCTCGTCCGGGTCCAAGATCTGGATATGAAAGGAACGCGATGAGCTTCAAGGACCATTTCTCCGGCCACGCGGCCGTCTACGCCTCCTTCCGCCCCAGCTATCCGGCGGCGCTGTTCGATTTCGCGCTCTCCCTGGTCGCCGGCCGCGCGCTCGCCTGGGACTGCGCCACCGGCAACGGCCAGGCGGCGGTGGACCTCGCCGCCCACTTCGAGCGGGTGATCGCGACCGACGCCTCCGCCGCGCAGCTCGAGCACGCGCCCCCCCATCCCAGAATCGAGTACCGGCAGGCGCCGGCCGAGGAGTCGGGGATCGCCGGCGGCACGGTCGACCTGGTGACGGTCGCCACCGCCGTCCACTGGTTCGATTTCGACCGCTTCTACGCCGAGGTCGAGCGCGTGCTCGTCCCCGGCGGCGCGCTGGTGGTCTGGGGGTACAACCTGGCCCGGGTCAACCCCGAGGTCGACGTCTTCATCGACCGCCTGGCGCGGGATCTCGTCGGCCCCTACTGGCCGCCGGAGCGGCGGTGGGTCGACGCGGACTACCGCACCCTCCCCTTCCCGTTCGACGAGGTGGAGACGCCCCAGCTCTGGATCGAGGAGCGCTGGGATCTCTCGCGCCTGATGGACTACTTCCGCACCTGGTCGGCCACCGCCCGCTATCAGCAGGCCACCGGCCAGGATCCCCTGGAGATCCTGTGGGAGGATTTCGAGCGCGCCTGGGGCGATCCCGCCGAGGTGCGGCTGGTCCGCTGGCCGGTGATGATGCGGGCCGGCCGGCCGCGAGGGTGAAAAGGAGAACACGGACGAACACGGACAAACAAGGACGAACACGGACTGCCGTGCCGTGGCTTTGCTGTCCGTGCCTGTCCGTGTTTGTCCGTGTTCGTCCGTGTTCTCCCGCCAAGCCAAGGATGTTATAGATTCCCCTGCATCCAATGATCACCGCGTTGATCAGTCGCAAGGGCGGGGTCGGCAAAACGACCACCGCCGTCAACCTTGCCGCCGCGCTGGCGGCCCAGGGGCTGCGCGTTCTTCTCGTGGACCTCGACAGCCAGGCCTCGGCGTCGCTCTCGCTGGGGGTGGACCGGTCGAACCTCGCGCCGTCGTCCGCGGACGTGCTGTTCGGCGGCCTGCCGGCGGAGCAGGCGGTGCGGGAGACGGCGGTCCCCGGCCTTCACCTGATCACCGCCTCGGTCGACCTGATCCGGGCGGAGGGGGAGTTCGGCGTCTTCCGCGGCAAGGAGACACGGCTCAAGACGGCGCTCGCCCCGGTCGCCAAGGCCTATGACTTCGTCTTCCTCGACTGCCCCTCGTCGCTCTCGCTGCTGCCGGTCAACGCCGTGGTGGCGGCGGACGCCTTCCTGGTGCCGGTGGTGCCGCAGTTCCTGGCGGTGACCGGGGTGAAGAACCTGATCGGCGCCGCCGAGCGCGCCGCCTGGGATCACGGCTCGCGCGTCCGCCCGCTGGGTCTCCTGCTCACCGTGGTCGACTACCGCACCAAGAGCACCCGCCGCACCGTGGACGAGCTGCGGGCCGAGCACGGCAACCTGATCTTCGCGATCGAGATCCGCATCAATACCCGCCTCGCCGAAGCCCCCGCCGCCGGCCAGACCATCTTCCAGTACGACCGCCACGCCAAGGGGGCCGCGGCCTACAAGCTGCTCGCGGGGGAGTTTCTGCTGCGGGCCCGGGGGTAGGGGGCCTCATGGGAGGAGCTCTCGACGTCGCCCGCCAGGCCCTGCGCCAACTAAGCGCGCACCCCCGGTTCACCCTCCTGGCGGTGCTCGGCCTTGCCCTGGGCATCGGCCTCAACACCGCCGCTTTCAGCGCTCTCTACGCGCTCCTGTGGCGGCCCCTGCCGTATCGGGCCCCGGAGCGGCTGTTCCTGCTGTACGAGGACCAGCTCGCGCAAAGCGAGACGCAACTGCCGCTGGCCGTTCCGATTTTCAAGGAGTGGCAGAACCGGAGCCGCTGCTTCGAGAGCCTGGGGGGAGCCGCGCCCGCCCCGCTGACCCTCACCGTTCATGGCGAGCCCGAAATGGTGAAGACGGGCCTGGTCACGCCAGCCTTCTTCGAGACTCTCGGGGTGCGGGCCCAGGTGGGGCGGCTGCCGTCCTCCCCTGCTGGGAAGGAAGAACCGGCGGCCGGGGCCGTGATCTCCGATCACCTGTGGCGGCAGCGCTTCGGCGCGGACCGGGGCGTGATCGGTCAGCCGATTCAACTGGGGGATAGCCTCCTGCCCATCGCCGGAGTGGCTCCCGCCGATGTCGAGACGCCGGGAGGTACCCAGGTCTGGGTGCCCCTGGCGATGGCTCCGGCCCTCTTCCCCAATGTTCCGGGGGTCCTCGAGAGCCGCGAGGCGCGGCTCCTGCTGACCTATGCGCGCCGCAGGGAGAGCTGCTCGGAAGACGCCGTCCGGGCGGACCTGGAACGCGTCGCGGGTCTGCTGGCGGCGGACTTCCCCGACACCCAGACGGGAGTGACGGCGAGCGTGGTCTCCCTGCGCGAGCGGGCCGCGCAGGGCATGCGCCGGTCCCTGGTCGTGCTCCAGGCCGGAGCCGTGATCGTGCTGCTGGTCCTCTGCGCCAACCTGGCGAACCTGATGCTGGCGCAAGGCATCCGGCGCGCCCGCGAGCTGGCGGTGCGCTCCGCCCTGGGCGCTTCGCCCCGGCGCCTCGTCGGCCAGTTGCTGGCGGAGAGCGTGCTGCTCGCCGCGTGCGGCGGCCTGCTCGGGCTGGCCCTCGCCTGGGCCATGATCCGCGTCCTGGTGGCCCTGGCGCCACCGCAACTCCCCTACACCGCCCGCATGGGCCTCCAGGGGCCGGTGCTGCTCGCAGGGGTGGCGACCGCGTTGCTGGCGGGCGTCCTGGCAGGCGTCGTGCCGGCGGTGCGAGCGTCGCGGGTGGACCCTCAGCGCCTGCTAAAAGGGGGCTCGGCCAGCGGGTCGCGGAGCGCTTTCTCCTGGCTCACCCAGGGCGGCCTGGTGGTCTTCGAGACGGCGTTGACGGTGAGCCTGCTGATCGCCGGCGGCCTGCTGCTGCAGAGCTTCTTGCGTTTGCAGAAGGTGAACCCGGGCTTCTCCTCCAAGGGCGTCCTGGTGCTCTCCGTCTCCCTGCCCGCGGACCGCTACCGGGGCTCGAAGAGCCTCAGCCGGTTCTACCCGGCCGTCCTGCGGGAGATCGGTAGCCTTCCAGGGGTGAAGTCGGTGAGCGCCGCGACCGACCTGCCCCTCCTGGGGTCCTCGTGCTCGGTGGACGCGATGGCTGCCGGAGATCCGGGGCAAAAGCCCAGGAAGGTCCTTTGCCAGGCGGTGACGGCGGACTACCCCCGGACGTTGGGCATCCCCCTTCTCAAGGGGCGGAACCTGGAGGAGAAGACCCTGAAGGAGGGGGCGACCGGCGTGCTCGCCAACGCCCGGCTGGCCGAGCTCCTCTGGCCGGGCCAGGACCCGCTGGGACGCCGCGTGACGATCCGTGGCGGCCAGCGTCTCGACGGCAGCGCGCAGACCCTCGAGGTGGTCGGCGTCGTTGGCGACGTGCGGCAGGAGGGGCTCGACCAGGAGCCGAAGCCCATGCTCTACCTGCCTGAGCTCTGGAACAACATGTCGATCCTGGTCCGCACCGGCGGTGATCCCGCGCGGCTCTCCGCCGCGGCCCGGAAGGCGGTGTGGTCGGTGGATCCAAGGCAACCCATCTACCGGGTGGCTACTTTCGAGGAGGTCATCGGCACCGTCACGGCCGGGGCGCGCTTCAACGCCTCGCTGGTGGGGACCCTTGGGCTGTTTTCCGTGTTGATCGCCGCTCTTGGGCTGTTCGGTGTGCTGGCCCATCTCGTGAGCCAGAGGCAGCGGGAGCTGGCCATCCGCCTGGCCCTGGGAGCGACCCGGCGGCAGGTGATGTCCCTGCTGATCGGCCAGGCCCTGGGCCTCGCCGCCGTGGGCTCCGTCATGGGCCTGGCCCTCTCTCTCGCCTTCGGACGCTTCCTGGAGAGCCTGCTTTTCGGTGTGAAGTCCACCGATCCGGTGACGCTCGTCACGGTCGTGCTGGTGATGCTTGCCGTGGCCCTGGGAACCAGCTATGTGCCCGGGCGATCCGCGGCCTCGACCGATCCTATGGTGAGCCTGCGGGTGGAGTGATCCTCGGGGGTGTTTTCTCCTCCCCCTTCAGGGGGAGGCCGGGAGGGGGCGCCCCAGACAAGGAGAGGCCCCGGACTACGGAACACCCCCTCCTGGCCTCCCCCGTTCCGGGGGAGGAAAAAAGCTCTTCCACACCTCGCGCGTCAACCACCTCTCCCGATACTCCCGCATCTCCGGCGTATCCGGGAACGGATCGCCGTACTTCCCCATCGCCCGGAACGGTAGCGGCTCCATCTGCCGGGCCTCGAAGGTGTTGCGGTCGGCGTCCTTGTCCCAACCGTTGCTCTCGAAGAACA
>JBDSHF010000206.1:0-3772 GCA_039918595.1 Thermoanaerobaculia bacterium
TGGGGGGTCCGCACCGACATCAGGGCGTGGATGGCGCAGAGGAAGCCGGCGGCATGGCAGGCGAGGAGAATCAGTCCCCACAGTGATTCCGTGCCGGTCATCCCCTGGATCTTACTTCACGTGCGCCTGCCGCTACGTAGGGGAGGGGCTTGTGCCCTCCCGGAAGCCCGCAGGGGCGGCCGTTGAACAGCCTGGGGTTTCAACCCCAGGTAGTGCGCGACGAACAAACATCAAGCCCCGAAGGGCCGGCCGAAACTTCAGCGGTCGGCCGGCCCTTCAGGGCTCGATGATCGGGTTCGGCCTTACCTGGGGTTGAAACCCCAGGCTGTTCAACGGCCGCCCTTTCAGGGCTACGAAAGAGGTTTTGATCGGGCTTCTAAGGGGAACCGCTCGCCGGCTTCGAGGGTTCAGGAGAACGGAAGGTCAGCCTTCGCCTTGGGAAATCACATGCTCGATCCGCCGATCGGGCACGATCCAGATCAGTGCGGCAAAAACATAAATAGCTTGTGCAACCCAGGGTCGCCAAACCGTCGACACGATGGCCGCGAGATACAGAATCGGCGACAACTTACCCTTCCAGTCGCGCCCGACCGCCTTGGCCAGGGTAGAGCCCGGGCCATCGACAGCGATGATGGTCTGCTGAAGCAACCAGTACGCGATGGCGGCACCGAGGAGAATCACTCCGTAGAGCACCGACGGCAGGGGAGCGAAATGGTTCTCGCCCATCCATCCGGTGGCGAACGGCAGCAACGACAACCAGAACAGAAGATGCAGATTGGCCCACAGAATCGACCCTGACACTTTCTTGCTGACGTGAAGCATGTGATGATGATTGTTCCAGTAGATCCCCACATAGACAAAGCTGAGGACATAGCTGAAAAAGACCGGTACCAGCGGCGCCAGGGTGGCAACCGACTCGCCGTGAGGCACTTTCAACTCCAGCACCATGATGGTAATGATGATGGCCAGCACGCCATCGCTGAACGCCTCCAGACGACCCTTTCCCATGACTCCTCCATCTGCTCAACGGCAGGCAGGGCCGGGCCTGTGCCCAGCCTGGTGGCCTCGTCCATTTCCGGCGTTCGCGACGCGACGCGCGTCAGAGGCCTTCCACGGCGGTTCCTTGATGGTACAGGATCTTCCACCCCTGGGCGGTCTGTCGCCAGATCGTCGACCGGCGGGTTCGTGCGGGATCACTTCACGCGGTGTCAGTTGGCAGACGACCGGCGCCTGGATTCTGCCGCACGGAAACGGAGAAAGGCGATTGTCCACTGCGAAGCCCTGCCGTGCGTTGAATGCCCTGAAGAGTCGTGCCCAATCGCGGCTACGACCCCGTAGAAAAAGCTCCGGACCCAATAGGTTCGGCTACCGTCCTATTAGAAAAAACTTCGGACTCATGCAAAAAAACCGCCGACCTAATAAAAAAATTCTCAGACCCATTCGATCCGGCTTCCCGACTCATTGAAAAAACTTTCGGACTCAATAGGTTCGGCTGCCGTCCTATTAGAAAAATCTTCGAACCCATTCAAAAAAACCGCCGACCTACTGAGCGCGGGCCGAAACCCAGTAGAAAAATCCCCTACCCATTGGGTCTTGACTGTTATCCAGCCTAAAAATTAGCCGACCTGATGGATCCGGGCTCTACTTCACCAAAACGAGTGGCGCTGAGGCCAGGTGCCCGAGCTTTTCCAAAAGGCCGGGGGCAACCTCAACCGCGGCGCGCCGCCTCGATTGCAGCGCCGCGGCTCAGCCGCGTTCTGCCAGCGCCTCCCGCAGCGCCTGCGCCGCCCGCCGCATCTCCATCACGTTCGCCTCGTGCTCGGCCTCCGCTGCGTCCAGATCGGTTCCGCAGAAGGCGCAATCCTCCCGGCCGTCCACGCGCACGAAACGCCGGCAGCCGCGGCACAGGCGCAGGGGAACCGGGATGCGGCCGCTTTCAGCCATCGACGACGATCCGGTCCGGGACGCGCGCCGGCACCGGCTCGACCACGATCTCGAACTCGCCATGATCGAAGGAGCGGCCAGGGGCGTCCTTCACCTTGACCAGCCGTTCGCGCAGGCCCTGGCGGTCCATCTCCAGCGCACGGTGGTGGCACATCGGGTTGTTGCCGGCCCGGCCCATCAACGCGTGCGAGGTCCAAGTGCAGCCGGCCATGCACGTCTCGGCGTAATAGCAGGTGCGACAGAAGCCCCATAGATCGTCGACGGTGCGGCGGCGGTTGAAGGCGATCGGCTCGGACTTCTCCCAGATCTCGCGCAGCCGCGTCTCGCGGATGTTGCCGCCGGCGTAGGCGCTGCCGAGGCCGGGGCAGGACTTGATCGTGCCGTCCGCTTCGATCCCCATCACCGTGTCGCCGGCGTTGCAGCCGTGGAAATAGATTTCCGGGTCGAGCACGTTGCGGATGACCGATTCATAAGGGCCATAATAGCCGACGTTGCTCGCCGGCTGGAGGAAAAGGCCACGCTCGCGGCCCTCGACCGCGAGCTCGGCGAGGAGCGGCATCACCTCCAGCATCTGCCACGGCTGCAGCAGCATGTCGGGGTGATCGGCGGCATTGCCCATGGCGGTGGTGATGGCAAGTTGCCAATTGATCGCGCCGGCCTCGATGATCACGTCCATCAGCTCGCGCAATTGCGGCAGTGTATAGGCGTTAATCTGACTATTGACGGCGGCGGAGAGGCCGTGCGCGCGGACTCGGCGTAGCGCCGCGAGCGCGAGCGCGTACGAGCCGGGCAGGCCCCGCAGCTTGTCGTGGGTCGCGCCGATGCCGTCGATCGAGATTCCGATGCCGCACAGTCCGGCGGCGGCGCCGCGGGCGACGCGCTCCTCGCTGAGGTTGCGGCCGCCGGTCTGCAGATCGCAGCGCATCCCGGCGGCGCGGATCGCGGCGATAATCTCGAGCCAGTCCTTCCTCAGATAAGCCTCGCCGCCGATCAGGCCGACATCGCGTGCGCCGAGCTCTGCGATCTGGTCGACGAGGTCGAGCGCTTCGGCGGTGCTGAGCTCGTCGCGCCGGCGGTGACCGGCGCGGGAGCCGCAATGGCTGCAGGAAAGGTCGCAGGCGAGCGTGATCTCCCAGACCACGCTCACCGGGACGCGGTTGACGATATCGTCGAGCCCCGCGTAGCGGACGGGCAGTGCGTCTGCCCGCTGGGCGTCCATTTACTGGGCCTTCTTGGCGGCCGCCTCGAGTTCCTTGATGAGGCCGTCGATGCCGCCATATTTGGCTTTGACGTCGCGCGCGCCTTGGATCAGCGTGTGGATCTCGGCGAGCTCGCCGCGCTGGAGGACGTCGTCGACAGCCACCCGGTAGAAGACCCGGCCCGGGTCAAGCAGCTTGTGGAGCCTCTCGAGCGTGAGCGTCTGTTTGCCGATCAGTGGCTTGTCCATGGTTCGTCTCCTCGGCGGTTAGGCGGTTGGATGTCTCTCCTGGATTATTCAAGGATGCTGCACTCTCCTGTAGATGTCAAGAAGATACGTGCAATATGGGAAAGATTAGGCACTCTCCCCGCTGATGTAGGGGAGGGGCTTGTCTCCTCCCTCGCTCCGCGGGGACGGTCTTTGAACAGCCTGGGGTTTCAACCCATCGCCTTATACACACATTTCGTCGGGATTCGTGACGTCGAGGGTCGGTGAGGATCGCCCCGGCATCGCCGCTGCGGAGACGACCCGCCGTCCCCGTGGCCTTCGCAGGGTGTCGTGGACGGGCTGTGTCGTCTCTACAAACACGGTGTTGCCATAGCGGTGGGTGGAGGTTACGGAAATCTCGCC
>JBDSHF010000207.1:0-16546 GCA_039918595.1 Thermoanaerobaculia bacterium
TTGAGAACTAATGCCAAGGCTGACGAGATAATCCGATCCTTCGTCCGCGGCAAGGCATCCTGGAGAGCCCTTGAGGGAGCCGGTGTTTACGTCGAAATCAAGGATGATGGATACGAGATTGACAATCCCCGGAAGGTGGTCTCCACGGCCTATCTTCAAGATGTGTCGGAGGGTCTTCTGGTGTACCAACAAGTACCCGATCAACGGCGGCGTTGGGCGGGCATTATCCTCGCGGGGTCTTCATTTCTTGATCTCAGTGAGGAGTTTGAAACAACTCCCGAAGGAGACGTCCTGCTGAATGCTCTTTGGGATGCAGCCTTTGGAGACGAGGTCAGTGAAGAAGCCCTGGATGCTGCCAAGAGTCTTGTGGAGAAGCCGTCATGAAGACAATGGGCGCCCGACGGCCCGTTCTTCGACTCGACGGCAGAGGAATAGGGGAGGAGCCCTACGCGCCTCGCCTCTATTTCGAAAAACTCTAACCGAAGAGCGGGACTCCAAATCCTCACGTCGGGCAAGGAGTTTGTTCAGGGTGTCCAGGGAAGAGCTAGGAGGGTTGGCGAAACACCCCGTGGGTCTCGCCGGGCATTTCCGCCGGTGAAATTGGATTCCGCCCCTTCAGCCCGGGGGAATCCGCGCGACGCCGAGCGCGATCCGCCGCCTGGACCCGCGCCCCGCCGACTGGGCTGCCCGGCCCCCCGGGTCGAGCTTCCCAGGGACGGCTTCCGGGGAGCGGCAACGGACTTTTGGGGGAAGGGGAGGCATCCGCCTCGCGGGAGTGATAGACTCTTAGCGATCCGTTTCCAGGAAAACTTCTCGTTGATCGGCAGCACTATCTCCCGGTACAGAGTCCTCGAACGTCTCGGCGGCGGCGGTGCAGGGGTCGTGTACAAGGCGGAGGACCAGAAGCTCGAGCGGCTGGTCGCCCTCAAGTTCCTCTCCACCTACCGCAACGCCAACGAGTCGGACAAGCGCCGGTTCCTGCGCGAGGCCCGCGCCTCGTCGGCGGTCGATCACCCCAACATCTGTACGGTCTATGAGATCGATGAGACGGAGGACGGCCGGCTGTTCATCGCCATGGCCTTCTGCGAGGGGGAGACGCTCAAGCGCCGGGTCGAGCGCGGGGGCCTGGCCATCGCCGAGGCCGTCCGCCTCGCGACCCAGATCGCCTCCGGCCTCGCCGCCGCCCATGCCAAGGGGATCGTCCACCGGGACGTGAAGCCGGCTAACATCATCGTGGCTCCCGACGGCCGGGTGAAGATCGTCGACTTCGGCATCGCCAAGCTGGCGGACCAGTCGCGCCTGACCCGCGACGGCACCGCCGTGGGCACGGCCGGCTACATGGCGCCCGAGCAGATCCGCGGCGAGACGATCGACCCGCGCACGGACATCTGGGCCCTCGGCGTCGTCCTCTACGAGATGGTCACCGGCCGGACGCCGTTCCCGGGCGAGAACGACCACGACCGGATCCGCGCCATTCTGAGCCGCGACCCCGAGCCGATGGCCACCCTGCGGCCGGGGGTGCCCGCGCAGCTCGAACGGATCGTCACCCGGGCCTTGGCCAAGCGGGTGGAAGACCGCTACGCGAGCGTGGAGGCGATGCGGGAGGAGCTGCAGGCTTTGAACGGCGGGGCCTTGAATGGCGGGGCCTTGAACGGCAATACTGGCCCCCCCGTGTTCGCCGAGAACCTCGACCCCACGTTGCGGGACATGCCCTCCTCCGCCGCGGCCGGGACCACGGTCTTCGGCGACGCGGACCATCTGGTGGGGCGCATGATCGCCCACTACCGGGTCGTCGAGTACATCGGTGGCGGCGGCATGGGGGTGGTCTACAAGGCCGAGGATCTCCGGCTCGAACGCACGGTGGCGCTGAAGTTCCTGCCGCCCGAGCTGACCCGCGACCCCGAGTCCAAGGTCCGTTTCCTGCAGGAGGCGCGGTCGGCCTCGGTGCTCGACCACCCCAATATCTGCACCATTCATGAGGTCGGGGAGACCGACGACGGCCGGCTCTATCTCGCCATGCCCCACTACGACGGCGAGACCCTGCGGCGGCTGATCGAGCGCGGGCCGATCCCGATCGACGAGGCGATCGACATCGGGGAGCAGATCTCCCGCGGCCTCGCCAAGGCCCACCGCGGAGGGATCGTCCACCGCGACATCAAGCCGGCCAACATCATGGTGACCGCCGACGGGGTGGTGAAGATCCTCGACTTCGGCCTCGCCAAGCTGGCGGGCGCGGCGGCGATCACCCGCACCGGCTCCTCGGTCGGTACCCCCGCCTACATGTCCCCCGAGCAGGCCCGCGGCGAGGACGTCGACCACCGCACCGATCTCTGGTCCTTCGGCGTCGTCCTCTATGAGCTGATCGCCGGCCGCCGCCCTTTCCGCGGCGAGCACGACCAGGCGGTCCTCTACGGCATCCTGAACGAGAAGCCGAAGCCGCTCTCCGAGGTGCGTTCCGAGGCGCCCCCCGAGCTGGAGCGGATCGTCGACGGCCTGCTGGCCAAGGATCCCGGGGACCGTTATCCCACGGCCGAGGGGCCGCTCGGCGATCTGCGCGCCCTGCGCAACCAGACGATGACGACCACGGTGCGGACCCAGCCGGACCGGCCGGTGCCGTTCCGGGTCCGCCCCTGGATGTGGATCGCCGGGCTGCTCGCCCTGGTGGCGCTGACGGCGGGCTGGATCTACCTGCGGCGTCCCGCCGGCGGCCGCGCCGGCGCCTGGTCGACCGCCGGCTTGAGCTTCAACCGGCTGACCGACCAGGAAGGGCGCGAGTCGTTCCCGAGCCTCTCGCCGGACGGCCGCTCCCTCCTCTACGTGAAGTCGATGAACGGCAACGCCGACATCTATCTCCAGCGCGTCGGCGGCGGCAACCCGCAGAACCTTACGCCCGACTCCCCGGCGGACGACACCCAGCCCGTTTTTTCGCCCGATGGCCAGCAGATCGCCTTCCGTTCCGACCGCGAGGGGGGCGGCCTGTTCATCATGGGCGCCACGGGGGAGTCCGCCCACCGGCTCACCGGCATCGGCTACAACCCCGCCTGGTCGCCGGACGGCCACCGGCTCGTCTTCGCCACCGAGGAGGTCTCGCGGCCGCTGGAGCGGAAGCTCAACAGCCAGCTCTGGACCGTGGACATCGCCACCGGCCAGCAGCAGCCTCTGATCAGGGAGGACGCGGTGCAGCCGAGCTGGTCCCCCCACGGCCAGCGGATCGCCTACTGGGGGATCCCCAAGGGGAGCGGGCGGCGCCTGCTCTGGACGATCCCCGCCGGTGGCGGGCCGCCCGTCCGGGTAACCAACGACGATCACGTCAACTGGAACCCGGTCTGGGCGCCCGACGGGCGCTATCTCTATTTCGTCTCGGACCGCAGCGGCAGCATGAACGTCTGGCGGGTGCCGATCGACGAGGGTACGGGCAAGGTGCTGGGAGAGCCGGAGCCGATCACCACCTCGTCGCAGTCGACCGGGCTGCTGAGCCTCGCCCGCGACGGCCGGCGGATCGTCTACGCCACCGACGAGGGGAAATCGAATCTGGAGCGGAGAGCGTTCGATCCGGCGACCCGCCGCGCCTCCGGGGAGGCAGCGCCGGTGACTCAAGGGTCGCGGGCCGTCCGCTCCGCCGCGGTTTCGCCGGACGGGGAGTGGATCGCCTTCGACATCTCCACCCCGCAGGAGGATCTCTTCCTGGTGAAGGCGGACGGCACCCGCCAGAGCCAGCTCACCGCCGACGCCGCCAAGGACCGCATCCCCCAATGGCTCGCGGACGGCCAGCGCCTCCTGTTCTACTCCGACCGCGGCGGCAGCTACGGCGCCTGGACGATCCGGATAGATGGGAGCGAGCGGCAGGCCATCCCTCATGGCACCCCCGACCCCCTCTATACCCCGATCCCATCCCCCGACGGCCGCCGGTTCGTGGTCAGCCTGGGTCACCGAAGCGCGGCGCTGATCGACCCCGCGCAGCCGCTCGACCGGCGGGTCCGGCCGCTCCCCGCTCCCGGCGAAGGGCAGGTCTTCTCGGCGAACGCGTGGTCGCCGGACGGCGCCTACCTCGCCGGCAACCTCGAGCGCACCGGCGACGGCTCCAACCTCCCCGGCGTCGTCCTCTATTCGTTCGCCACCGGCGGGTACGAGCGGCTGACCGACGTGGGCGCGGTCCCCGTCTGGCTCCACGACGGCCACACTCTCCTCTATCGGCACGAAGGCAAGATCTTCCAGGTCGACCGCCGTTCCAAGGTCTCCAGCCTGGTCCTGGAGCCGCCCGCGAACTCCGCCTTCACCGCGTTCGCCGTGGGGCCCGACGACCGGACGCTCTATGCGGTGCGGGCGAGCGACGAGGGGGACATCTGGATGATCACCCCCGCGGGTGGCGCTGATCGGTGATCGTGACGTCTACACACATCTGGTAGACTTACGGAATCCGTTTCAGACGAACACTCGCGCGGCCCCGCGGCCGTATGGGCTCTGCCCAAGGAGGAGATGATGAGTTTCAAGTCCAGGGATTTGATGATCGACGTCCTGCCCGCCAGGAAATTCAACGCTCTCGCGCAGCCCGGTCTCGGCATGTGCGCTCAAGGCACCGCGAACACCGGGACGGAGGAGGAGGACGAGGAGAAGGATTGCGCGCAGGGAACGGCCACCACCAACGAGCCTGCCTACGCGCCGCGGACCGAGGTCAACCTCGCCCTGCTGCGCCAGCAGCTCTACGAAGCGCTGTCCTCCACGGCGCAGGCCTGAAGCTTCGCGTGACGGCCGGGTAGCGGTGGAAGAATGGCGTCCGCCTCGATCTCGACCAGCAGGTCGGGCGAGATCAGGCGGCTGATCTCCACCATGGTAGCGGCCGGGCGGATGTCGCGGAAGAACTCGCCGTGCGCCCGTCCGATCTCCTGCCATTTTTCGATATCGGTCGTGAAGATCCGGGTGCGGACCACGTCCGCCATCCGCGCCCCCGCCTTGGCAAGGGCCGCCTCCACGTTCTTCAGGATCTGGATCGTCTGCGCGTAGGGGTCGCCGGCGCCCACCAGGTTGCCTTCCGCGTCGAGGGCCGTGGTGCCGGCCACGTGAATGTAGGGCCCCACCCGCACCGCCCGCGAATAACCGACGATCGGCTCCCAAGGGGCGCCGCTCGAAATGTTTTGCCGTTCGTTGTGATTCATTCGGCGATTCTGGCACACCTCTTGCTCTACTAAGAATCGAACGCGGCGGTCTCGAACATCGAGGCCGGGTGCTCTCCTCAGAAGAAGTTTTCAAGCACAGCGGGCCGCAGTAACCACATCGGAAGGAGACCACAATGGAAAAGCGAACAGATGTAGTCGGCGGCCAGGACACGGCCACCCCCAATCTCGACCCGTCCCACGAGTTGCCGCCCGCCCAGGGCGTCAAGGCCCAGGCCCAGGAGCTCGCTCACGACGCCAAGGAGCAGGTCAAGACCCTGGCGAGCGACGCCAAGGAAGAGGCCAAGGACATGGCCAACCAGGCGCGCGACCACGTGCAGAACCTGGTCGGTCAGCAGAAGGACCAGGCGGCGGAGCGGCTCGGCTCGCTGGCCCAGGCGCTGCGCGAGACCGGCCGCAAGCTCAACGAGGGGCAGCAGGCCGGCGACTTCGGCCAGTACGCCGACCGCGCCGCCCAGCAGGTGGAGCGGCTCTCGGGCTACCTGCGCGACAACGACCTGCGCGGCTTCGTCCGCGATACCGAGAACTTCGCGCGGCGGCGCCCCGAGGTCTTCCTCGGCGGCACGCTGATCGCGGGCTTGATGCTGGCCCGGTTCCTCAAGGCCTCGAGCCCGAGCCAGGGCACCCGCTCCGGCTACGACGGCGGCGCCTGGACCGGTTATCCCCAGTCCACCGGCCGCTCCTCCTATGCGGGGCAGTCGGCGAACCGGACTTCCTACACCCCGCAGCGGGACCGCGACTTTGGCGGAGCCAATGTCGGAGCCAACGCCGGAGCGACGTCCACGTCGCCCACGACTCCCATGACGCCCTACACTCCGCCGACGGGAGTTTGAGCCATGGCAGTACCCGGTGAACGCAAGGAAGATCGGTCCATTGGCCAGTTGCTGAAGGAGCTGACGCAGGAGTCCAGCACGCTGCTGAAGCAGGAGGTGAACCTCGCCAAGACGGAGATGTCCGAGAAGGCCTCGCGCATCGGCGCCAACCTCGGCGAAGTCGCCGTCGGCGGAGCGGTCGCTCTCCTCGGCGCCATCGCCCTGTTGCTGGCGGCGGTCTACGGCCTGACGTCGATCCTCAACAACTTCATGAACCAGGAAGTAGCGGTCTGGCTGGCACCGCTGATCGTCGGCGGGATCCTCGCCGCGGTCGGCTACTCCCTCATCAAGAAGGCGCTCGCGACCCTCAAGCAAGAGAGCTTGACTCCCCAGAGAACCACCCAAAGCTTGCAGGAGAACAAAGAATGGCTCAAAGAGAAGATTTCGTAACCGGCACTTCGGACCTCGACGCGGGCAGCGGGCTGAACTCCAAAGAGATCCGCTCCGAGATCGACCGCACCCGGTCTGACATGGATGAGACCTTCGCGGCTCTCGACGCGAAGATGACCCCCAAGGAGATCGGCCTGGAGCTCTGGAACCTCTTCAAGGGGGGCTCCAGCACCGGCGCCAGCAAGCTGTGGCAGGTCGCCCGCGAGCATCCGATGCCCGCGGCCGTGGTCGGCCTCGGCCTCGGCTGGCTGCTGGTCGAGACCTCCAGCAAGAGCGACAAGGACGCCTACGACGGCCGTTACCGGGGTGAATCCCGTGGCGAATATCGTGGCGCGGACTCGGGAGCGTACGGCTACGGCCGCACTTCCTACCGGCAGGGGTACGCCGGGACGGGCTCCTACTCGGGCTCCGGCTATGAGTCCGACGACGAGAGCCCGGGCATGCTGTCGGCCGCCGGCGACAAGGTCAAGGACCTCGCGGGCAGTGCCAAGGATGCCCTCTCCACCGCTACCGGCAAGGTCGGCGACGCCGCCGACTGGACCAAGGAGCACGCGTCCGAGCTCGGCCACGAGGTCGCGGACAAGGCGTCCTCCATGGGCCATGAGGTCGCGCACCGGGCCTCCGCCCTCCGCGGTCAGGCGAAGCAGAAGGCGCGCAGCGCCAAGCTGGGATTCTGGCAGACCATGGAGGAGAACCCCCTCATGGTCGGCGCCGCGGTCCTGGCGCTCGGCGTCATCGCCGGTCTCGCGGTCCCCTCGACCGACAAGGAAGACGAGCTGATGGGCGAGACCCGCGACCGCCTGCTCGACGACGTCAAGGAAGCGGGGCAGCAAGCTCTCGACAAGGGCAAGCACGTCGCCGAGGCCGTTGTCGACAAGGTCAAGGAAGAGGCCCAGCACCAGGGGATCACCGCTGAAAACGTGGTGGACAAGGTGAAGACCGTCGCTCGGGAAGCCACCAACACCGTCAAGGAAGAGGCCAAGCGCCAGAACCTGACGCCCGAGGCGGCAATGAACGCGCTCAAGCCGGATCAGCCGGCCCAGCCCCAGGGGCAGCAGCCGGCCCAGGGCTCGACGACCCCGGCGAACGCCGAGGTTCGGGAGCCGGAGCTCGCCAACAAGCTGTAGTCGTGTAAGGGGGCGGTCCCGCGAGGCCGCCCCCTGCGTTTTTCAGGCTATCCTCGGCCCATGACGATCCAGCGTATCGAGCCCGGCCCGGGGCAGGAATCGGTCTGGGATTACCCCCGTCCCCCCGCGCTCGAAGATTCTCTCCGACACATCGAAGTCCGCTTCAACGGCGTAACCATCGCCGACACCCGCCGGGCCAAGCGGGTTCTGGAGACCAGCCACCCCCCGGTCTACTACATCCCTCCTGAAGATGTCCGCATGGAGTTTTTGCAAGAAAATCCGCGGGCGACCTGGTGCGAGTGGAAGGGGCTTGCCCGCTACTACGACCTCGAGGTGAACGGCCAGCGGGCCGAGCTCGCGGCGTGGTACTTCCCGCTCCCTACCCGGATCTACGAGCCGATGATGGGCTACGTCGCCTTCTACCCCCAGGCCATGGAAGCCTGCCTCGTCGACGGCGAGCAGGTGGAGGCGCAGGAAGGGGATTTCTACGGCGGCTGGGTCACCCGCGAGATCGTGGGGCCGTTCAAAGGTGCCGCGGGGACGCTGGGGTGGTGACCTATCCGTAGGGTGCGCTGTGCGCACCTCTGCCCTTGATTCATGGTGCGCAGAGCGCGCCCTACAGCAGATGAAACTCCGGAATCGCCTCCCCCTCGGCAAAGCGCGAGGGACGGAGAACGTGGGCGTCGATCGTAGAGGCCTTGCCGTCGAGGATCATCTCCGCCACGAGCTGGCCGAGAGCGGGGGAGTGCATCACCCCGTGGCCGGAGGAGCCGTTGATCAGCCAGAGGTTGTCCAGCCGCGGCGCCAGGCCCAGGATCGCGTGCTGGTCCGGCGACATCTCGTAGAGGCCCCCCCAGCAGCCGGCGCGGTCCACCGGTACGTCCTGGAGAGAGGGGATATGGGCGCGGGCCCGTTCGAGCACCCCCGGGAGCCAGCTCTCGTCGAAGCCGGCGTCGAATGGGTCGCCGGCGGGGGGCTGCGGCCAGAGGAGGAGAACGCGGCCGTCGCGCACCCGCAGATGGAAGCCGTCCTCGAGGAAGATGGTCATCGGCATCTCCTCGGGGAGCACGTTCGTCGGCACGGTCGGCGCCACCTGCCGGCGGAGCGGCGAGACCGGGATCTCGACCCCCGCGAGCCTGCCGAGCGCGCCGGCCCAGGCGCCCGCCGCGTTGACCACGTGCCGCGCCGCGATCGGGCCGGCCGTGGTCTGCACGTGTGTCACCCGGCCGGGCAGGCGCTTGGCGACCGCGAAGCCGGTCACCTCGACGCCGAAGTCGAACCGCACTCCCAGCCGCTGCGCGGCCTCCACGTAGCCGTTCAGGATGTTCAGAGGCCGGATGAACCCGTCGATCGGGCAGAAGGAGCCGCCGATTATCGGAGGGAAAGAATCGCCATCGAGACGCACCGCCGGGTTGAGCCGCCGGACATCCTCCAGGCCGATCTCCTCGACGGGTACGCCCAGGCTTTGCTGGAGCGGCCGGATCGACCGCAGGGCCGCCATCTGCCCCTCGTCGCCGGCCAGGAAGAGATAGCCATGCGGCCGGTATCCGGAATCGGCGCCGATCTCCTCGGGGAAGCGGAGCAGCTTCTCACGGGAGAGCAGGGAGAGGCGGATGTTGACCGGCGTCGCGAACTGCGTGCGGAAGCCGCCGGTCGCCCGGCCCGTGCTCCCTTCGCCCGCAGCGGCGGCGCGGTCGACCACCACTACGTCCCGGCAGCCGCGGGCGGCGAGGTGCCAGGCCACGCTGGCGCCCATGACGCCGCCCCCGACGACGACGACCTCGGGCACCTCAGGCGCCCTTCGCCAGCCGGATGCCGCTGAACTGGAAGCGGGTGTCCGCCGCCCAGAAGTTGCGGTAGCTCGCCCGGATGTGATTCGCGGGGGTGGCGCAGGAGCCGCCGCGCAGCACGCGGACGTTGTCCATGAACTTCCCGTTGTACTCCACCAGTGGGCCCTCGAACGGCCGGTAGCCCGGGTAGGGCTCGTAGTGGTTCGAGGTCCACTCCCAGAGATCGCCGCCCATCTGCAGCAGCCCCGAGCCTCCAGTCCCGGCGGGAACCGGGTGAAGGGCGCCGCTGTCGAGGAAGTTGCCGCCCGGAAAGCCGGAGACGCGGGCGGCATGCTCCCACTCGCGCTCGGTAGGGAGGCGAGCTCCCTTCCAGCGGGCATAGGCCTCCGCCTCGTAGAAGCTGACGTGGCAGACCGGCTCGTCCGGATCGACGTCACGGACCCCGGAGAGAGTCCAGAGCTTCCAGTGATTGCCATCTTCTTCCCAGTAGAAGGGGGCCGCCCAACCCTGCTCCTTGACCTTGGCCCAGCCGTTCGAGAGCCAGAGCAGGGGGTTGCGGTAGCCGCCGTCGGCCATGAACTCCAGGTATTCGCGGTTGGTGACCAGGCGGTTCATCAGCGTGAAGCCGTCGAGCCAGGCCTTGTGGACCGGCATCTCGTTGTCCCAGCACCACCCCCCCTCGAGGTTGCCGAACTCCTGGAGCCCCTCCTCGAACGGAATCCAGCTCGCCGCGGGCGCGCCGTGGCGAGCGACCTCGGAAGCGGGGCTGTACGCCTCGCGCAACTCGGGGATGTTGCTGCCCAGGATGTGCTTGACCTCGGTGACCAGCAGCTCCTGGTGCTGCTGCTCGTGATGCACGCCGGTGACGACGAGGAAGCGGAGGCGGTCGAGGTCGGCGTCCGGCGCGGCGCGGAGCAGCTCCTCGATTCGGCCGTCCACCGACTCGCGGAAGCGGTAGACCTCGTCGTTGCTCGGCCGGGTCACCAGCCCCCGGTGGTCGCGGCGGATGCGGGGTCCGAGCGATTCGTAGTACGAGTTCATGACGAACTCGAGCTTGGCGTCCTCGGCGGAGTAGAGGCCGAACGGCTCGAGCAGGTTCTTGGCAAAGAACCAGGTGGTATGGCCGAGGTTCCACCACGGCGGACTGACGTCCGGCATCGACTGGATGCGGTAGTCCTCGGGGTGAAGCGGCTCACAGAGCTGGACGCTCAGCGAGCGGGTCTGGCGGTAGCGGTTTAGCAGGTCGTTTCGGTCCACGGTGCAACCTCCCGGGACCCATTGTAGCGGGTGGTAGCGGGTGGATTTCCGTTACCATGCCTTGACGACTCAATCGTAGAGGGGAGAGATCATGCCGAAAGCCATCTGGAACGGAAAGGTCATCGCCGAGACGGACACGTACGAGACGGTCGAGGGGAACATCTACTTTCCGCCCGATTCCGTCAAGAAAGAATTCTTCCAGCCGAGCGACACGCATACGGTCTGCGGCTGGAAGGGGACGGCGAGCTACTACACCCTCGCCGTGGACGGTCTGGAGAACCCGGACGCCGCCTGGTACTACCCGGACCCCAAGCCGGCGGCGGCCAACATCAAGGACCACATCGCCTTCTGGCGCGGCGTGGCGGTGGAGCGGTAGTTGGAGAGATTTCTCGATACTCCGCTCACCCGGCAGCTCGGCATCGAGGTGCCGCTGATCTGCGGCGCCATGTACCCTTGCAGCAACCCGGAGCTGGTGGCGGCGGTTTCCGAGGCGGGCGGCATCGGCGTCCTCCAGCCGCTGTCGATGGTCTACGCCCATGGCTACGAGCTCGGCGCCGGGATGGGGCTGATCCGCGGCCTGACGAAAAAGCCGGTAGGGATGAACGTCATCGTCGAGCGCTCCTCCAAGGTCTATGAGGAGCGGATGATGCGCTTCGTGGATCAGGCGATCGAGGCGGGCGTTCGCTTCTTCGTCACCTCGCTGGGCAATCCGCGCTGGGTGGTGGAGAAGGCGCACGCGGCCGGCGGCTTCGTCTATCACGACGCCACCGAGCGGAAGTGGGCGATGAAAGGCCTGGAGGCCGGGGTGGACGGCCTGATCGCGGTCAACAACCGGGCGGGCGGCCACGCCGGGCCAAAGAGCGCCGAGGCGCTGATCGCGGAGCTGGGGGATCTCGGCGTGCCGGTGGTCTGCGCCGGCGGCGTCGGCGACGAGGAGGCCTTCGTCCGCGCTCTGGAGATGGGCTACGCCGGGGTCCAGATGGGCACCCGCTTCATCGCCACTACCGAGTGCACCGCCCACGCGGACTACAAGCGGGCGATCGTACAGGCGGAGGCGGACGACATCGTGCTGACCGAGCGGATCACGGGGGTGCCGGTGGCGGTGATCCGCACCCCCTACATCGAGAAGGCCGGCACCAAGGCCGGCCCGATCGCCCGCTGGATGCTGCGCGGCCGCAAGACCAAGCACTGGATGCGGACGATCTACGCGCTGCAGTCGGTCTGGAAGCTGAAGCGCTCCGCGACGACCTTCTCCTACCGGGATTACCTCCAGGCGGGCAAGAGTGTCGCCGGGATCGAGAAGGTGGAGACGGCGGGGGCGATCGTGCGGCGGTTCCGGGCGGCGGGGGAGGCTGCTACCCCCGTAACCTCTCCCTCGGGCTATCGCGCCACCGCACCGTAGAGACGCCCCAGACGATGTGCGCCGACTTTGCGGAGGTTTCCAACGGCGGGGCGTCTCTGGCTGGCAGGCCACTGTCATTCCCTCCTGATCAATCGGAGGTGGCCTGCCAACAGGAGACGCCCCGCCGTCCCCGTGGCCTTCGAAGCGGTGTCGTAGATCGTCTGGGACGTCTCTACGGTACGGTGGAGGCACGGCCGAGGGGAGAGGTCAAGGGGGTCATCCTGGCCCTAGCCGCCTTTGTGGCGGGTCTCGCTCCCGCCACAGGCGCCCCTTCCCCCGCGCTGTTCGTCGACCGCGCCACCGAATGGGGGCTGGCGTTCACCTATTCGACCGGGCAGAGCGGCGAGCTCTACTTCCCCGAGATCATGGGCGGCGGAGCGGCCCTCTTCGACTATGACGGCGACGGCGACCTCGACGTCTTCGTGGTCCAGGGGCATGCCCTCAAGCCGGGCTCTCCCGATCCCGGACCGGCGGGCTGGGGGCGCCTGTTCCGCAACGACCTGATCACTCCACGGGGAAAGAATCCCGCCCCGCGCTTCGTGGACGTGACGGCGGCGAGCGGCATCCGGGCCACGGGATATGGGATGGGAGCCGCCACCGGAGATTTCGACAACGACGGCCGGATCGATCTCTATCTCGCCAACTTCGGCTCGAACCAGCTCTGGCGGAACAACGGCGACGGCACCTTCGCCGACGTCACGGCCAGGGCCGGGGCGGACGACCCTCGCTGGAGCGCCGGCGCCACCTTCGCCGATTTCGACCGCGACGGCTGGCTCGATCTCTATATCCTCAACTACGTCGATTTTTCGGTCGCCAACAACGTCCGCTGCTACGCCCCCAACACTCGGCGCGACTACTGCGGCCCCGCGGCTTTCGCGCCTGTGCCGGACCGCCTGCTCCGCAACCGGGGGAACGGCACCTTCGAGGATGTCTCTCTCCCCTCCGGCATCGGCCGCAAGGCGGGTCCCGGGCTCGGCGTGGTGGCGGACGACTTTGACGGCGACGGCTGGCCCGACCTCTTCGTGGCCAACGACGGCGCCGCCAGCTTCCTCTGGATCAATCAGCGGAATCTCACCTTCCGCGAGGATGGCCTCATCGCCGGCGTCGCCCTCAACGCCGCCGGCCGCCCCGAGGCCGGCATGGGGATCGCGGCCGGGGACGCCGACGGCGACGGCCGCGACGATCTCCTGATCACCCATCTGACGGCGGAGACAAACACCTTCTACGCCAACCTCGGCGGCGGTCTGTTCGAGGACGCCACGGCGCGCTCGGGTCTGGGCGCGCCGAGCCTCCCCTTCACGGGGTTCGGCACCGGCTGGCTCGACTTCGACGGCGACGGCCGGCTCGACCTCGCGGTCTTCAACGGCGCGGTCAACCTCGCCGGGGCGACCGGCTCGGGGGCGGGGCTGACGCCCTATGCCCAGCCGGACCAGCTCTACCGCAATCTGGGCGGCGGCCGGTTCGCGTTGGTGGAGGAGCCCGCCTTCCGGAAGATGGCGGTGTCGCGCGGGGCCGCCTTCGGCGATGTCGACAACGACGGCGACACCGACATCCTGGTGGTGGATGCCGACGGGCCGGTCCGCCTGCTGGTCAACACAATGGAGAGCCGGCCCCCCTGGATCGGCTTGCGGCTGGCAGGTACCAAAGCGGATCGCGACATGCTCGGCGCCCGCGTCGAGGTGCGGCGGAAGGGCGCGCCGGCGCTCTGGCGGCGGGCTGCCACCGACGGCAGCTATGCCTCGGCGAGCGATCCGCGGGTTTTGGTGGGATTGGGGGAGGCGCCGGAGGTGACGGAGGTGCGGGTCGTCTGGCCGGACGGCCTCGTCGAATCCTTCCCGCCGCCTCCAGCGCGGGCGTACACCACCCTCGTCTGCGGCACAGGGAAGAAGGAGCCGAAATGAACGCGCTCGTCCTCGCCCTGGTGCTGGCACTCGGAGCTCCGGCGAACCCCCCGGATCTCTCCGGCCTGGAGCCCGCCGTGGCGGCGCAAATCGCGGAGATGCGGACCCTCGGCGCCCCGGGCGACCTCGGGCAGGTCTATCTCGCCTACGGCTTCAACGATGCGGCGGCGGACCGCTTCCGCGCCGCCGCGGCCCTCGAACCCGGCGATCCCCGCTGGCCCTACCTGCTGGGCGCCGCCGATCAGGCCGCCGGCCGGCTCGACGACGCGGCGGCCGCTTTTGCCCGCGCCCTGGAGATGTCCCCCGGCATCTCTCCCAGCGCCGCCGCCGGCTGGGTCCATCTGGGGGAGATCCGCCTGCTCCAGGGGCGGCTGGACAACGCCGAGGCCGCTCTCAAGAAGGCAGCCTCCGTTCCGGCCACGAACGCCGCCGCGCGCTCCCTGCTCGGCCAGGCAGCCCTGGCGCGGCGGGACTTCAAGGCCGCCGTGGAGCATTTCGAGGCGGCCCTCGCCGCGGTGCCGGCGGCGAACCGCCTTCACTACCCGCTGGCCCTGGCCTACCGGGGCCTGAACGACCGCGCCCGGGCCGAGGAGCATCTGGCGCGGGCCGGCCAGGTGGGGCTGAAGGCCCCCGATCCGCTGCTGGACGGCGTGGCGGACCTGCGTCTCGGGGAGCGCGTGGCATTGATGCGCGGCCGGGTGGCCGCCCAGGCCGGGCGCTACGCGGACGCGGCCCAGGAATTTCGCAAGGCCCTGGCCGCCCGGCCGGAGAGCGTGGAGGCGCGGGTCAACCTCGGCTCGGTCCTGGCATCCGCCGGGGATCGCGCCGGGGCCGCCGAGCAGCTCCGCGAAGCCCTCCGCCTCGACCCGTCGAACGTCACGGCCCATTTCAATCTCGGCTCGCTGCTCGCCGGGAGCGCTCCCACCGAGGCACGGCCCCACCTGGAGATGGTGGTCGCGGCCCGGCCGGAGGACGCCGAGGCCCGCCGCCTGTTGGCCCAGGCCCTGCGCGACGGCGGCCATCTACCGGAAGCGCTGGAGCAGTATGGGCAGGCCGTGGCGCTGGCGCCGGGCGACGAGACCGCCCGGCTGGGCGAGGCCGAGACGCTGGTTCGCCTCGGACGTTATGCCGAGGCACGACGCCGGCTGGAGGACGATCTGAAGCAGATGTCCACCAGCGGCCTGCTGAGCCACGCCCTGGCCCGCCTCCTCGCCGCCTGCCCCGATCCATCGGTGCGCGACGGCACCCGCGCGCTCGCGCTCGCCCAGGCGGTCTGGCAGGCGCAGCCGACCGCCGATCACGCCCGGACGGTGGCGATGGCCCTCGGGGAGCTCGGCCGCTGCCGGGAGGCGGCGCGGTGGCGGCGCACCGCCCTCGGACAGGCCCCCCAGCAGGGGGAGTCAGACCCAGAGGACGGGGTTTCCTGCCGCCCTTGATCTGGGGGTGCTCCTGACGTTCACCCCTCATCTGTGGTATCCCATCCCATCTATGACGCGCGGACGCGAAGGAGGGACGGGACATGGGGGCTGAAGGAACCAAGAGGAAGGCGCTCGCCGCGGCCGGGCTGGCCCTGGCGCTCATCCTGCCGTCGGGGTGCGGCAAGAGCTCGGAAGACATCCAGAAGAAGGCGGCGGCGATGACCGGCGGCGATCCGTCGCGTGGCCCGGACGCGATCCGGCGCTACGCTTGCGCCACCTGCCACACCATCCCCGGCGTCGAAGGGGCCCACGGGCAGATCGGCCCCTCGCTGGAAGGGATCGCCAGCCGCACCTACCTGGCCGGCAAGCTGCCCAACCAGCCGGAGAACCTGCTCAAGTGGATCCGCGAGCCGCAGGAGGTCTCGCCGGGCACCTCCATGCCGCAGTTGGGCGTCACCGAGCAGGACGGCAGGGACATCGCGGCCTACCTCTATACGCTGAGCAAATGACGAACCGGAGCGCCGCCCGGGCATCAATACCCGGGTAGGCATGCGATTCTCTGCGAAGATGTGGCCCCATGGACGCGTTGAGCCTGATCGTCGCCGCCTGGATGGCCCTTTTCGGTCCCATGGTGGAACGGGGCGGCCTGCCCTCCGAGGCCTCACCCTCGGTCCCTCTCCCGGGGAGAGAGGGAGGGCGCATGATCGGATTTTTTCCTCCCCCGGAATGCCCCCTCCTGGCCTCCCCCGTTCCGGGGGAGGAAAAATCTCCCCAACATCCTCTCTCCTTGCCTACACAGGCCCTCCCTCTCCCCCCGGGAGAGGGACCGAGGGTGAGGCCTCGGAGGGCAGAACGCCCCAGCCCGCAAGATCCCTCTGTATCGTCTAATCCGTCAGCCCCCGCCCCCCAATCCTTCGGCGACACCCTCGTCGTCACCGCCTCCCGCGCCCAGGAGCGCCTGACCGACGCCGTCGCTCCGACCTCCGTCCTCACCCGCGAGGACCTCGACCGCTCGCCGGGCCTGACGCTCGACGAGCAGCTTCGGCAGATCCCCGGCTTCAGCCTGCTGCGGCGGTCGAGCAGCCTCACCGCCCATCCGACATCCCAAGGGGTATCTCTCCGCGGCCTCGGACCCAGCGGCGCCAGCCGCACGCTGGTGCTGTTCGACGGCGTGCCGCTCAACGATCCGTTCGGCGGCTGGGTCTACTGGAACCGGCT
>JBDSHF010000208.1:0-3530 GCA_039918595.1 Thermoanaerobaculia bacterium
GGGTCCTCGGCCATCACCAGCACCTCGACGAAGAAGCGGTCGAGCACCGGCGCGAGGTCGGCGATGCGGCGCAGGCCGCGCTCGTAGTCGCCGGCCGCGGCCGCCTCCTCGATGTCGGCTTGCAGCCCCGCGAAGGCCTCGGCGAGCTCCTTCTCCGACGCCTCCTCCAGGAGGGAGACGTCGACCGGCGTCTCGGGCGCGTCCTTGACGATGTTGGCGATGCGCTTGGCCGCCAGCACCACCGAGAGGAAGGCCGCCTCCCCGCGCACCTTGTGCAGGGCGTCCACCCGGGCCTTGAGGTCCGGCAGATCGCTGACGCCGGCGGCGAGCGCCGCCTCGATCTCGTCGTAGGCGTAGCCGGCGAGGCCGAGGATGTAGCGGATGCGGTCGTAGAGGAACGGGCGGAGGTCCTCCAGGATCTTCTCCGCGCTCCGGGTGAGGCGATCGCCGTAGAGGCTGGCGGACTTGACCGCCACCGCCTCCAGGTCGATCGGCAGCCCGCCCTCGAGGGCGATGCGCACCACCGCCTGCGCGGCGCGGCGCAGGCCGAAGGGGTCCTTCGAGCCGGTGGGGATCATCCCCAGACCGAAGATGCCGACCAGGGTGTCCATGCGGTCGGCGAGGCCGACGACCTGCCCGGCCCGGCCGCGCGGGGTGCGGTCGTCCGCCGAGGCCGGCATGTATTGATCGTAGATCGCCTGCCAGACCTCCTCCGGAGCGCCGTCCTCGCGGGCGTAGATGCCACCCATGATCCCCTGCAGCGAGGTGAACTCCTTGACCATCTCGGTGGTGAGGTCCACCTTGAGCAGACGGGCCGCGTCGACCGCTTGCGGCTTCACCGACCCCCAGCCGAGCTGGTCGCAGATCTCGGCCGACAGCGCCACGATCCGCTCGGTCTTCACGGCGTAGGTGCCCAGCTTCTCGTGGAAGTTGAGGCGCTGGAGATGCTCGGCGCGTCCGCTAAGCGGCTGCTTGCGGTCCTCGCCGTAGAAGAAGCGGGCGTCGGCCAGGCGGGCGGCGACCACCCACTCGTTGCCGGAGCGGGCGCGCCCCGCCGGATCGTCCGGCCGGTCCATCACGGTCAGGAAGTACGGCAGCAGCCGGCCATCGCCGTTGGGGTCTGCCACGGTCAGCGCGCTCTGGTGATCGCGCAGGCTGGTGGCGAGCACCTCGGCCGGCAGCTCCAGGAAGGCGTCACCGAACTTCCCCTCCATCACGCCGGGGATCTCGCAGATGGCCGCCAGCTTCTCGATCAGCGCCGGGTCCTCGACCAGCCGGCCGCCCAGCGCCTCGGCGCGGGCGAGCATGGTCTCCTGAAGGACGCGCCGGCGCTCGGCCGGGCTCACCTCGATGGCGCGCGCGGCGAGGTGGCGCCGATAATCCCCGACGGCCTCGACCCCCGCGACGCGGAAGACCGTGGGCGAGAGTGTGGGGTGCCCGAAGCTCAGGTCGCCCGCCGCGATGCCGAAGAGGTCGAACGGCACGACCTCGCCGTCGAGCAGGGAGACGATGCCGTGGATCGGGCGCACCCACGGCCCCTCGCCGCTCCCCCACCGCATGGTCTTGGCCCAGGAGATGCCGATTAGGATGCGGGGCACGATCTCGGCCAGCACCTCGCGCGTGGCCCGCCCCGTGGTCTTCCTGGTCGCCGCGAGGTACTCCCCCTTGTCCGTGGTCACCCGCGCGAGCTGGTCGGGCTCCAGGCCAGTCCGCTTGGCGAAGCCGAGCAGGGCCTGCGTCGGCGCGCCGTCGGCGCCGAAGGCGGCGCGCACCGGCGGCCCCATCACCTGCTCCTCGCGGTCGGCCTCGCGCTCGGGCAGCCCGGAGAGGATCAGCACCAACCGGCGCGGCGTGAAGCCGGTCTCGACCTTGCTGGGAGCGATGCCGCGGGCCATCAGCTCCTCGAAGACGCGGGTCGACAGCTCTTTCACCCCCGGCTCCAGCATGCGGGCCGGGATCTCCTCGCTCCTCACCTCTAAAAGATATTCACCGAGCGGCATCGGCCACCTCCGTCACAACTTCCTGTCGTGCCTCCCCCTTGAGCAGCGGGAAGCCCTGCTGCTCGCGGCTCTCGACGTACGCCTTGGCGCAGCCGACCGCGAGGTCGCGCACCCGTTTCATCAATCCCACCCGCTCGGTGACCGAGACGGCGCCGCGGGCGTCGAGCACGTTGAAGCTGTGCGAGCACTTGAGGGCGCACTCGTAGGCGGGCAGCACCAACCCGGCCTCCAGGCAGCGTTTCGCCTCGCGCTCGTAGCCGTCGAACAGGTTCTGCAGGAACGGCACGTCGGCGACCTCGAAGTAGTAGCGGGAGAGCTCGTACTCCTCCTGCTTGCGGACCTGGCCGTAGGGGATCCCCTCCACCCAGTCGATCTCGTAGATGCTCTGCGAGAGGGAGAGGAACATGGTGAGGCGCTCGAGGCCGTAGGTGATCTCGGCGCTGATCGGCTTCAGCTCCAGGCCCCCCGCCTGCTGGAAGTAGGTGAACTGGGTGATCTCCATGCCGTCGAGCATCACCTGCCAGCCGACGCCCCAGGCGCCGAGCGTCGGCGCCTCCCAGTTGTCCTCCTCGAAGCGGAGGTCGTGCTGGGTGAGGTCGAGCCCGATCGCCTCCAGGCTGCGCACATAGAGGCGCTGCACGTCGAGCGGCGAGGGCTTGAGGATCACCTGGAACTGGTGGTGCTTGCCGAGCCGGAACGGGTTGTCGCCGTAGCGGCCGTCGGCCGGCCGGCGCGAGGGCTGTACGTAGGCCACCCGCCAGGGCTCGGGGCCCAGGACGCGCAGAAAGGTATCGGGGTGCATGGTGCCGGCGCCCACCTCGAGGTCGAGCGGCTGCTGGAGCACGCACCCCTCCCGGGCCCAGAACTCCGAAAGCTTGAGGATCAACTCCTGGAACGTTTGCATGGCCTCTCCACGACTCCGATGATTCCAATCCCTGAAGCCCCCCAGGGGCGGCGGGCGCGCAAGGGCCGAATCCTATCCTGTCGGGGCCGTCCTGTCGCCCCCTCCGGCATGGGAGAGGTCCGCCGGCGTTTCACGGAGTCTCGCCCACCTTTTTCGGAGTCTCGCCGGCGTTTCACGGAGTCTCGCCGACGTTTCCCGGAGTCTCGCCCGCCTTTTTCGGGGTCTCGCCAACGTTTCCGAGCCTCCCTGAAACGTTTCCGAGGCTCCCTGAAACGTTTCCGAGGCTCCCTGAAACGTTTCCGGAACTCCCTGAAACGTTTCCGAGGCTCCCTGAAACGTTTCCGGATCTCCCTGAAACGTTTCCGGATCTCCCCGAAACGTTTCCGGATCTCCCCGAAACGTTTCCGGATCTCCCCGAAACGTTTCCGGAACTCCCTGAAACGTTTCCGGAACTCCCTGAAACGTTTCGGCGGGTCCCGAAAACCCTGGCGGGCTTCCAAAAAACTCGGGCGGATCGCGAATAAGCCGGGCGAGCGGCGGTACGGCCGGGTCTACAGCTTCGCGAGCGTCCTCTGGATCACGTCGTAGCTGCGCAGCTCGCGCTGGAGGAAGTGGCGCCGCACCTG
>JBDSHF010000209.1:0-13025 GCA_039918595.1 Thermoanaerobaculia bacterium
CTGCGAACCCGGGGCCTCCCCGTGCGCACCGTCGAGTGCCGCATCGCCACCTTCTGCCTCGACCAGGGCTTCGCGTTGCTCCACACCTCCCCCGGCTACGATCCCTTCGAGAAGCACCTGGGCCTGACCGTGGCACGGCGGTAGGAGCCCTTCCAGGATCCAGGACTCGAAGCCGCCTCACTCCCGAGATCGCCGGGCCCGAGAATATGGCTGTCACGCCGGAGAACCAGCCGACGCGCGGGCCTATGTATTATATTTGCCTCATGATCCGGAATCCTTGGTCTCGACTCGTGCGCGCCGGCCTGCTGACGGGCGTTATCGACGGGCTCTTCTCGAGCATCCTGAGCGTCTTCTTCTATGGCTCAACGGTGACGCGGCTCTTTCAGGGCGTCGCGTCGACGCTCCTGGGCAAGGCGGCGTTTGACGGCGGGACGTCAACGGCCCTGCTCGGCCTTCTGATGCATTTTGGCGTCGCGTTCGGATGGTCCGCCATTTTTCTGTTTCTCGCCCTGCGGTCGTCTTGGATTCGTCGCGTGCTCGCCTCGCCGTATGGAGTCGCCAGGGTCGCCTCTCTGTACGGGCCCTTCATCTGGCTAGTGATGTCGCTGGTGGTCATTCCGCTGCTGCTGCACCGTCCGCCCGCGATCAACTGGCGCTGGTGGATCCAACTGATCGGACATATTCCATTCGTCGCAGCACCGATCGCCGCGTCGATCGGCGGCGGTATCCCCAGAGGGCCGCGAAACGATGGCAAATCCTGATTCTCACGTAACGATCCACATGGCGGCGAGCCTCGACGGCTTCATCGCTCGCAAGGATGGGCGCGTCGACTGGCTCGAGACCGCGGACGAATTCGCAGGCGGGGAGACCATGGACCCAGGATTCGTCGAGGCGTTCCTCGCGACGATCGACTGCTACGTCATGGGATCGCGAACCTATGAGACCGCGCTTCGTTTTGAAGCCCAGGGGCTGGGGTGGGCGTACGGCGACAAACCCACCTTCGTGCTCACGAGTCGCGAACTACCACGGACCCGGGATACCGTCGAGTTTCACTCAGGCGATCTCGCGCGGTTCGTGAATGGGCATCTACGGCCCACGTTCCGCACCATCTGGTTTGTCGGGGGCGGTGTGGTTTCCGGCGAATGCCTTCGTCTCGGGCTGGCCGACGAAGTCCGCTATTCGATCCTGCCGATCTTGATTGGTGATGGGATTCCATTCTTCGAGAGGCTCGACAGAGACATCGCCCTCCATCTGGCGGAGGTCAAAGCCTACAAGAGCGGCATGGTGGCGCTTCGTTACGAGGTACGGCCTTAGTACCAGCGAAGCCCCGCTCAACGCCGGCACGTTAAAGCCCCTCCCAGAAGAGGCGACCCGCTTCCTCTCCTTCTTTTTACAGATGATGCCGCGGGAATTGTCTACTATGTTTAAAAAAGAGGAGCTCGACAAAAGTGGCCCGGATCGGCGGAGGGGAATCGTGCTACCCTCACCGCAAAGTAGGTAGATCGGGTCCCGTACACATCCCATCAGGAGGTGGCAAGTTGTTTGACCTCAGGGGCGGCTCAGGCCGTCGCATCATCCTAGCCGTAGTTCTCCTCGTATGCGCTCTCCCCCTCGCGGCCATTACGGCGCCACCTGTGAAAGGCAAATCCCCGCTCGGCCGCATGGTCGATGTCCGGGTCAATCTTCAGGACTCCTCCAAGCGGGCCGCCGCGGATCCCGCGGGGCTCCGCGGCCAGGCGGCGGAGATCACCGCCGCGGCCGCGAAGCTCAAGCGCTCGCTGCCCGGCCTCGAGGTGAAGCTTTCCAGCGACACCGGGGCCCCGGCCGCGGTCGTCAACAAGCGGGGAGCGCTGACCGGCGCCGCGCCCGGCCTCAGCAGCGAGGCCATCGTGCGCGACTTCCTGCTCAGGAACGGCAACCTCTACGGGCTCTCGCCCGCCGACGTCGCCGACCTCGTCGTCCTCGGCGACAGCCCGGGCGGCGCGAGCGGGCTGCGCATGCTCCGGATGGAGCAGCAGATCGACGGCCGGCCGGTGTTCCAGAGCGAGACCCGCTTTCTCCTCGACCGCGACGGCCGGCTGCTGAAGAGCGTCGGCCTGATGGTCCCGCACGCGCGGTCGTTCGCGCCGCTGGTGAAGCCGGCGGACCTTCTGACGCCCGCCGCGGCGGTGAGCCGGCTGCTCGAGGCCGACGGCAAGACCGCGGCTCCCGGCGCCTTCACGGTCACTTCCGAGGATAAGGGGCGGATCCAACTGGCAGAGAACGATCCGTTCGTCGCCGGGCCGGTCACCGCCCGCCAGGTGCTCTTCCCGCTCTCGCCGGGCGTGCTGGTGCCGGCGTGGTCGCTGGTCGTGTTCACCGCCGGCGACCAGGACTGGTACGCCATGGTCGACGCCGAGACCGGCGCCGTGCTCTGGCGCAAGGACATCCGCGAGTACGCCTCGGCTCACGACGCGCGCTTCCGGGTCTACGTGCAGGCCGACGGCAAGACCCCGGCGGACAGCCCGGCGCCGCAGTCGCCGAACAGCGTCACGCCGGGCGCCGGCACCCAGTTCCCGGAGATCGCGCCGGTGATCGTCAGCATGCAAACCGCCATGGACCCGACGGCCAGCCCGAATGGCTGGATCAACGACTGTCCGGGCGGCGTCTGCACCGCCAACGAGACCCAGACCCTGGGCAACAACGTGCTGGCCTGCCTCGACCGTACGGGCGGCGCCGGCGCCAACATCTGCGACACGGACGCCGCCAGCGTGCTCGACGGCAACGGCCGGCCGACCGGTAACCCGGACACCAACGCGCGCAACCGCGACTTTCTCGGCAACACGCCGCGCGACTTCGTGACCGGCTTCCTGCCGCCCCCGCAGGGCGGCAACCCGGAGGCCGGCCAGACGGCGACCGGCACCGGCGCCGCGCTGGACAGCTTCCGCCGCGGCATCGTGACCTCGCTCTTCTACGCCTCCAACTGGTACCACGACCAGCTCTACAAGCTCGGCTTCGACGAGGCCAGCGCCAACTTCCAGCAGACCAACTTCAGCGGCATGGGCCTCGGCAACGACCGCGTCGCCGCCGACGCGCAGGACGGCTCCGGGACCAACAACGCCAACTTCGCGACGCCGCCGGACGGCACTTCGGGCCGGGCGCAGATGTTCCGCTTCACCGGTCCGACGATCGACCGCGACGGCGACATCGACAACGAGATCCTGATCCACGAGCTGACGCACGGCACCAGCAACCGCCTGGTCGGCAACGCCGCGGGGCTCAACTGGGACCCCGCCCGCGGCATGGGCGAAGGGTGGAGCGACTTCTACGCCCTGGCCCTGCTCAACGGCACCAACGCCGACGACCCCAACGGGCACTACGGGACGGGCGCCTACGCGACCTACAAGTTCGCCGGCCTCGCTTATCTCGACAATTATGTCTTCGGCATCCGCCGGTTCCCCTACGCCACCGACAACACCGTCAACCCGCTGACCTGGGCCGACGTCGACGACGTCACCAACGACATCAGCGGCGGCTTCTCCCCCCCGGATCCGCTCGGCGTCAACCTGGGCGGCGCGATGGAGGTCCACAACTCGGGCGAGCTCTGGGCGCTCAGCCTGTGGGAGGTGCGCAGCCGGGTGATCGCCGATCCCGCCGGCGCCAACGGCGACGTGCCGACCGGCAACCAGAAGATGCTGCAATTGGTGACCGACGGGCTGAAGATGACGCCGGTCAACCCCAGCTTCACCGACGCCCGCGACGCGGTCGTCGATGCCGACTGCGCCACCAACGCCTGCGCCAACGAGGCGTCGATCTGGGCCGGTTTCGCCGACCGCGGGCTGGGCTATGGCGCCCAGACTCCCTACACGGTCCAGGGCCGCTACCTGCGCAGCCACCAGGCCATCCATGAGTCGTTCAGCTCCCCCTTCCTCGACGTCGTCAATCCGCTCACCGATGTCACCGTCGACGACAGCGCCGCCAACAACAACGGCGCGATCGATCCGGGAGAGCCGATCAAGCTCACGGTCAAGCTGACCAACCCATGGCGGGCCGCGAGCAGGGCGGTGGCCAGCGTCACGGCGACGCTCTCGACCTCGACGCCGGGCGTGACGATCTTCGACAACAGCTCGACCTACGGCGCGATCGCGCCGCAGGGCTCGGCGACCGGCGACACCTTCCTCATCACCGTCGACCCGTCGGTCGCCTGCGGCAGCGCCATCGACTTCACCCTCACCACGACGTCGAGCCTCGGCACCACCTCGACCCCCTTCCGCGTGCGGATGGGCAACCGCAGCGGCACCGATCCGGTCGTCACCTACACGGGCGATCCGAACCCCGACCTCGTCATCGCGGACAACCGGGCGCGCGGCGTCTTCCACCAGATCAACGTCACCGACGACTTCGAGATCGCCGACGTCGACTTCCGCGTCGACAGCCTCACCAGCCCGGCCACCGGCGACCTGGCGGTGATGCTGCGCTCGCCCGGCGGCGTCGGCACCGACCTCGTCGCTCTGCTGGACGGTCTCGCCGACTGCGGCGGCCCGGCCATCACCAACATGGTGATCGACGACGACGTCGCGGCGGTCGCGACCAACGACATGGTGCAGGCGACCACCGCCGACGCGCCATACTCCAAGTCCTGGCTGCCGGTTTACAACTCCCCCTGGACAGTCCTCGTCGATCCGACCCGCCCGGCCGATCCCGTCGGCAGCCTGTCGCGGTACGACGGCACGAGCTCGAAGGGCACCTGGTCGGCACTGGCCGCGGACATGTTCTCGGCGGCGGCCGGCGGCTGCCCGGCCGGCGCTGGCAGCTTCAATGCCTGGTCGGTCCTCGTCACCCCCGTTCATTTCGTCTGCGCGGGCTTCACCGGCACGGTCAACGTGACGGCCACCAAGACGGTGACCGGCACCTTCACCGTCGGCGGCACCGTGACCTACACGGTGACGCTCACCAACAACGGCACGGCCGCCCAGGCGGACAACGCCGGCAACGAGTTCACCGACATCCTGCCGGCCGGCCTGACCCTGGTCAGCGCCAGCGCCACCAGCGGCACGGCGGCGACCGCGGCCAACACGGCCACCTGGAACGGTGTGCTGGCCCCGCTCGGCGGCAGCGTCACCATCACGATCACCGCGACGGTCAACGCCGGCGCTCAAGGCACGACGATCAGCAATCAGGGTACCGTTTCGTACGATGCCGACAACAACGGCACGAACGAGGCCAGCAACTCCACCGACGACCCCGGCGTGGCCGGCGCGAGCGATCCCACCACCTTCGTGGTCGGCAGCGCGGCGATCTCGGCGACCAAGACGGTGAGCGGCACCTTCACCGCCGGCGGCACGGTGACCTACACCATCGTGATCTCGAACTCGGGGGGCTCGGCCTCGCTCGACAACCCGGGCAACGAGCTCACCGACACTCTGCCGTCCAGCCTGACTCTGGTCAGCGCCACGGCCACCAGCGGCACGGCGGCGACCGCCGCCAACACCGTCACCTGGAATGGCGGCATTCCGGCGGCCGGCAGCGTGACGATCACCATCACCGCCACGATCAACGCCGGCACTGCCCAGGGCACCGTGGTCTCCAACCAGGCGTCGATCGCCTTCGACGCGGATCTGAACGGCACCAACGAGTCGTCGGGCACCAGCGACGATCCTTCGGTGGGGGGAGCCAACGATCCGACCACGTTCACGGTCGGTGGCGCGACCCTCTCGGCGACCAAGACCGTGAGCGGCACCTTCGTGGCCGGCAGCACGGTGACCTACACGATCGTGATCTCGAACACCGGCGCCTCGGCCTCGCCCGACAACGCCGGCAACGAGTTCACCGACACCCTGCCCGCCGGCCTCACCCTGGTCAGCGCCAACGCCACCAGCGGCACGGCGACGACCGCGGCCAGCACCGTCAACTGGAACGGCAGCATTCCGGCCGCCGGCAGCGTGACGATCACCATCACTGCCACCATCAACGCCGGCGTCGCCGCCGGCACCACGATCAGCAACCAGGGGAGCGTCTCCTACGACGCCGACCTCAACGGCAGCAACGAGACGACGGTTCAGACCGACAGCCCGGCCGCCGCCGGTGCCAGTGACCCGACCACGTTCGTGGTCGTCGGCGGCGGGGTCATCCCGCCGATTCCGACGCTGTCCGAGGTGGGTCTGATGGCGCTCGGGTTCTTCCTGCTGCTCGCCGCCTGGAGCACGCTCCGCCGCCGCAAGACGGCGATCTGAGCCAGGGCACGGTACCCTGGGCGATTTCGACGCCCCATCCCGCGGTCCGGGGGTGGGGCGTTTTTAGCTTCTGGACACATCCTTCCGCTCCCTGTAGCATCTGAAGCCCAAGCATCCATTTCACCTTAGGAGACCGCATGTCCAGGACTGTCCTTCATAGCCTTCTGCTCGCACTTTGCACAGCCGGCGTTGCGCACGCCGGAGCTGTCGACCGGCCGTTTTCCTTGACTCCCGAGGCCGCTACCAAGGCCCTGGTTGCCGCCGCGCCGGCCGGAGAGAGCGCGTTCCAGGGCGGTCAGACCCTGTCTCTTCGCGGTCTGTTCGCCTCAGAGTCGATCGCGGCCAACCTGGCTCTGGTCAATCTCGCGAAGACCGACAACCGCTGCACGCTCGCGCTGGCCACGGGCGACGGCGCCAGCCTCGCCCCGGTGATGTCCCTGACCTTGCGAGCGGGGGAGAGCCGTCCGTTCCTCAACGCGTTCGAGGGCAAGGTGAGCCGCCTGACCGAGACGCAGGCGACGGTCTCCTGCGACCGGGACTTCTCCGCCTACGCCCTGCTGGCCGACGCCGGTACCGGCAAGCTCGACGTGGTGACCCCCGAGGGGAACCTGGACGGCGCCCTGGTGCTGCCCGCCAAGGTGGAGACCTGCCCGGCGGGCGCGGTCTGCTTCGACGCCCCGGGCATCGTCCACATCCCCGCGCCGCCGCCGGGAGCGCCGGTCGGACGCGTCAGCTTTCCCGCCCCCGCCGGCGTCGCCAAGCGGCTGCGGCTCTCGATCGACGTCACGGTCGCCAACTGGAACGCCAAGCTGCCGCGCGGCAAGCACCTGATCTACTGGTTCGTCATCGACAAGAACATCGACATGCCAGGGCTCCTGTATTTCCTCGGACCCGGCCGGGACCAGGCGTTCGGCCGTCACGGCATCGGCCTGACGCACCCCCAGAAGATCAAGATCATCCAGCCGTTCAAGGCGATCGTCGGCCACACCTATCACGTCGACAATGACTATGACATGGCCGGCAACAAGTACACGATCACGGTCACCGACACGACGACGGGGCAGGTCAAGGTCACTCTCTCCAGCCGCCCGAACGTCAGGTCCTATACCGTCAAGACCGGCGCCAAGTTCCTCGTCGACATGGGGTTCTATCCCGACAAGGAGCCCAACGAGGTGGCCTCATACGGCTGGAAGTACGCCAACGTCCACGTCGAGGCGTACAAGTAGGCCATAACCGGCAGAACAGGCTGCCGCTCCAGCCGACACGTCACTGACATGTCAGTGACGTGTCGGGAAACTGGCCATCCCGCTCTCCGTCCTGGAGAGAACTGCGAATTCCTTGTGGCATCCGAATTGCTAAAGATCAGATTATCTGAGCCGGTTTTTCTGGTCCAACCACAAGGAGGGTAACGCTGATGAATCGATCGTTCACGGTTGACAAGAGTTTCTCGTTCAAGGCGCTGGGTATCACGGCCTGCCTGTTCGCCGCCGCCCTGGTCCTGTTCGCCGGACCGGCCGCGGCCTGCTGCACGGCGGTGGTCTGCCCGTACGCCATCTCCAGCAGCAGCCAGTGTGTCGGCGGCCCGAACACGCCGGTGTGCAACACCTTCGGTTGCAACTGCAACACTCAGTGCGGCGAGTACGCCTACGTGGTGCCGAACTCGTGCAGTTTCTATCCCACCTGCTCCACGGCTGCGGCCAAGTCGGCGGCGAAGGGGCGGTTCGACGAGGTCGACACGGACCATGACGGCAAGATCTCGGCCGCCGAGGCCGAAGCGTGGGCTGGGAAGCAGACGGACTGGCTCAAGAACGTGAAGACCAAGGGCCTCAAGACCGCGAGCAAGGACGAGGCCGGCATCGTGAAGGCCGGATTCGCTCTGGCGGACAAGAACCACGACGGTTCGATCACGCCGGCGGAATTCGACAGCAGCCTCGCCCCCGCGAAGAAGTAAGAGAAACCTTTACGGATCGACTCCCGGTGGGATCCTTCCCGCCGGGAATCGCCTTTCAGGAAGGATTTTTTACGAGCGCCGCGAGGAGCGGCCTGATCCGCGGCGCCAGCGCTTTTCCCACCGCTTCGTGGCCGGCGGCGTTCCAGTGGGTGTCGCGCGGGTAGCGCAGACCCGGCCAACTCGCGCCGGGCAGCAGGTCGTCGGCGGCCACCCAGGGGATGCCGAGCTCCCGCAGGCGTTTTTCGAGGAGCTGGCGGTCGCGGCGGAACTCTTCCCCCCGATCGTCGATCAGCACGGCCAGGAAGCGGGCGCCGGAGCGGTTGGCGAGCTTCTGGGCCGCCTGGAGGTTGCGGGCGGTGGGCTCGACGTCCGCGGGGTCCAGGGCCTCCTTATGCCGGGGACGGACCACGCCGCGGGCGGCGCCCGCCAAGGCGGGGATCGCCAGCCGCATCAGGTTCGAGTAGCGCTCGGCGTAGGCCGTCGCGGTGCCGAGGACGGGGAGGCGGGTCTCGCGCAGATAGAGATTGCCGTCCAGCAGGACGAGGCGGTCGGCGTACCCCTGGCCCACGATGTAGCCATCCTTGTAGACGAAGGGGGAGGCGCAACGCTGGCGGTCCCAGAGCGGGGAGAGGGTCATCACCACCACATCCGGGCGGAGAGCGGGGAGGTAGCGGCGCAGATGCCCGAGCATCTGCGTGCTGCTGTAGCCCGGCACGCCGGCGTTGTCGACGCGCACCCCGAGCGTCCGCTCGAGCACCGCCGAGTAGGTCTGAGCGTCTGTTACCCCCTCGCCGAAGGTCATCGAGTCGCCGACCGCCAGCACGCGGGGGTGGGGCGGAGCGGTGTGAGGCTGGGCGCGCAATCCCTGCCCGTCCATGGCGACCGGCACGTCGAACTCCCCGCCCAGCGCGATCTCCCGGCCGCGGAAGCCGGGGCGGAGCGTGTAGACGCTCGCCGGGTCGGGCTGGAAGAGAAAGCGCGGGTGATTGCCGCCGGCGAACCAGGAGGAGCCCCGGCCGCCGGCGCCGACGCCGAGCAGGCGCATGGCGCCCTCGGCGACGAGGAGGGTGATCAGGAACGAGACGGCGGAGAGGGCCAGTTTCTTGCGCATGGGGTCAGGGGGTCCGGGCCAGCGGCTGGAGCTGGAAGGCGAAGCCCGCCGGCGCGTCCAGGCGGAGCTGGTAGAGGTAGACCGGATTCTCATTCTCGCTCCACCACATCCGGTGGACGGCGCGGGGGCCCTGGAGCCGGAGCAGGAGGACGGAGCCGCCGCGCGGCCGGGGGTGGCTGGCGCTCACCTCGGCGCCGGAGACGCCGATCCTCGGCGGCGCCGGGGGATCGACGATCATCCGCAGGCCGGGGAGGGGGTGGGAGCTGCCCACCAGGAGCTCGCCGCGGCCGGCGGGGCCGAGCCGGAGGAGCGCGCCGTTCGCCTCGGGACGGAGGCTGGTCGAGAGCGGCTTGATCCAGAGGCTGTTGTGGGTGACGTCCTCGCCGCCGGAGGGCTTCAGGTGCGACTGGGTGGTCTCGTAGGGGAGCAGGCGACGGGCGGCGCTGGTGACGTAGCGGTAGCCGTTGCTCTCGTCGAGGAGGAAGGCGCGCGGCTCGCGCCAGAGGGCGAGCAGGAAGGGCGCGGCGAGCGCTGCCGCCAGCAGCCCCCACCAGGCGCGGGCGGGCCGGCCGGCGGCGAACCAGAAGGCGGGGTAGACCGGCAGGAAATAGCGGTTGGCGATCGCGCCGCCGCCGCCGTAGAAGTTGAACGGCCGGGTGAGGAGGAAGCAGGCCATGGCCGCGAGCGCCGCGAGAATCAGCGCGCCCCGCCCCTCGCCCCGGCGGAAGGCGGCGAGCCCCAGCAGGAACGGCAGGAAGTAAGGGAGGACCCCCACGTCCCGCCCGGCCAGGAAGTAGAGCGCGTTCCACGCCGTCAGCCGGGGTCCGACCATGTCCGACGGCAGCCAGGAGCGGTTGCCGCGCCCGGCGCCCCGCTGCTGCCAGCTCCCCGGGGGGAGATCGACCTCGGGGAAGCCGGACGTGGCGTCGAAGCTCTGGCGCTCGCCGGAGTAGGGGGTCCAGGAGTCCGTCTCGGCCAGATGGGTGAGGCCGGAGCCGAGCACGGCGACGATCGCTCCGGCCGCGAGGGCGGCGATCCCCAGGCTCCGCCGCGGCGCCGGCGCGGATATCGCGGCCAATGCAGCGGGCACCAGCAGGGTGCCGTAGAACGGACGGGCGGCGAGGACCAGGCCGAGGAGAAGGCCGGCGGCGAGCCAGCGCAGAGCCGCCCGGCCGTGGGATTCCTCGGCGTCCTTGGCGGGAGCGCCGTAGGCGAGGGCGAGGGCGATCGCCGCGAGGCTCATCAGGAAGAGATCGGCGTGGGCCCAGAAGACGTAGGCGAAGGCGACCGAGCCGAAGATCCAGACCGCCACCCAGAGCGGGGCGGCGGGGCCGAGGCGCCGCTCGAGGGTGCGCGCGGCGAGGACGGCGGCGAGAGCCAGGAGCAGAACGTTGGCGATCGCGGCGCCCCGTGTGGGGGAGAGGCGCAGGAAAGGAGCGATCCAGAGCGCATAGGAGGCGGGCTTGGCGTAGACGAGCGTGCGGCCGCCGTCGCCGCTCTGCAGGATCAGTCCGTCGGGTTTCGTCCCCCACTGCTCGACGAAGCGGTCGTAATCCCGCCGCGAGTAGCGAAGGTCGAAGTCCCAGGCCAGACTCTGGGCCTGCATGAGGTAGGTGGCCTCGTCGCCGACCTGTCCCGGCCAGCTCCGCCGGTCGAAGGTCAGCGCCCCGGCCAGCGTCGCCGCCAGGAGCAGGCCGAGCACGGCCCAGCTTCCGAAGCGCTGCATGGGCGGGGATTATAGAGGTGATCCTAGGGCTGCCTGTTACAATGCGGGCCGATGACCAGCCAGCCGATCCCGATCCGTCCTCCCGTGGAGACGTCGCCCGAGCCGAGTGAGCTCGACGTCACGGTGATCGTCCCGGTGCGCGACGAGGCGGATTCGGTGGCGGAGCTGGCCGCCCGGGTGGCCGCCGTCCTCGAGCGGCTGGGCAAGAGCTTCGAGATCGTCTTCGTCGACGACGGCTCGGGCGACGGCACGCCCAAGCGGGTCCGCGAGGCCCGGACGCGCGACCCCCGGGTCAAGCTGGTCCGGCTGCGGCGCAATTTCGGCAAGGCCGCGGCCCTCTCCGCCGGTTTCGACCACTCGCTCGGCCGCGTCATCATCACCATGGACGGCGACCTGCAGGACGATCCGGACGAGATCCCCCGCTTCCTGGCCACCCTGGAGGAGGGTGATCTCGACCTCGTCTCCGGCTGGAAGCGGCGGCGGCACGATCCGATGAGCAAGACCCTCCCGTCACGCCTGTTCAACTGGGTGACGCGGGCGCTGGCGCAGGTCGATCTCCATGATTTCAACTGCGGCTTCAAGGCCTACCGCCGGGAGGTGCTGGCGGAGATCTCGGTCTATGGCGAGCTCCACCGCTACATCCCGGTGCTGGCGAGCCGGCGGGGGTTCGCGGTCGGCGAGATCGAGGTCACCCATCACCCGCGGCGGCACGGCATCAGCAAATACGGTTGGGACCGCTTCTACAAGGGGCTCCTCGACCTGATCACGGTGCTCTTCATCACCCGCTATACGCGGCGGCCGCTCCATCTCTTCGGCGCCGTCGGGCTGCTGTTCCTGGTCGGCGGGTTCGGCATCGACTCCTATCTCGCCATCCTCTGGTTCGGCGGCGGGCATCTCGGCAACCGGCCGCTGCTCCAGCTCGGCATCCTGCTGATGGTGCTCGGCATTCAGGTGCTGACGACGGGCCTGATCGGCGAGATGATCACCTTCAAGAGCTTCCGCCGCCGCGACAGCTATTCGATCAAGGAATGGCTGGAGTGAGGGGCGAGAGCCCCCTCCAACTTCTCTTCCTCACCCAGACCTATCCCCGTTTCGAGGGGGACACGGCCGGTCCGTTCATCCGCGATCTCGCCCGCGCGCTGGTCCGCGGCGGCGACCGGCTGACCGTGCTGACCCCGCACGCCGAAGGGGTAGCCGCCGCCTGGGACGACGGCGGCGTGGAGGTCGTCTCCTTCCGCTACGCCCCGGAGCGCCGCGAGGTGCTGGGCTACGGCCGCAGCCTGGAGGCGGACGAGCGGGTGAAGGGGGCGGCGGCGCTCGCCGCGCCGCTCTATGCCCTCGCGGCGCGCCGGGCGGTCCGCCGCCAGCTCGGGCGGCGGCGGTTCGATCTCGTCCACGCCCACTGGATCGTGCCCAACGGGATCGTGGCGGCGGCGGCGGGGCCGCCGGCGGGACAGGCCAGGGCGCCGCTCGCCATCGGGCTCCACGGCAGCGACGTGTTCCTGGCCGAGAAGGCCGGGGTGCGGACGTTCGCCCGCTGGGCGCTGTCGCGGGCCCGTCTGCTGACCGGCTGCTCGCCCGAGCTGGTGGACCGGGTGCGGGCGCTGGGGTTCCCGGCCGAGCGTTCGCGGGTAATCCCCTACGGGGTGGATGTCGCCACCTTCTCCCCGGCGCCGGAACGGCGCCCCCTCTGGCGCCGGCGGCTGGGGATTCCGGAGGAAGCGCCGCTCCTCCTCGGCGTCGGCCGGATGGCAACCAAGAAGGGGTTCCAGGTGCTGATCGAGATCCTGCCGGCGCTGCTGGCGGAGTTTCCGGAGCTGCGGGTGGTGCTCGCCGGCGGCGGCGACCTGCTCGAGCGGTTCCGCGAGGCGGCGCGGCCCTGGGGCGAGCGGGTCCATCTCCCGGGGCCGGTGCTGCGCGACACCCTGCCGGACCTCTACCGGGCGGCGGACCTCTTCGTGCTGCCGGCCGTGCACGACGGCAAGGGGAACGTGGACGGCCTGCCGAACGTCATCCTGGAAGCGA
>JBDSHF010000210.1:0-4967 GCA_039918595.1 Thermoanaerobaculia bacterium
CGCGGATCTCGTCCAGGACCGCCGGCGCGGGCAGGTGGTCGAGGTTGATGCGGGCCACGGCGGCCTCGGCCCCCTCGAAAACGATGTTCTCCGTCTCCTGGACGTTCACGTTCCCCGCGCGCAGGTGCTCGAAGACGTGCGCCAGGACGCCCGGGCGGTCGCGGTGCCGGACGACCAGCATGTGCGAGGCGGGGGTCTTGCGGGCCAGGTTCACGACGTTGGGCACCTTGCCCGTCTCCATATAGGTGCGGACGATGCGGACCGTCTCGGCGGCGATCGCCTCCTGCGCCTGCGCGGTCGAGGCGCCGATGTGATGCGTGCCGTAGACCCCCGGCAGGGCGAGGAGCGGATCGCTCATCTCACCGGTGGCGGCGGCCGGCTCGGCGGCGAAGACGTCGAGGCCCACGCGCAGGCCCTTCTCCTGGACGGCCGTGGCCAGCGCCTGGGCATCGACCATCTCGCCGCGGGAGGTGTTGATCACCATGGCGCCCGGTTTCAGCCTCGCGAGCAGCGCGGCGTCGACGATCCCCCGGGTCTCGGGCTTGAGCGCCAGGTGCACGCTGAGAATGTCGCAGCGCGCGGCCACCTCGGCGGGCGATGGCGCCAGCGTGACCCGCGAGGAGCCGGCGAGCCCGAGCTCCCGCGCCTCCTCCTCGGAAAGGGGGCGGTCCTCGCCGTCGAACCGCCGGCTCCAGAGCACCACGTCGAGGCCGAAGGCGGCGGCGCGGCGGATCACCTCGGCGGCGATGTTGCCGGCGCCGAGCAGGCCCAGGGTCTGCCCCTGAAGCCCCCGCGCCTGCGAATACTCCTTTTTGTTCCACCGGCCGGCGCGCAGCTCGGCCACGTTGTCCGGCACCCGGCGGTCGAGCGCCAGGATCAGCGCCATCGTCAGCTCGGCCACCGCGACCGAGTTCTTGCCCGGGCAGTTCGACACGTAGATGCCGCGGCGCGAGGCCGCCGCCACGTCGATCGTGTTGTATCCCGCGCCGGCGCGCACCACGAGCGCCAGCCGGCCGGCGTTGAGCATCGCCTCGGTGACCTTGGTGCTGCGCACCACCAGGACCTCGGCCTGCGTCTCGGCGATCGCCCGGCTCAGCGCCTCATCCTTGAGGTCCGGCTGCTGGACCACCTCACAGCCGGCGGCCCGGAGCCCCTCGATCCCGCTCTGCTCGAAATTGTCGGCGATCAGCACTTTCATCACAGGATTCCCCTCCCGCTAGAGCTTCTACCTTGTCAGATTCCGTTGGCGCGGCGCTGGCCCTCATCACCCCAGCCCTCTTCTCCCGGCCTCCCTCCCTTCCCGACGGGAGAAGAGGGAGACGTTCTGGAACCGATCTGAAAGCCCCTCTCTCCCGGCGGCCGGGGGGGAGGCTGGGAGAGAGGGTTGGGGAGTGAGGGTCAGCCCCGAAGGGGCGATACTCTCCCGCTGGCCCCCGCCTCTAGATCAGATGCACGAGCAAGCCGTCGCGGAGCTTGGGCTCGAACCAGGTCGACTTGGGCGGCATGATGCCACCGGTGTCCGAGATCGCCATCAGGTCGTCCATGGTCACCGGGAACAGCGAGAACGCGACCGCCGCGCGGCCGCCGTCGACCGCCTGCTCCAGCGCCGCCGTGCCGCGCGCGCCGCCGATGAAGTCGATGCGCGGGTCCGAGCGCACGTCCCCGATCTTCAGCAGATCCGCGAGCACCGCCCGCTGCAGGATCGAGACGTCGAGCTGGTCGATCCGGCCGGCGCCTTCCTGGCGCGCCGCGTCCAGCTCGAGCGTGTACCAGCGGCCGTCGAGGTACATCGAGGCCTCTCCCTTGCGCAACGGTGACGACGCGCCCGGACGCACGGGCAGCTTCGCCCGCACCGCCTCGAGAAACTCCGCCGGCGAGCGGCCCGCCAGATCCTTCACGATGCGGTTGTAGGGGAGGATCCGCACCTGGTCGTCGGGGAAGGCGACGGCGAGCACGGTGTCGAACTCCCCGGTGCCCTCCTTGCCGCGCAGGGCCTCCCGCGTCCGTGCGGCGCTCGCCGCCCGGTGATGGCCGTCGGCGATGTAGAGCGCGGGGACGCGGGCGAAGGCGGCGGTGAGGGCGTCGGCATCGGAGCCACTGACCCGCCAGAGGGTGTGCGCCACCCCGTCCTCGGCCGTGAAGTCGTAGAGCGGGGACGCCGCGCAGGCGCGCCGCGCGATCTCGTCCACCTCGGCCGAGGCGTGATAAGTGAGGAACACCACCCCGGTCTGGGCCCGCAGGTCGATCATGTGGCGCGTACGGTCGTCCTCCTTGTCGCGCCGGGTGAGCTCGTGCCTCTTGATCAGGCCCTGCTCGTACTCGTCGAGCGAGTAGCAGGCCGCGAGCCCGGTCTGCTCGTGATCGCCGGCGCGGAGCCGGTAGAAGTAGTAGCCCGGCTCGGGATCGAGAGTCAGCGGCGCCGCGCGCCGCAGCTCCTCGAAGCTCCGCACCGCCTGCGCATAGACCGGGTCCGCATGGGGATCGGTGCCGGCGGGAAGGTCGATCTCGGGACGGGTGACGTGGAGGAAGCTGAGCGGATTGCCATCCGCCTGCGCCCGCGCCTCCTCGGTGTTGACGACGTCGTACGGGACGGAGGAGACGCGGGCAGCCACATCGGCCGCGGGGCGCAGGGCTCGGAAGGGTCGGATCGATGCCATGCGCGTATCCTATGCGATGACGAACCTTTGTCGAATCGCCTGGACCTTCACGGCTCTGTCTTGTCCTGACTCAATGGGAGGCGCCAGGGTGGGGGCGCCATCTGCTATGGCGCCCCGTGAAAAAGCAATCTAGCAGATGGTGGGGGTCGTCGTCCGGGGAGCGCGGCCCGGGATCAAAGAGCACGCTCGAGGGCAGCGGCGACCGCCGCCTGTCGCGTGAGGAGCTCTCGCAGGAGGGAGCTGTCGAGCCGCCGCACCGGGAGATGCGCCCGATGGATCAGGCGCCCCTCCTCGATGCCGAGCGGATCGGGCGGCAGCTCGAGCGCGTAAAAGTGATAGATCGCGCCGCGCACGCGGTCATTCAGCCAGCCCTGGCGAAGAGGATATCCAGCGTCTCTTACGGTGAAGTGCTTCTCGAAATCGGATTCGCGCGGCTCGACGGCTCCAGGGCGCCTCCCGCGCGCCCGAATCTCCGCGCTGTGCAGATCGGAGACCCCCTGTAACGCTACCTCCGTGACCACATACCAGTCGGGTGTCCACCCGCCACCACTGCCCCCTCCGCCGATGTGCTGGAAGCGTACGTCGAAGGTCCGCCCGTCGATTTCGGCCAGGAAGCGCGACAGGAACTTTCCCTCGCGTGTCACCCTGCCGCCGAACGACCGCGCGAGAGCCGCGAAATGGGCCTGCCGCCGCCGGCCACCGACGATGCCGCGGGTCCAGATCGCGACAAAAATCAGGGCTACCCCAATCGTCACCAACCGGATTTGCACCAGCTCGCTGAGCTCCATGGATCCGTCAACCTCTCCGGCCCGCTCGGGCCCCCCGCCCGGGCATCAATGCCCGGGCTACGCTGGAAACGAAAAGCCGGCTGAAGCCGGCTCAAAATACATGGAGTTCCCTTGAGTCGGCTTCAGCCGGCTTCTCTTTTGGAGCGTAGCCCGGGCATTGATGCCCGGGCGGGGCCGGCAGCCCAGAGATGGGAGATGTGTGTAATGGCATGGCTGAAGCCCCGGGGGGCGAGACGGTGACTCTCTCATCCCACCCGAATCGACAACGCATGCCGGAAGACATTCCGCGGGTCCCACCGCGCCTTGATTTGCTGCAGGCGCGGGTAGTTCTCTTTGTAATACAAGGTGTGCCACGGCACGCCTGATGTATTCAAGGCCGGGTCCGCGAGGTCGGTGTCGGGATGATTGATGAAGGCCCCGTCGTACGCCTCGCCCGGGACCGGGACGCCCCCGGTCTCCGCGAACAGATCCTTGTAGAACGCCCGCACCCAGGCCAGATTCTTCGCCTCTTCCCCTGGATCCAGCCAGCCCGTGGTGCAGGCGATGTCGAGAATCGAATCGCGTTGGGCGGCGGCGGTCGCGTCGCGCGCGACGGTGTTGATTCGCCCGCCGTAGGTTGCGAGTCCCAGCATCCCGCCCATGATGTCGTGGTCGGCGCGGGTCAGATACTCGTACGCGACGCCGATCTGGCGATCCGTGAACCGTTTCCTGAGCAATGCGTCCTTCACCTTGACGCTCACCCCGCCCGGCGGCGCGGCGAACAGGTCGGGCAACGGGTTCAGGGCGAACTCGAGCCAGGACATCCGCGCGAGCTCCCGGCCGTGCGGTGCGATGCCTCCTTCGCTCAGCATCGCCAGATGATCCTCCACCTGCCGCTCGGCGCCGTCGCCGGCCGTGCTCACACCGCGGACGATGATCTTTCCGAACTGCTTGCGATGAATCTCCAACAGGGCCCAGAGAGAGGCGTGCGGAGAATCGGCGCCGCTGTTTCGCTCGCACCAGACGCCGTGGTTCTGGAGGATTCGCAGGAAGGCCGGCTCGTCGATGTCGCTCCAGTTCCATTCCGCCTTGAAGGTCGTGATCGACTCCGGCGCGCGGGGCAACAGCCTGGCGGGATCCTCGCCGGATGCGTCAGGCGAGCGGAACCAGTAGCGGGTGACGACGCCGAAGTTGCCGCCGCCCCCGCCGGTATGCGCCCACCAGAGGTCGCGATGCGGGTCGGAGCTCTCCCGGGTCGCCACCACGGGGCTCGCCTGTCCGCCCTCGTTCACGGTGACCACCTCGACGGCATAGAGGTAATCCGCCGCCAGACCGAGCTGGCGGCAGAGAAAGCCGAAGGCGCCGCCGGCCACGTGCCCGCCCATGCCGATGTCCGGATGCTCGCCGAGCGGGATCACCACTCCCCATGTCTCGAACAGCGCCCGGAAGGTCTCGCCCACCGTCGCGCCGCACTCCACGGCCACGGCGCCCCGGTCCGCGTCGTAGTACACGCGCTTCATGGGCGAGACGTCGAGGATCACCC
>JBDSHF010000211.1:0-4831 GCA_039918595.1 Thermoanaerobaculia bacterium
GCCTTCAAACATAGATTCACCGTCGAGCGCCCCGGCGGCTCGTTCATCCGGTTCCCGCGGTCGATCCGGTTCAGAACTTTGAGCCCCAGATTGACCGGGTGGAGCGGGCTGCCGCCGTCCTGATCGAAGCTGCCGCGGTCCGCCACATCCGCAAGACCCCGTCCGAAGATCCCGGACTCGAGGAGCGGCTTGCCGAGCCCGTAGAGCAGATTGTGGACGAACGGGAAGGCGTGATGGGTGAAGGAGCGCTCCTCCTCGACCTCGAAGCCCGCCGCGAGCGCCGCCTGCCGCAACTTCTCCGGCGTGTAGAGGCGGACGTGAAAGGCCCAGATGCCGGCGAGCGGGCCCCGGCCGATGTGGGTGTGGAAGAGCGTCTCCAGGGTCTTGTTGATCGGGTCCCACCAGAAGGGGTAGTTCGCGTGGGGCACGGTGAGGAGGGCCAAACCGCCCGGTTTGAGGACGCGGCGGATCTCACGGAGGGCGTCCACGTCGCGGTCGACGTGCTCCAGGATCTCGGAGAGGATGACGGCGTCGAAGGTCTCGTCCGGGAAGGGGAGGTCGTAGATCGAGGCGTTGCCCACCAGCACCGCCGGCAGGTGGGCCGTGTTGCGGCGCGCCTTGCGGAGATAGGGGAGCTCCAGATCGACCCCGAAGAGCCGGGCGGTCCCCAGGTGGCGCAACATCTTGAGGTAGAACCCGCGGCCGCAGCCGCAGTCGAGGATCGTCTGGCCGTCCGTCGGCCCCAGCCACTCGAAGATCGTCCATGCCCGCCGCTTGAAAGCCATGTCGGCCTCCTTGCGGGTGAGGTACTCGTAGGCGGCTGGCTCGGTCATGGGGCGGGATCTTACTCCGGGTGCTAGCATCGGAGAGTTGCCGCGAATGGCAAAGGGGTTTGACGTTCTGGCAAACAGAGGCAATGCTAGAGCGTAAGTCTTAGCCGCCGCCACGAGAGGGGAACATGGAAAGCACCAAGATCAAGCATGAAGCCAAACGTCTTGTCGAAGAGCTGCCAGAGGATGCGACCTGGGACGACCTGATGTACAGGATCTATGTCCGTCAGTCCATCGAGGCGGGCCTTCGGGACAGCGAAGCCGGGCGGACCGTGAGCGTGGACGAGGTCAGGGCCAGGTTTGGGCTGCCCAGGTGAGAGTCCTCTGGACTGACAATGCCATCTCGCAATTGATTGGCATCTACGATTACATCGCTCGGGATTCGGCTTTCTACGCTCAGAGGATGGTTGACCGCCTGACGAGGCGATCCCAGCAGATCGGTGATTTCCCCGAATCGGGCCGCTTGGTGCCGGAATATGAGATGCCCGACATTCGAGAGCTTATCGAGAAGCCGTACCGGATCATCTATCGCGTCATGGCAAACCAGATCGATATTCTCGCCGTGGTCCACGGCGCACAACTCCTGCCGCCCCAGCTTTGAACGATTTGCCCCTCGTCGGCCTCATTCCCGCCGCCGGCCGGGCCGAGCGGCTGGGACCGCTGCCGTGCAGCAAAGAGTTGCTGCCGATCGGCTTCCGGGAGACCTCTCGCGGGCCGGCTCCCAAGGTGGCGGGGCACTATCTGCTGGAGCGGTTCCGGACGGCTGGGGTGCGGCGGGTCTTCATGGTGCTCCATGAATCCAAGCAGGACGTTCCCCGCTACTTCGGGACGGGGGAGATCGCGGACGTGGCGCTCGCCTATCTGTCGATTCCCGGATCGCGGAGCGTGCCGGAGACGCTCGACCGGGCGTTCCCGTTCGTCGAGGAGTCGATCGTGGCTCTTGGATTCCCGGACGTGATCTTCGAGCCGGCAGACGCCTACGCTCCCCTGATCGCGCGGCAGGCGACGACGGGGGCCGACCTCGTCCTCGGGCTCTTCCCGACCGAGCGGTTTCGCTCCACCGACATGGTCGAGCTTGGGGAGGACGGCCGGGTGGTCCGCGTCGAGGTGCGGCCGGAGAGCACGGCGCTGCGCTACAACTGGCTGATCGCGGTCTGGAGCCCGGTTTTTACCCGATTCCTCCATGAGGCCGTGCGGAACGCGCCGTCTGACAGAGGGGAGTTCCAGATCGGCACCGTGGTGCGGTCCGCCGTCGAGGCCGGGCTCCACGTCGAAGGGATCGAGTTCCCGGCGGGGCGGTACCGCGATGTCGGGACTCCCGCCGAGCTGGCGGCGGCCATCCGCGAGCACGCCCGGCTCCCGTCCAGTATTGCCTGAGTATTGCCTGAGTATTGCCTGAGTACTGCCTGAGGTAAGATACGCCGCCGCTCCGGCGTTTCGAGCCTCTCCCCATGACGAAACCGAATACCTCCAAGGTCCGCCTCGCCGTCGTCGGCTGCGGTGCCGTCGCGCAGATCCACCACCTGCCCGCCATCGCCGCCTCCAACCGGGTCGAGGCCGCCGTGCTCGTGGACGCGGACGAGAAGCGCGCCCGCGCCCTCGCCGAGCGTTTCGGCGTGCCCGAGGTGGCGACCGATTTCAAGGGCCTGCCGGGGAAGGTCGAGGCCGCCGTCGTCGCCCTGCCGAACAGCCTGCACGCTCCGGTCTCGATCGACCTGCTGCGGCGGGGTGTCCACGTTCTGGTCGAAAAGCCGATGGCGATGAACGTGCGCGAGTGCGACGAGATGATCGACGCCGCCCGGACCGGCCGCGCCGTGCTGGCGGTGGGGCTCGATTTCCGTTTCTTCGACGCCTCGCTGTTCGTGCGCAACCTGCTGCGCGACGGCCTGATCGGCGAGATCCGCGGCTTCGACCTGCGCCAGGGGGTGATCCCCCGCTGGCCGTTCGCCACCGACTTTCTGCTCAAGAAGGAGATGGCGGGCGGCGGCGTGCTGGCCGACTTCGGCGTCCACGTGCTCGACCTGCTGCTCTGGTGGCTGGGGGATCTGACCGTGACCGGGTACCGGGACGACGCCCTGGGCGGCGTCGAGTCGGATTGCGAGATGACCCTCGCCACCGCCGCCGGCATCCAGGGGGAGGTCGAGGTCAGCCGCACGCGCACCCTCCGCAACACCTGCGTCTTCGAGGGGGAGCGGGCCCGGCTCGAGGTCGGCGTCTGGGATCCCGATCCCGAGATCCGCCTCTCGATCTCCGACCGCGAGGTCTCTCTGGCCGGTCATGCCCGTGGAGATCGCGGCTCCGCGCTCAACTTCACCGACGTCTTCGTGCGGCAGATCGACGACTTCGCGCGCGCGATCCGCCTGCGGCGCGAGCCGTTCATCCCGGGAGCCGAGGGGCGCCGGTCGCTGGCGCTGATCGAGGCCTGCTACGCGCAGCGCCAGCTCCTGGAGCTCCCCTGGTCGGTCCTTCCCGCTCGGGAGCAGAGGCCGTGAGCCTCGCGGAGATCGCCGGCGCCCTGGCGGGCCGCCGGGTTCTGGTCACCGGCGCCACCGGTTTCATCGGCGGCCGGCTGGTCGAGCGTCTGATCGTCGAGCACGGCGCCGAGGTGCGCGTCCTGGTGCGCAACCTGGCGGCGGCGGCCCGTCTCGCCCGTTTTCCGGTGACCGTGCTGCGCGGCGACATCACCAGCTCCCCCGATCTCGCGGTGGCCATCCAGGGGTGCGACGCCGTCTTCCACTGCGCCTACGGCACCTCCGGCAGCCAGAAGCACCGCGCCTACATCAACCGCGAGGGGACGCGGCGGGTGCTGGAGGCGTCGCGGGCCGCTGGCGTCGGACGCATCGTCTACCTGAGCACGCTGATGGTCTACGGCCAGACCACCGACGGCGACCTCGACGAGACCGCCCCCCGGCGCCGCTTCGGCAACGCCTACTCGGACAGCAAGCTGGAGGCCGAGCAGATCGCCCTCTCCTCGGGGCTGCCGGTCGCCGTGCTGCAGCCGACGGCGGTCTACGGTCCCTACGGTGGGGTGTGGACCGAGTCGGTGATCCGGGCGCTCAAGGCCGGCCGGCAGATCCTGGTCAACGGCGGCGACGGCCTGGGCAACGCCGTCTACGTGGACGACCTGGTGAGCGCCATGCTCCTCGCGGCGGTCCAGGACGCGGCGGTGGGGGAGGCGTTCCTGATCTCCGGCGAGGAGCCGGTGACCTGGCGGGAGCTCTACGGCCGTTTCGAGCGGATGCTCGGGATGGAGCGGCGGACGGCCGACATGACCGAGGCCGAGGCGCTCGCCTTCTGGCGCCAGTGGAAGCGGGCGCAGCCGCATGCGGTGGGGGAGGCGCTTCGCATCCTCAAGTCGGAGCAGCCGATCCGCGAACGAATCGAGCGCACCCGCGAGGGGGTCTGGCTGCGCGAGATGGCGAGCACGGTGCTGCCGGAGAGCGTGCAGCAGCGGATCAAGGCCGGCCTGGGGAGCGGCGGCCGGCCGTCCCGGATTGCCGCCGAGACGCCGGTCCACCCGTTGAGTCCCGAGATGATCGGCTTCTTCCGCCCCCGGACCCACGTCCGGATCGACAAGGCGAAGCGGCTCCTGGGCTACCGGCCGGCCTTCGATTTCGAGACCGGCATGGACCTCACCGAAAAATGGGCGCGCTGGGCGAACCTCCTCTAGGCGGCACGACCGAGCAGCGCATCCTGCGCTCGACGTTCGCCTCGTACGCCATCCAGCTCGCGCGGCTGGGGATCAACTTCGGAGCGAAGATCGCCCTCGCGCGGCTGATCCTCCCCGAGGGGCATGGCCTTTACGAGTATGCCCTGCGAATCGTGACCGTCGCCTCCGCCGTCCGCGACCTCGGCCTGCCGTACCACCTGGTGCGCGACAAGCGCCGCCCCTACGGCACGGTCCTCGCCGTCACCGCGACGCTCGGCGTTGCGATCACTCTCCTGCTGATCGCGGTGGCGCCGGCCGCCGGCCGCTTCAACCCCGAGCTGCCGCTGGTGCT
>JBDSHF010000212.1:0-11238 GCA_039918595.1 Thermoanaerobaculia bacterium
TTTTTTCCTCCCCCGGAACGGGCATAGGCGCTAACTTATTAGCAAAGCTCCCTGGCAGCCTTCATGGCCCGGGGAGCCTGCTTCTTCCTTTGGCGAGGAGAGTCTAAGAAGTAGCGGCAGAGCCGCGAGGCTTTCTGCAGCAGATCTCTAAGCTTCAGCGCACCCAAGATCGCGTGGACCATCGCGCCGAGCAGCGCTTGTTGGATTCGCCAGAGGCTGGGCGGGCGGTCCTGGCAAAGGAAAGCCCCAGGGGGAAAAAGACAGGAACTTGCCTGTCAGATCTTCTAGTAAAAGGGCCGCCAGAAGCTTGGCGTATAAAGCACTGCGGGCCAGATTAGAGTCCTGGGCCAACAGTTGGTCCAACCCTAAAAGCCCCTTCAGGCGCTTGAAGGCCATCTCGATTTGCCAGCGAAACCGATACAGTTCCAGAGCCTCCGCAGCCGGCAGTTGCTCCTCTCCCATTGATGTCAGTACGAAGGTGTACTCTGCGGCTTCCAAGGACCGCGGATCAGCCTTGCGCTTCTTCCGGGCAGCCTCCCGCAGGATCTTTTGGCGCTCCTTCTCCGCCGCGGCCGCACTCTTGCGCACTGCGATGAGGCGGGCGGGCAAGGCCGCAATCTTCTCCGACTCCTGAGGCACTGTTTGCACCCTGTACTCGGCCACCTGGCTGCCGCGGATCTGGCGCAGAGCTTGGAACAGATCGAAGGGGCCCCCGTGCTCGTCCTGAAGCGGCACATTCGACCAGTTCAGGCGAACCAGGAAGTGCCCTCCGGCTTCGCGCACCCAAGCCAAACCTCGACGATGAGCATAGCCGCGGTCACCCATCACCAGATCCTCACTCTGGAGGGGAAAGCGGCAGAACGTCTCCCCACCCTCAGGACCGGTCAGATCGATGTGGTCAATGGCCAATTGGCTCAGACCCAGACCGACATGGACCCGCCAACCCACGCCTTTGCGCCCCGGCACGCGGATCGAAGTCGCATCCATCAACCGCAGCCGCAACGACGAGCCCGGCCGGGGAGCCATCTGTGCTCGCTCGGCTAACTTCGCCCCCAGAAGGTAACTCAACCAGTTCCAGCAAGATCGCAGACGCTTCAGCAGCGCCACATCGGACAACTCTGCAATCTCCTGGGTATGAGCCCAAGCGGCGGTCTGGCGAAGCGACAGGCCACAGAAACCGTAAACCAGCGCCAAACGCAGGAGCGTCTCGGCACTGCGCACCGCCCGCCTTCTCTTATACCCCCCGGCCTCTCGAAGGCTCTTCTCCAAATCCACGGCCGGCAGTGCGGCCAGAAGGAACTCCCACTCCTCTGTAAATGCCTCAAGATCGCTCATGGACACCAGAATACGAAATTTCAACCTAACTTTCCATAATAAGTTAGCGCATATGCCACAGAGTGGAGAGGGATCGAGGGTGAGGATTCGAAGGGCATGCCGCCCCAGAGAGCAAAGGCGACATGGAGAGGGACCCCATCCTGGAATCATCCCCTCCTCGCCATCTGTTAGACTTCGCGCCTATGTCCGACCCCGTCCGCCGCCCTCGCGTGGGCATGATCAGCCTCGGCTGCCCGAAGAACCTCGTCGACAGCGAAATCATGCTCGGCGAGCTGGGCCGTCGTGGCTATGAGGTGGTCAACGACCTCGACACGGCGGAGACGGTGGTGATCAACACCTGCGCCTTCATCGAGGAGGCCCAGCAGGAGTCGATCGACGCCATCCTGGAGGTCGTCGGCCGCAAGGGGAAGGGCGTCGAGCGGGTGCTCGTGGCCGGCTGTATGGTGAACCGCTTCGGCGACCAGCTCGCCCGCGAGATCCCCGAGATCGACGGCTTCGTCGGCCTCGACCAGCTCCGCGACGTGGGGGACGTGGTGCAGCTCGGCGGCGGCCCGCCGCTGCCGGCCCCCTCCCACATGGTCTTCGACCACACCGCGCCCCGCCTGCTCACCACCCAGGGGCATGCCTATCTGAAGGTCGCCGAGGGGTGCAACAACCCGTGCACCTTCTGCGCGATCCCGATCTGGCGCGGCCGCTTCCGCAGCCGCACGGTCGACAGCCTGGTGGAGGAGGCCAGGCAGCTCGAGGCGGCCGGCATCACCGAGCTCAACCTGATCGCCCAGGACACCACCCGCTACGGCGAGGATCTCGGGGTCCGCCGTCACGGCCTGACGCGGCTGGTCGAGGCGCTGCTCCAGCACACGTCGATCCCCTGGATTCGTTTCCTGTACGCCTACCCGACGACGCTCGACGAGGATCTGCTCCGCCTGATGGGCACCGAGGAGCGCTTCTGCTCCTACCTCGACATGCCGCTCCAGCACAGCCACGGCGACATCCTGTCGGCGATGCGGCGCGGCGGCGACGCCAAGCGCTACCTGCGGCTGCTCGACCGGGCGCGCGAGCTGGCGCCGGACATCTTCCTGCGCTCGACCTTCATCGTCGGCTTCCCGGGCGAGACCGAGGAGCACTTCCGCGACCTGATGGCGTTCGTCGAGCGCGCCCGCTTCGACCATCTCGGCGCCTTTGCCTACAGCCCCGAGGAGGGGACTCCGGGGGCGGAGCTCAAGGGGCGGGTGCCGCGGACCGTCCAGCGGCGGCGCCTGCGCCAGCTCCTGGAAGCCCAGCGGCCGATCGCCGTCGAGCGGCGGCAGCGGCTGGTGGGGCAGCGGATGCCGGTGCTCGTCGAGGGGATCTGCGAGGAGTCCGAGCACCTGCTCCAGGGGCGCCATCACGGCATGGCCCCGCAGATCGACGGCCGCGTGCTGATCAACGACGGCTCGGCCCCGGCCGGCACCCTGGCCCTGGTCGAGATCACCGAGGCCTACGCCGACGACCTGGTGGGGCACGTGGTCGGCGCCGTCCGGCCGCAGGACGCGGACCGGGTGGTGCCTGCCGGTATGGACGTCGATTCCGCTGTTCTCGCTTGAGCGACCCCCTATCCATGCACGTCGTCCAAGACGCTTTCAACAGCAGCGACCTGCCGCAGGGTGGCGTCGCCACGATCGGCAACTTCGACGGCGTCCACCGTGGCCAGCGGGCGATCCTCGACCGTACCGTCGAGCGGGCGGGCGAGTTGGGCGTTCCGGCGGTGGTCGTCACCTTCGATCCCCATCCGCTGGCGGTGCTCCATCCCGAGCGGGCGCCGGTGCCGCTGACCACGCCGAAGCAGAAGGAGGCGCTGCTCGGCGAGACCGGGGTCGCGGTGATGCTCGTGGTCCGCTTCACTCCCGAGTTCTCGCGGGTGCCGGCGCGCCAGTTTGTGCGCGAGTTCCTGCATGAGAAGCTGAGGTTGCAGGAGATCTACGTCGGCGAGGACTTCGTCTTCGGCCACAAGCGGGACGGGAATCTGGATCTGTTACGGGAGATGGGGGCGGAGCTGGGCTTCGTCGCCCACGGCATGCTTGAGGTGGACTGGGGGGGCGAGCGGATCTCCAGCACCCGCATCCGGCGGGCGCTCGGCGAGGGCAAGACGGCGGAGGCGGCGGAGATGCTGGGCCGGCCGTACTCGATCGCCGGCACCATCGTCCGCGGCGACCGCATGGGGCAGAAGCTGGGCTGGCCGACGATCAACGTCAAGTCCGAGCACAAGCTGCTCCCGGCCGACGGCGTCTACGCATCCCGGGTCTTCTTTCCGAGCTATCCGGCGACCTTCGACTGCGTGACCAACATCGGCACCCGGCCGACGGTCTACGAGAACTACCAGCGGGTGGTGGAGAGCCACATCCTCGACTTCAAGGCCAACGTCTACGGCCAGCGGGTGGAGCTGCACTTCCAAAAGCGGCTGCGGGAGGAGCGGATCTTCCCCTCGGTGATGGACCTCTCGGCCCAGATCGGCCGCGACGTCGAGGCGACGCGCGAATATTTCGCCGCCCGGCGGCGGATGGAACAAGAAGGGGCACCCGCCGGGTTGGAAGGGGAGTGAGGGCCGCCCGCGGCGGTCTTCTTCATTTGAACGTCCAGGGGCGGCACCGATCCGCCCTTTCCGGAGAGGAAGGCAATCATGGCCAGTGAAAAGATCCTGATAATCACCGACGAGAACTTCGAGGCCCAGGTGCTGAAGTCGGACAAGCCGGTGCTGGTGGACTTCTGGGCGTCCTGGTGCGGCCCCTGCCGCGCGGTCGCTCCGGTGCTCGATCAGATCGCCGAGGAGAACGACAACGTCCTCATCGCCAAGCTGAACGTCGACGAGCAGCAGAAGCTCGCCTATCAGTTCCAGGTCTCGAGCATCCCCACCTTCATCCTGTTCAAGGATGGCAAGATGGCCGACCGCATGATGGGCGCCGCGCCCAAGCCGGCTTTCGAGAAGTTCATCGAACGCAACATGTAGTGCTATGAGAGCCCGTCTCGACGCGCTCTCGGCCAGCCTCGCGGAGCTGGGCTGCGAGGCCCTGCTGGTCCTCGCCCCGTCGGCGCAGGACGCGGATCTCGCGCCCTTCCTGCCTGGGCCCGCCCATCTGGGGGAGTGCTTCCTGGTGCTCCCCCGGGGGGGCGAGCCGCGCCTGGGCTTCATGACCCTGATGGAGCGCGAAGAGGCGGCGGCGACCGGCCTCCCCCTTCTGACCCCCGACGATCTCGACATCTCCCGTCTGTCCAGCGAGCTCTCGGAGCCGGCGCCGTTCCTCGCCAAGGTGGTGGGGAAGGCGCTGGACCTCTGTGGATTGAAGCCCGGGCGGGTGGCCCTGGCCGGGCATGGCCCCGCGGGCGTGATCTCCGGCGCCTGCTCGATGCTGGCCGCTGAAGGGTGGATCTGGGTACCCGCCAACTCGCTGGTCTTCGCCTCGCGCAAGCGCAAGGAGGGGCCGGAGCTCGCCGGCATCCGCGAGGCTGCCGAGGGGACCTGCGAGGCGATGCGCGCCGTGGCCGGCCTGCTGGTTGCCGCATCCTATGAAGGGCCCGGCTCTCCACTGCGGCTGGCGGGCGAGCCGCTGACGGTGGCCCGCGTGCGGGCCGAGGTGGCGCGGATCTTCTTCGAGCGCGGGCTGGAGCAGCCGCGCGGGAACATTCTGGCGCCGGCGGAGGAGGGGGCCGTCCCGCACAACTCGGGGACGCCGGACCGCGTGCTGCGGGCCGGCGAATCCCTGGTGGTCGACATCTTCCCGCGCGGCCGGCTGTTCGCGGACTGCACCCGCACCTTCTGCGTGGGGGAGCCGCCGGAGGCGCTGGCGCGTGGGCATGCCCTGGTGCGCTCCGCCGTGGAAGAAGTCCACCGCCGGTCGGTGCCTGGCGCGCGCGGCTGGGATCTCCAGGAGCTGGTCTGCGCCCGCTTCGGCGAGGCGGGTTTCCCGACGCCGATCTCTCAGCCGGGGACCACCCGCGGCTACGTCCACAACCTCGGCCACGGCGTCGGCTTCGACCTCCACGAGTTCCCCACCTTCAAGAAAGCCTCGGGCGGGGAGGGTGTCCTCCGCGAGGGGGACGTCTTCACGATCGAGCCGGGACTTTACGAGCCGGAGGCCGGCTGGGCCGTCCGGATCGAGGATCTGGTCTATCTGGGTCCCGGCGGCCTGGAATCCCTGACCCCGCTGCCGTACGATCTCGATCCACGGGCCTGGGGCTAGCAGCAGAAGTCAGAAAAGGGACAAACAGGGACAAACACGGACGAACAGGAGCGGAACCAAAATCAGTGCTCGTCCGTGTTTGTCCTTGTTCGTCCCTGTTAGTCTCTGAGGTCCCTGGCAGTTTTTTTCCGAGAGAGGATCGAACATGGCGGAAGACATCGCGGCCTACGAGAAGCTGGGGGCGTTTTACCTGGGAAGGCCGCGCGACGCGGCCGGGGCGGTGGAGGCGACGCCGCTGCTCTACGACTCCCGCGATCTGCTGACCCACGCGGTCTGCGTCGGGATGACCGGGAGCGGCAAGACCGGCCTGCTGATCAGCCTGCTCGAAGAGGCGGCGATCGACCACATCCCGGCCCTGGTGATCGATCCCAAGGGGGACCTGTCGAACCTGCTGCTCACCTTCCCCGAGCTGCGGCCGGCCGATTTCGCCCCCTGGGTGGACCCGGACGCCGCGGCCCGTGCCGGCCTCACCCCGGAGGCGTTCGCGGCCAAGGAAGCCGAGACCTGGCGCAACGGGCTCGCCAAATGGGACCAGAGCGGCGAGCGGATCGCCCGTCTGCGCGACGCTGCGGACTTCGCCATCTACACCCCCGGCAGCGAGGCCGGGCTGCAGATCTCGATCCTCTCCTCGCTCGCCGCGCCGCCCCCCGAGGTGATCGCCGACGGCGACGCGCTGCGGGAGCGGGCCGGCACGCTGGTCGCCAGCCTGCTCGCCCTGCTCGGCGTCGACTCCGATCCGATCCAGGGGCGCGAGAACATCCTGCTCTCCAACATCTTCGACGCCGCCTGGCGCGAGGGGCGCGGGCTCGACCTCGCGTCGCTGATCCAGCAGATCCAGAAGCCCCCCATGGAGCGTGTCGGGGTGATGGACCTCGAGTCCTTCTTCCCGGCCAAGGACCGCTTCGGCCTGGCGATGGCGTTCAACAACCTGCTCGGCTCGCCCAACTTCGCGGCTTGGCTGCGCGGCGAGCCGCTCGACATCGACCGCCTGCTCTACAGCCCCTCGGGCAAGCCGCGGATCGCCATCTTCTCGATCGCCCACCTCTCGGACCGCGAGCGGATGTTCTTCGTCTCGCTGCTGCTCAACCAGACGCTCGGCTGGATGCGGGGCAAGACGGGCACCAGCAGCCTGCGCGCCCTGCTCGCCATGGACGAGGTCTTCGGCTACATGCCGCCGGTGGCCGAGCCGCCCTCAAAGCGGCCGCTGCTGACGCTGCTCAAGCAGGCCCGCGCCTTCGGCGTCGGCCTCGTGCTCGCCACCCAGAATCCGGTGGACCTCGACTACAAGGGGCTCTCCAACGTCGGCACCTGGTTTCTCGGGCGCCTGCAGACCGAGCGCGATAAGGCGCGGCTGATGGACGGCCTCGAGGGGGCCGCGGCCGGCGGGCATTTCGACCGCGCGAAAACCGAGCAGACCCTCTCCGGGCTCGCCGGCCGGAACTTCCTGCTCCACAACGTGCACGAGGACGAGCCGGTGCTGTTCGAAACCCGCTGGGCCCTCTCCTACCTGCGCGGACCGCTCACCCGCTCCGAGATCAAGCGGCTGATGGACCCGGTCAAGCAGGCCCCCCCGGCGGCTCCGGTCGCCGCCCAGTCGCCCACGGGCGTCGCGGCGGCCTCCGCCTCCGCCGCTTCATCCGCGGCCATGTCCGCCACGCCGGGGGAGGCCGCGCCGGTGCTGCCGCCGGACGTGTCGCAGCGCTTCCTCCCCGTGCGCTCGAAGCCGGCGGGGATCGTCTACGAGCCCGGCCTGTTCGCCACCGCCACCGTCCACTACCTGGACGCGAAGCGGGGGATCGACCACGCCGAGGAGGTTTCTCTGCTCACTCCGCTGACCGACGAGGGGCCGGACTGGTACGCCGCCGAGCCGGTCGAGCTGACCCGGGACGGCCTGGAGGCCGAGCCGGTCGCGGGCGCCCGTTTCGCGCCGCTGCCGGACGCTGCGGTCAAGGCGAAGAGCTACGACCCCTGGCGCAGGACCCTGGAGGAGTGCCTCTACCGCACCAGGAAGTGCGAGCTGTTCCGCAGCGACACCATCGGGCTGGTTTCGAGCCCGGGGGAGTCCGAGCGGGACTTCCGCATCCGCCTCACCGAGAGCGCGCGCGAGAAGCGCGACGAGCAGGTCGAGGCGCTGCGCAAGAAGTACGGGGTAAAGATCGCCCAGATCCAGGAGCGCATCCGCCGCGCCGAGCAGGCGAAGGACGTGCAGCAGGCCCAGGCCCGGCAGCAGACGCTCAGCACCGTGATCTCGGCCGGTTCCGCCGTGCTCGGCATGTTCTTCGGCCGCCGGCGGTCGATGTCCTCGATCGGCACCGCCGCCCGGGGCGCCGGGCGCACCTTCCAGGAGCAGCAGGACGTCTCGCGGGCCGGCGAGACCGTGGCGGTGCTGCAGAAGCAGCTCGCCGACCTCAACGCCGAGTTGGAGAAAGAGGTCGACAACCTGCAGGACCGCTTCGATCCGGAAGCCGGAGAGCTGGAGGTGCTGGGCCTCAAGCCCCGCAAGACCGACGTCGAGGTCCGTTCCCTGACCCTCGCCTGGGCGCCGAAACGGGGCGGCGAGCCGGCCTGGAAATAGCAGGGCGCCCCATGCGTTACCATGGGTAGAAAGAAAGGAGGGGAGGGGGAATGATGGAAACCGTGTTCAGCATCCTGATCGGACTCGGGCTTGCCGCCGCCTGCGGCTTCCGGGTCTTTGTCCCCTTGCTCATCATGAGCCTGGCCTCGCGCGCCGGGGTGGGCCAGCTCGTGCTCGGCCCCAACTTCACCTGGATCGGCTCGACGCCGGCGCTGCTCACCTTCTCGGCGGCGACGATCCTCGAGATCGCCGGCTACTACATCCCCTGGGTGGACAACCTGCTCGACACCATCGCGACGCCGACGGCGGTCATCGCCGGCATCCTGGTGACGGCCTCGGCGATGACCACCGACGTCAGCCCGTTCCTCAAGTGGACGCTGGCGGTGGTGGCCGGCGGCGGCACCACGGCGGCGTTCCAGGGGATCACCTCGGTGACGCGCCACATCTCCTCCTTCACCACGGGGGGGCTCGGCAATCCGGTGCTCGCCACCGCCGAGGCGGGGGGAGCGGCGATGCTCTCCGTGCTGGCGATCACCCTGCCGGTCCTCGCCTTCCTGCTGGTGGTGGGACTGCTCTACTTCGGGGTCAAAAAAGTGCTCTTCCGGTTTCGCCGCCCGCCCATGGCGCGGACCGCCTGACGCTCCACGTCCCGGGACCCGTACCATGCGGGGGATCGCTCTCGCGGCAGCTCTGGCCGTACCGCTGGCCGTCCTCGCCGGGTGCAGCTCGGCGGGGCCGACGACCGTCTCGGGGGTGGCTCGCGAGCTGCGCCAGCGCGGGGTCGATCCCGCCGAGGTCGTGGTCCCCTTCGAGGTGACCGACGAGATGCGGGCCTGGGTGCATGCGCGGGTGCCGGATCCCGGTTCCCCCGAGCAGCGCCTGGAGCGGCTCCTCGCCGCGATCGTCGACCCGTCCGGAATGGCCCTCTCCTATGAAGGGGGGCACTCGAACACCGCCCCTGACGCCTTCGCCAACCGCAAGGCCAACTGCCTCGGATTCACCAGCCTGTTCGTGGGCCTGGCGCGCGAGCTGGGCATTCCGGCGTTCTACCTCGGGGTGGACGACGTCGAGCGCTTCGAGCGCGACGGGGACCTGCTGGTGATCTCGGGGCACGTCAGCGCCGGCTTCGATCTGGGCGGCGGCAAGATCAAGATCCTGGAGTTCACCAACGCTCCCTCGGCCGACTACCGGCACACCCGCCGCCTTTCCGACCTCACGGCGATCGCCCTCTACTACTCCAACCACGGCGCCGAGCTGCTCCGCGCCGGCCGCATGGACGAGGCCCTGCCCTGGCTGCGCAAGGCCGTGGCGATCGATCCCGAGCTGGGCGACGGCTGGGTGGATCTGGGGGTCGGGCTGCGGCGGGCCGGCGATCTCGACGGCGCCGAGGCGGCGTACCGGCGCGCCCTGGAGGTCAACCCGGAGGGGGCCTCCGCATATCAGAACCTGGCGGTCCTCCTGCGCCTGCGCGGGCAGTCGCGGGAAGCCGACGATCTGCTGGCGCTCTCGACCCAGGCCAGCGGGCAGAACCCATTCAGCTACATCGCGCTGGGAGACCTGTCGCTGTCGCGGGGGCGGACCGAGGAGGCGCGGCGTTTCTACCGCCGGGCGATGTGGCTGAATCGCGACGACGCGGAGCCCTACGCCGCTTTGGGTCTGGCGGCCCTCGCAGGCGGCGACCGGCGGGAGGCGGAGAAATGGTTGCGCAAGGCCACGGCCCGCGACAAGGGCAACGAACGGGTGCGGCGGCTCGGAGCACGGCTCGCCGGCTGATGGCTGGCTGATGGCTGGCTGATGATAAAAAGCACGGGTGAATAACATCGCCTGGCGCATCTGGATCGATACCGGCGGCACCTTCACCGATTGCCTGGCGGTCGACCCGCAGGGGAGGCTCCACCGTGCCAAGGTGCTGTCGACGAGCGCCGTCCGCGGCCGGATCGCGGGGTCTGAAGGGGACGCCGTCCGTCTCGCCACGGTCTGGGATCTGCCACCGGGCTTCTTCCGCGGTTTTGTTTTCCGTATCCTGGGCAGTGACGTTGCCCGTACCGTCGAGGACTCCGATCCCGCCATCCTCCGCCTGGACGGCCCGATTCCGGGCGATCTCGCCGGCGCCGCCTTCGAGCTGCGCTCTGCCGAGGAGGCCCCGGTCCTCGCCGCCCGGCTGGTGACGCGCACCCCGCTCGCGGACGGGCTGGCGGAGATCGCCATGCGGCTCGCCACCACGCGGGGCACCAACGCGCTGCTCGAACGCAAGGGGGCCGCGACCGCCCTGTTCATCACCCGCGGTTTCGCCGACCTCCCGCGCATCGGCACCCAGCAGCGGCCGGACCTCTTCGCGCTGGAGATCGTCCGCCCCGAGCCCCTCTACCGCGAGGCCGTCGAGGTCCCCGAGCGGCTGGCGGCGGACGGCTCGGTGCTGATCCCGCTCGACGCCGGAGCGGTCCGCGAGGCCGCGCGGCGCCTGCTGGACGGCGGGATCGAGGCCGCGGCCGTGGCCTTGATGCACGCCTATCGCTCTCCGGGTCACGAGCAGGAGGTCGGCAGGCTGCTACGCGAGGCCGGCTTCCGCTACGTCTCGCTCTCCTCGGAGCTGGCGCCCCTGATCAAGCTTCTCCCGCGGGCGGAGACGGCGGTGGTGGACGCTTATCTCTCGCCGATCCTGGAGCGTTATCTGGCCGGCGTTTCGAGCGCGCTCGGCTCCGGCTCCCTGCATGTGATGACGAGCGCCGGCGGGCTGGTGCGGGCGGAGGCCTTTCGCGCCAAGGACGGTCTCCTTTCCGGACCGGCGGGCGGGGTCGTCGGGGCCGCCCGCGCCGGCCGGCGGTCCGGCTTCTCGCGGTTGATCGCTTTCGATATGGGCGGCACCAGCACCGACGTCGCCCGCTGGTCTGGCGACTTCGAATACCTCTTCGAGCATCAGGTGGGGGACGCCCACCTCGTCGCGCCCGCCCTCGCCATCGAGAGCGTGGCCGCCGGCGGCGGCTCGATCTGCGGCTTCGACGGCATCCAGCTCAAGGTGGGTCCGGAGAGCGCGGGAGCCTGGCCCGGCCCCGCCTGCTACGGCGCGGGGGGGCCGCTGACGCTGACCGACGTCAACCTGATCCTCGGCCG
>JBDSHF010000213.1:0-14369 GCA_039918595.1 Thermoanaerobaculia bacterium
TCGTGCTGCTCACCGCCAAGGCCTCGGCCGAGAGCCGCATCCAGGGATTGCGCGACGGCGTCGACGACTACCTGGTGAAGCCCTTCGACGCCCGCGAGCTCAAGGCGCGGGTGGACAACCTGATCGCCTCGCGCAAGCGGCTGCTGGCGCGCTTCGAGACCCGGCCGCCGCAACCCCTGCGCGCCTCGCAGGTGAACGTGACCTCGGCCGATGCGGCGTTCCTGGCCCGGGTGCAGGCCGTGGTGGAAGAGCGCCTCGGGGACAGCGAGCTGTCGGTGGAGGGGCTCGCGGAAGCTCTGGGCTGCGACCGCTCCTATCTTCTCCGCAAGCTCCGCGCGCTGACCGGCGAGACCCCCTCCGGCCTGATCCGCTCGCTCCGCCTCCAGCGCGCCGAGCAGCTCCTACGCGCCGGCGCCGGAGCGGTGAGCGAGATCGCCTACGCCGTCGGCTTCAAGAGCGTCGCCCACTTTTCCAATGCCTTCCAGGGGCGCTACGGCGAGCGCCCCTCGGCGTTCGCGGCGCGGCATCGGGGCTCCCGCTAGGAAAAAATCCGGGCTTCGGGACAAAAATCCTCACTTCCTCAGTTTCCGCAGTTACTCGAAACGTTTCCGGAGCTTCCAGAAACGTTTCCCGGCCTGCCAGAAACGTTTCCGGAGCTTCCCGAAACGTTTCCGGAGCTCCCTGAAACGTTTCACGGACTGTCTGAAACGTTTCCGGGCTTCCCTGAAACGTTTCCGGACCTCCTCGAAACGTTTCCGGACCTCCCTGAAACGTTTCTGGACCTCCCTGAAACATTTCCGGACCTCCCTGAAACGTTTCCGGGACTCCCTGAAACATTTCCGGACCTCCCTGAAACGTTTCCGGGACTCCCTGAAACGTTTCAGGCGGCCTCAGAAACTTTGGCGAGAACCGAAAAAATGCCGGCGGGGTTCCTGGAAACGCGGGCGGACCTCGCGAAAAGCCCGGCGAGCCGCGACGCATCGCCAGGGAAGGTCGCGGAAAGGGACTATACTTTCCCGGTGAACGATCCTTACGAGGAGAAAACGCGCCGGCTGGCGGAGGTGATCGGCTCGGTCATCCGGCTCTCGGGCGTGCCGCTCGACTCGGTGGCCGCGGCGGCTGGATTGAGCGAGGAGACCCTCGCCGCGATCTTCGGCGGCACCGCGACGCTGGAGGTGCCCCACATCTTCCGGCTTGCCGAGGCCCTCCGCGTCCACCCCTCGGAGCTTTTCGTCCTGGCCGACCCGCGGCGGGTGCCCTCCGGAGACACCACACGCAAGCTGCTGGACCGGGCGCGGGCGGCGCTCAGGGAGCGAAGCGAAGCTGAGGGTGCCACTCCAGGCGGGCGAGAAAGTCGCGGACAGTCCGAAGAAGATCCAGAGTGACCCTCTGCCGGCGGCAGGCCTCGCGGAAGAAGAACGCCGCCTTGAGCGCCTCCGTCTGAACCCCGAGATCGCGCAGGGCCTCGTAGGTCTCCTCCGCCAGCTCCCGCACCTTCGCCATCTTCCCCTGCCGCAGCCAGACCGCGGCGAGCTCCAGCCCCACCATCGCCGCGTCGTACTCCCGGCCGCGCAGGAGGAATTCTTCCCGCGCCTCCTCGAAGACACGCTCGGCGCGCCCGAGCTTGCCGAGGCCGGCGAGAATCTTGCCCTCAACACCTCGGAGCTTCAGCAGATTGAGGGGTTCCGCCGCGAACGCCAGCCGCAGGCCGCTGCCGAGAAGAATGCGGCTCGCTTCCCCGAACTCGCCGCAGTCTACAAACGCGTAGACGATGCTGAGCCTCGCCGAGGCCGTGAGCCGGGGGTCTCTTCCAGAGTCGATGAGATCGAGCCCCTCTCGCAGGAGACGGATCGCCTCCCGAGGGTTACCGTCATAGTTCTCAATGATGCCTTTTGAGATAAGCGCCCGGCCGGCGAGATGGAGATCCCCGGTCTCGCGATACAGCTCGCAGGCGGCTTCCAGCAGATCGAGCGCCTCGCCGAGCCGCCGCTGATCGGTGCGCAGCGACGCCTGGACATCGGCCACCCGGGCGAGGAGCAGGACGTCGCCGGTGCCGGCGCCCAGCAGGCCCTCGGCGTAGCCCAGCGCCGTCTGGGCCAGCTCGAACTGCTCGTTGACCCGGTAGGCGTTCCCCACCTCGGCCCAGGCGCGGGCCTGGAAATCGGCCACCAGGCGGGCGCCGTGCTCCGCCGCCGCCAGGGCGCCGGCCTCCAGCCGTGCGGCCCAGGCGAGCATCAGCATCCGTTTCGGGTCGCGGTAGCGCTCCTCGAAGCTCAGCCGCAGCAGCGCTTCCACCCGCGGCCAGCCTTCCAGGGTCAGGATCTCCGTGTCGATCACCCCTTCCCGCTCTTCTTCAGGCGCGGCGCGGGCGGCGGCGAGCGCCTGCGCCATCCGTTCCTGGTCCCGCCGGTAGCGGGCCTGATAGAGGAAGGCCCTGGCCTCCGCCCGGTCCAGCGCCCTCCCGTAATGAGTCCGCCTCGGCGGCACCGCCTCCTCCCCTAGGTCTTCGGCGCGGAAGAGCACGTCCACCATCGAAGCCAGCCGCGAGCGGCACCACCGGCAGCCAGAGAGCAGATGGCGGACCACCCGCAGACGATCGTCCGGAGCGAGCACGCCGGCCAGAAGACGCTCGACCTCGTCCGCGTTCAGGTGTGCCAAACGGTTCCCCTCCCAAGGAATTCACATCAGCTCTACAAGATTCTCGCACACACCGGCGGAAAAAAGGCCCCCTTCCGGGAACCGGCCGTCGCACCGGAAGGAATCTCCACCCCGGCCGGCACCACGCTCCCTTCCACACATCTCTCCGATGAGGCGTCCTCGGCCTGCGCCCTCATCCCCTATCCCCTTCTCCTCCTGAGGAAGTGTGGACCTTTGTCGAAGCCCAGATTTTTTCCTCCACCCGGAACGGGGGGAGGAAAAAGATATCTCCAGAGGAGGCGACCGCTTCCTCGCCACCATCTGCTCGGCCCTACGATCCTTCTGGCCGTGACAGATCAACTAGCCGTTGGGATCGATCTGCAATCCCCCGTCGCCGTTCGTGGCCGGCGGCGGGCTCGCCTGAAGGCCGTTGGGATCGATGCTGAGCCCACCCTCGCACGCGGCCTTGCGGGCGCCCGGGAGGCCAGGAGCCGCGGGGAGCCCGAGCCAGAGGCGCGCCCAGGCCCAAAGCGAGTCCACCCCGAGCCGGAGGGGCGCCGCCACGGGGGCGTGGTGAGGTTGAGCGGCGAGCGGTGCCGCCGTGCCCGAGAGCGCCGCCACGAGGGCGAGCGCGATCACGATGCGATGGATTCCTCTGCGCGACATGGTTTCCCTCCTCGCTCCGGGGAGTACGCGGACCGGGATTGGCCCGCGGCGCCCGCGGAGTGTCCTGTCCTGCTCTCTAGTGTGCCGGAGGGAGGGGAGCGGCGTTCCTGTGACATTCCGTTGCCTTCAGGATGCCGTCCTCCGGAACGCAACGATCATCCTCCTGGAAGCAAGCGTGAGAACGCCCTTCCCGGTCATAATGCCGTTAGCTGATCGATCTTTCTTCAGGAGGGAATCCATGCGTCGAATTCTGGTGGCCGGAGCGGCCGCTCTCATCCTTTGTCTGTCCGCCCTGTCGGCGCACGCTCAACCGCTGGTCAAGTCCGCGATCCAGGTCGATGCCGGGAACACCAAGCAGACCGGCCAGACCTTCGGCTATCGCCTGACCTACAACTGCAGCAGCACGTCCGGCCCCTGCCTGAACGCCGAGGTGGTCGACCTCCTGCCGGCTTCGGTGCAATACATCTCGACCGTGCCGGCCAGCCCCACCGGCGACGTGGCGGCGATCAACGTCACCCCGAACTACATGGGGACCGGCCGCACGCGGGTGCAGTTCGTGCTGATCAACCCGCTGCCGGCCGGCAACAGCGGCGACCTGCTGATCAACGTCCGCTTCCCCAACGGCTCGACGCCGAACGGCACCGTGGCGGTGAATACGGCGGACGGCATCAACCTCGGAGCGACTCCCGGGACTACCACGACGCCGCCGGTCACGGTGACCGCCGTCGCCGCGGTCCAGGTGAGCCTCCAGAAGACTTTGCTCACGAATCCGGCCAACCTCGACCTGCCGGAGAGCTACCGGCTGCGCATCGCGGTCTCCGGCAATCCGGGATCGCTGAACCTGACGGCGGTCGGCCCGGTCGTCGACACGCTGCCGCCCGGAACGGTGTTCAACGGCGCCTCCCCGGCGGCGGACTGCCAGCCCGGCTGCGTCGGCACCACCCCGGCGACCGTCACCTGGACCAGCCCCTGCGCGCTGCCGGTGACGGCGGGGAGCAACTGCGACATCCAGGTGAACGTCACCTTCCCGAGCGCGACCTTCCCCAGCGGCACCAACGTCACCAACAGCTTCACCGCCGACGGCACGCCGCTGGGGCAGCCGTCGCAGAACCTCGGCCTCGGCACGATCAACCACCCGGTCACCACTTTCGTGGCGAGCCCGGGCGCCGGCTTCCAGAAGAACGTCGCCGGCGGCAGCCCCAATCCGCCGACCCTGAACCAGACCTTCAGCTATGACCTGGTGCCGAGCAACAACGGCAACGTCCCGCTGGACAACCTGGTGGTCATCGACACGCTGCCCGTCGAGATGCAGGTCGCCAGCGTCACCACCGGCGCCTACAACGGCCTGAACGACCTCGCGGCGGGCGTGGGTGTGCGGGTGAGCTACGAGAAGAACACCGCCCCCGGCGTCTTCACCCTCTGGGGGAGCTCGCCGAACGCCACGACGAATACGACGCTGACCGCGCCGCCTCCAGGCCTCGGAGCTGGCGAGTACATCACCCGCATCCGCTGGGAGTACGGCCAGGCGCAGCCCGGCATGAGCCCCAGCACCCGGCCGCTGATCACCGGGCAGATCGTCAACCCGGACAACGCCGGCGGCCCGGTGGCGATCGGCGACACGATCCAGAACTGCGCCGACCTCACCGCCGTCTATACGGCCGGCCCGACCAACGTCACCGGCAACACCTGCCGGAGCTTCGTGCTGAGCGGACCGTTCGCGCAGCTCAACCCGGCCAAGGACAACCTCTCCGGTGGCGGTCCGTTCAACCCCGGCCAGATGGTCTCCTGGCGTCTGCGGGTGCGCAGCGCCGCGCAGTCGAGCGACCCGGTGCCCCTGGAGAGCCTGATCGCCACCGACCTCCTGCCGGTGGACCTCGTCTTCTCCACCTGGACCTTCGACGCCCAGGGGACCGGCCTGCCGGCGCCCCAGAGCTTCCAGCAGATTCCGAACTTCGCCGGCACCGGCCGCACCCTTCTGGTCTGGCGCTGGAACGCCGGCAGCGGCAACCTCGGCGTCAACCAGCAGGTCTGGATCCTTCTCAACACCACCATCCGCAACGGCGCGGCCTTCGGAGCGCTCGCCAACGATTTCACCCTCGACAGCGACGCACCCGGCCTAGGGCTGCGCTGCTCCGGCTCTTCCCAGGCCGACACCCTCGACTTCGACGGCGACGCCGACACCGCCGAGATCCTCTGCCGCGCCACCGGCACCGCGAACGTGGCCCCGATCGCCCAGCTCATCTCGAGCAAGACGATCCAGGGGACCTGCGACGGCGGCTCCGTCTCCACCTCGGCCGGCACCCTGACCGGCGGCGCCCTGAACTACCGCCTGCGGGTACAGAACCCGGGCTCGGTGCCGATGCAGAACTTCGTGCTGATCGACATCCTGCCGTTCGTCGGCGACACCGGCGTGCGCGACTTCACCAACCCGCGCGGCTCGCAGTGGACGCCGCTGCTCTCGGCGCCGATCACGCCGCCGCCGGGGACGACGATCTACTACTCCACCTCCGGCAACCCCTGCCGCCCCGAGGTGGGCGTCACGGTGCCGGGCTGCGATCCGCCGAACTGGACGACCGTGCCGCCGGACCCGATCACCAGCGTCCGCTCGTTCAAGGTGGAGTTCGGCAGCCGCGTGGTCGGCCCGGCCGACACGCTCGACTTCTTCTTCTCCATGACCACTCCCGGCACCGTGCCGCCGGGCGCCTTCGCCTACAACTCCTTCGCCTATCAGGCGGACCGCGCGGACGGCCTGGGATCGCTGGCCGCCGAGCCGCAGAAGGTAGGGGTCTCGCTCGGCAACTGTGAGGCGGCGAGCCTCGGCGACTTCGTCTGGGTGGACACCAACCGGAACGGCGTTCAGGACGACGGCCCGACCGGCGTCAACGGCGTCTACACGCGTCTCTTCACGCCGGGCACGGACGGCGTGCCGGGCACGCCCGACGACGTCCCGCTCTCCTCCACCCTCACCAGCGACGGCCCCGGCGGCGCTCCGGGCTGGTACCGCTTCCCGGGCCTTGCGCCGGGCAGCTACTTCGTCTGCTTCACGCCGCCACCGACGTTCGACGTCACGATCCCGAACCAGGGTTCGGACGCCAGCGACTCCGACGTCAATCCCGCCACGAGTTGCACGCCAGTGGTCACCCTGACGGCGAACCAGGAGAACCCGGATCTCGACCTGGGCCTGATCGCCACCCAGCTCGCCGCCCTCGGCGACTACGTCTGGTTCGATCGCAATAGCGACGGCCTCCAGAACGAGTCGCCGTTCGACGGCGCCAACGGCGTCACCGTCCGGCTCTTCCTCGACGACGGCGACGGCAATCCCGAGCCAGGCGCCGGCGACGTGCTGACGGCGACCACGGTCACCGCCGACGACGTCTACGGCCGGCCGGGCTACTACCTGTTCGACGGGTTGATCCCGGGTCTCCGCTACTTCGTCCAATTCGTGAGGCCCGCCTCGGCGACCGCCTTCACGACGCAGACCGCGGGCGGTGACACGACCGTCGATTCCAATCCACGCCTCTCTGATGGCGCGACGGCAGAAGTGATCCTCGCTCCCGGCGAGGTGAACCGGACGATCGACGCCGGCCTGATCACCGCCGGGGGCACCCTCGCGCTCGGCGATCAGGTCTGGATGGACACCGACAATGACGGCGTCTACGAGCCCGAGAACGGCGAGATGGGGATCGACGGCGTCCGCCTGAACCTCTATCTCGACGTCAACGGCGACGGCCTGCCGACGCTCGACGAGTACATCGGCACCACCACCAGCTCCACGGTGAGCGGCTTCGCCGGCCGCTACCGTTTCACCGGCTTGGCGCCGGGCACCTACATCGTGGTCGTCGATCCCGCCAGCTTCGGCGGCGGCGGCGCGCTCTCCGGCAAGGTGTCGAGCACCGGCAACGACCCAGCGCCCGATCCGGACGACGACGTCAACGGCGACGACAACGGCACTCCGGTGGGCGCGCTCACCGCGAGCCTGCCCGTGACACTGACCGACAACGGCGAGCCTACCGCCGAGGACGGCGACAACGACACCAACCTCACCGTCGACTTCGGGTTCATCGCCGGTGGCGCCGGCGCGGCGCCGCGGTACGACTACGGCGACGATCCGGACGTCACGGCCGGCACCGCCCCGGGGGACTACAACACCACGGCGCTCGACAACGGCGCCGCCCACCTCCTGGGCGTATCCAACGCCCCCTACCTCGGCACCTGCGTGGACGCCGACGGCGGCTTCAACCAGAACCCCGCCGCGACCGGCGACGATCTCGCCGCCTCCGATCTCACGATCGGCACCTGCAAGAACACCGGCGACGACGAGGACGGCGTCTTCTTCAACGGCCCGTTCGTGCCGGGCGGCACGGCCACCTTCGCGGTCAACGCCGGGGGGCCCGCGGACTGCGCCCTCAACGCCTGGGTGGACTGGAACGGCAACGGCGTCTTCGGCGACTCCCCCGGCGAGCAGATCGCAGCAGACACCACCGTGACCTCCGGAGATCCCTTCCTGCTCTCCCCCGCCGTCCCGGCGGGGGCGGTCCCGGGCCTGACCTACGCCCGCTTCCGCTGCTCCTCGGCGGGCGGCCTCGGACCCACGGGTCTCGCGGCCAACGGCGAGGTCGAGGATTACCTGGTGGGGGTCGTCGGCACCGACTTCGGCGACGCCCCGGCGAGCTACGGCACGCAGGGGGTGGGCGCCGCGAGCCACACCATCGATCCGCTGACTACCCTCACCCTCGGCTCCTGCGTCGACACCGAGGCGGACGGCCAGCCCTCGGCCGGCGCCGATGGCGATGACACCGCCGCCGGCACCAGCCGCGTCGGGAGCTGCTTCGACGACGAGGACGGCGTCACCTTCACCTCGGTCCTCACCGCCTGCCAGACCGGACAGGTGACGGTCACCGCCGGCGCTGCCGGCGCCCTGGACGCCTGGATCGACTTCAACGGCGACGGCGACTTCGGCGACGCCGGCGAGCAGATCTTCGCCAGCCGGGCCCTCGCCGCCGGCACCAATCCGCTCAGCTTCATGGTCTCCTGCGCGGCGGTTCAGGGCGGCACCTACGCCCGCTTCCGCCTCTCCTCGGCCGGCGGCCTCGGCTCCACCGGTGCCGCACCCGACGGCGAGGTCGAGGACTACGCCGTCAATGTCGGCTCCGTGGACTTCGGCGACGCGCCGGACAGCTACGGCACGACGCTGGCGAACAACGGGCCGAATCACCGTGTGGTGACCGGCTTCTCCCTCGGTGCCACCGAGGACAGCGAGTCCGAGGGACAGCCTTCGGCGAGCGCCAACGGCGACGGCGCCGACGAGGACGGCGTCAGCTTCCCCAACGGCGGGCTGCTGGCGGCCTGCTCGGCGGTCGTCATCCCGGTCCAGTTGACCAACACGGCGGGGATCGCCACCCCCCGTCTCGATGCCTGGATCGACTTCGACGGCGACGGCGCGTTCAACGACCCGCGCGACCGGATCGCCAGCGGCCAGGCGCTCACCCCGGGCGCCAACACGGTGACGGTCAACGTCCCCTGCGACGCCCGGTCGGTCTTCACCTACGCCCGCTTCCGGCTCACCTCGACCGGGGTCTCCGGCCCCGGCGGCGCGGGCGCGGACGGCGAGGTCGAGGACTACGCCGTAACCGTCGTGGGCTACGACTTCGGCGACGCCCCAGACCCCTCCTACCCGACCCGGCTGGCGAGCAACGGCGCCCGCCACATCGTGCTGCCGATCAACAACCCGACCCTGGGGGCGACGGTGGACACCGAGCCGGACGGCCAGCCGAACGCGACGCTCACCGGCGACGGTGCCGACGAGGATGGCGTGACCTTCCCGAGCCCTCTGATCCCGGGGCACACCGGGTTCATGCAGATCCGTACCGGGGCGACCGGAGGCTTCGTGAGCTGCTGGATCGACTTCAACCGGAACGGCTCCTGGGCCGACCCCGGCGATCAGGTCCTCACCGACGTCCAACTCGGCGCCAACGCCTCGGTCTACGAGCAGTTCCCGGTGCCGCCGGGCCTGACCGAAGGCAAGACCGCGACCCGCTGCCGCATCAGCTCACAGACCGGGCTGAGCTTCACCGGCGGGGCGGCCGACGGCGAGGTCGAGGATCACCCGGCGACGATCAGCCTGATCGAGATTCCGACCCTCGACACCTGGGGCCTCCTGGTCCTGGCCCTGCTGCTGAGCGGGGTGGCCGTCTGGAGGATGAGACGGCCGGCTACGAAGTAAGGTGAAGGTCCTACAGGGGCGCGGCCTGCCGCGCCCCTGTAGCTCCCCTCCCCTATAGCTCCCCTTCTGCTAAACTGCATGACATGACTGAAGTAGGGGTTGACACTCTGAAAGATCGCTTGAGCGATTATCTGAGCCGTGCTCAGCAAGGGGAGCGCATCCTCATTACCGAGCACGGCCGCTCGCTCGCTCTGCTGATCCCGATCGAAGGGAACGAACCCGCGAAGCGGGCGTGGGAGCTCGTCGAGGCCGGCGCGGCGAGTTGGAGCGGCGGCAAGCCCGAAGGGTCGCCCCAGAGGCCAAGCGCCCGCGGCAAGAGCGCCTCGGCCATCGTTCTGGAAGATCGCCGTTGATCCTTTACCTCGACACCAGCAGCCTCATCAAACTCTACGTCGAAGAAAGCAACTCCCGCGATATCGAACTCTTGGTCGCCGAGGCATCCCTCGTCGGTACCTCCATGGTCGCTTATGCGGAGGCCCGGAGCGCTCTGGCTCGTCTCGGTCGCGAAGGTGCCCTGACCGCGGAAGAGCATGCTCTGGCCAAGGCCGACCTGGAACGGGACTGGCCGCGGTATCTCGCCATCGAAGTCACCCCCGAGGTCGGGCACGACGCGGGCGACCTCGCGGAAAAGCATGCTCTCCGTGGATTCGACAGCCTGCACCTCGCGTCGTTCCTCCATTTGGCGAACGCGAGATTCGGCGAACCTGTCCGGTTTTCCTCCTTCGATGATCGGCTGAATCGAGCGGCGCAGGCCGAGACAGAGAGAAAGCTTCACGCGGACGGGGAGTAAGACGGTCTCTACCGCTGCCGCAACGCCACTCCCACCCCAACCAGCACCAGTGCCGAGCCGGCGGCGATCCGCGCCGTGAACGGCTCTCCAATGAACAGCGTCCCCACCGCCACCGCGATCACCGGCGTCGCATAGTTGATCAGCGACATCCGGGTCGCGGTCTGCTGCTTGAGCAGCCAGAAATAGATCGTGAACGGAACCGCCGAGCCCATGATCCCCAGGTAGAGCACCGCCAGCACGGACGGCGTATCGAAATGGACGGCCCGCCCGCGCTCGGCCGTCAGCGCCAGGGCGCCCATCAGCAGTGCCGTGATCCCCATCGGCACCGCCGCGATCGAGATCGGATGGACGCCGCTCCCCCACTTCTTGACCAGGATGCTCCCGATGCCCGCGCAGAGTGGCGAGATGAGGAGCACCGCGGCGGCCGTTCTCACCTGCGCGCCGCCGAGAGCCTGGAAATCCTCGGAGAAGATCACCGCGATGCCGGCGAAACCGATCAGGATGCCCAGGGTCCCCGGCACGGTGAGCCGATCGCCGGCAAGAGCGAAGTGAGCGGCCACCGCCACGATCAGCGGCATGGTGGCGAAGAGCACCGCGGCCAGGCCGGAGGGGACGGTCTGCTCGGCCCAGTAGAGGACGCCGTAGGGGATGGCGAAGGTCAGCAGCGAGTTGGCGAGCCAGAGGCGCCACTCGTTCGGGCTCCGGCCCAGCTTCACGCCGAGGAGCGGCGCCAGCGCCAGCAGCGCCGCCGAGGCGAGGGCGAAACGGAGGGCTACGCCGGTGAACGGCGGGATGCCGCGCAGCCCGACCCGGATCACCGCCCAGGTGGTGCTCCAGATCAGGATGAGCCCGGCGAGAGCGGCCCAGGTGAGAGCCCGGGTTGGTTTCACGGGGTGCCCAGGCGCTCCCACAAAGCCGCCTTACGGGTAGATCTTGTACAGCATCCGGGGGTACGGGATCGTCTCGCGCAGGTGCGTGACGCCCGTCATCCAGGCCACGAAACGCTCGAGCCCCATACCGAAGCCACTGTGCGGGAACGAGCCGTACTTGCGCACGTCGAGGTACCACTGGAACGCCTCGACCGGCAGGTTGTGCGACTGGATGCGCTGCAGCAGCAGGTCGTGGTCATGGATGCGCTGGCTGCCGCCGATGATCTCGCCGTACCCTTCCGGCGCGATCAGGTCGAGACCGAGCACGACCTCCGGGTTCTCCGGGTCGGGCTGCATGTAGAAGGCCTTGAACGCCGCCGGGAACCGGGTGACCATCAGCGGCTTGTCGTAACCGCTGGCGAGCAGCGTCTCCTCGTCGGCGCCGAAGTCGTCCCCCCACTGGATCGGGTTCCCCTTGTCGTTGAGGATCTTGACCGCCTCGGTATAGGTGATGCGCGGGAACGGCGGCACCACCGCCTCCAGCTTCGCCGTGTCGCGCTCCAGGATCTTCAGCTCCTCGCGGGCGCGATCGAGGACGCGGGCCACGAGATAGCCGACGAACTCCTCGGCCAGCGAGCAGAGCCCCTCGAACTCGAGGAAGGCGACCTCGGGCTCCACCATCCAGAACTCCATCAGGTGGCGGCGGGTCTTCGACTTCTCGGCGCGGAAGGTCGGGCCGAAGCAGTAGACCTTGCCGAGGGCCGCGGCCGCCGGTTCCAGGTAGAGCTGGCCGGACTGCGAGAGATAGGCCTTGTCGCCGAAGTAGTCGGTCTCGAACAGCGTCGAGGTCCCCTCGCAGGCGGCGGGGGTGAGGATGGGCGAGTCGATCAGGGTGAACTCGCGCTCGTAGAAGAAGTCGCGGATCGCCTGCTCGACCTCGCTGCGCACCCGCAGCGAAGAGCGCTGGCGGCTGGAGCGCAGCCAGAGATGGCGGTGCTCCATCAGGAACGCCGTGCCGTGCTCCTTGGGGGTGATCGGGTAGTCCGGGGTCGCGTAAGTGAGCTCGAACCCCGAGCACTGGATCTCGACGCCGCTCGGCGAGCGCTTGTCTTCCTTGACGACGCCGGTGACGCGGACGGTCGACTCCTGGGTGGCGCGCTCGATGTCTTCCCAGTCCTTCTCGGAGACGTCCTTGCGGCCGGCCACGGCCTGAACCGTGCCGCCGGTCACGCGCACCTGGAGGAAGGCGATCTTGCCGCTCGAACGCTTGTTATCGATCCAACCGCGCAGCTCGACGGTTTCGCCGACGTTGCGGGTGAGCTCGCGAATTGTAGTGACGCTTTTCACGCTGAGAGAATCGGCCTGGCTCATGGGGGCGGGATTGTACTCTACTTCTCCGGCAGGCGGGCCAGGGCGTCGTTGGCGGCCCGCTGCTCCGCGATCTTCTTGCTCGGCCCCTCGCCGCGGCCGCCGAGCGCGCCGGCCAGCCAGCATTCGACGACGAAGGTCTTGTCGTGGTCCGGCCCGACGGAGTCGGTCACCCGGTACTCGGGCAGCGACCAGCCGAGCGCCTGGACGACCTCCTGAAGCTGGGTCTTGGCGTCGGTCACCGCCTGCCGGGAGCGCTCCATGAAGGCGTTCTCCAGCATCGGGAGGATCGACTTCCGCGCCGTCTCCAGGCCGCCGTCGAGGTAGAGGGCACCGAGGACCGCTTCCATGGAGTCCGCGAGCAGGGAGGGCTTGGTCCGCCCCCCCGAGCGGTCCTCCCCCACCCCGATGCGCAGCGAGGTTCCGAGATCCAGATACTGGGCGTGCTGCGCCAGGGTGTCGCGGTTGACCAGCGTCGCCTTGTGCTTTGACAGCTCCCCCTCCGGCAATTCGGGGTGGTTTTCGTAAAGCCACTCGGCGGTCACCACGCCGAGAACGGCGTCGCCCAGGAACTCCAGCCGCTCGTAGTGCTCTGGAATCCCCTGCTCGTTCGCCCACGACCGGTGGGTGAGCGAAAGCTCCAGCAGGTCGAGCCGCTTGAAGCGGTACCCGAGGCGCTTTTCGAGGGGTGTGGGATCGCGGCGGCCGAATGCCATGGCGGGGATAGTAGCAGCGGAAACCTCGTGGCAGGTGCTCAATCTGCCTCTGTTATGGTGGTCCACCATGAAACAATTTCGGATCAACCCAAAGAACGAGTCTCCGGCCGAATATCACGAGCGCTTCATGGCAGCCATCCTCGAAGGGCTGAAAGATATTGAAGAGGAACGCCTGCTCGAGAATGAGGAAATTACGAGAATCCTTGACGAGGAGTTCGGAAGCCTTAAAGAAGCATGAGGGAAGTCTTTCTGGTCAGCTACCGGATCGTTTATCGGATCTATCCAGACTTCATCGATATCGTCACTGTCTTCGAACGACATCGATTGTTCCCGGACGAAGCCCTTCCACAAGATCTCCGGAAAACGACTCCTGAGGAAGTGTGGATGGTTCTCGAGGCCCGGATTTTTCCTCCACCCGGAACGGGGGGAGGCCAGGAGGGGGGCTTTGCGGAGTCCGCGGGACCGCTCCTTGTCTGGGGCACCCCCTCCTGACCTCCCCCAGAGGGGGAGGAAAAAGGCAGCTTCCGCCCCGCGGACGGGTTGGTGCCTGAGGAGTTTCTAGCGGGAGCCCCGGTGCCGGGCCGCGAACGCCGAGGGGCGCTCGCCGTAGCGCTCCTGGAAGGCGTTGGAGAAGTGGGCGACGCTCTTGAAGCCGACGGCGTAGGCGATCTCGCTCACCGCTCCGGCGCCGGCGCGCAGGAGCTGCTCGGCGCGCTGGAGGCGGAGCGAGCGGATCAGGCCGGAGGGGGTCTCGCCGGTCAGCGCGCGGAGCTTGCGGAGAAGATAGGAGCGGTCGCAGCCCAGGGCCTCGGCGAGCCCCTCCACCGACAGCTCGCTGTCCCCCAGGCGCTCTTCCACCGTGGCCTGCACCCGGGCAAGGAACGCCGCGTCGGCCGAGGTCGCGTTCACCTGCGAGACGCGCAGGGGTTGCGGCGGCCGGGTCTCGAACCGCGCCAGCAGTCGCTTGCGCGAAGCGATCAGGTTGTCCACCCGCGCCTTGAGCTCGCGGGCGTCGAAGGGCTTCACCAGGTAGTCGTCGACGCCGTCGCGCAATCCCTGGATGCGGCTCTCGGCCGAGGCCTTGGCGGTGAGCAGCACGA
>JBDSHF010000214.1:0-2989 GCA_039918595.1 Thermoanaerobaculia bacterium
GAGAACCTCGACCTCTTCGCCCGCATGCGGGCCGGCGAGTTCCCGGACGGCGCCCACGTGCTGCGCGGCAAGATCGACATGTCCTTGCCCAACATGAAGATGCGGGACCCGCTGCTCTACCGCATCAAGCACGCCACCCACTACCGCCGCGGCGACTCCTGGTGCATCTATCCGATGTACGACTTCGCGCATCCGCTCTCGGACGCCATCGAGGGGATCACCCACTCGCTCTGCACGCTGGAGTTCGAGAACAACCGCGACATCTACGACTGGCTGGTCGACACCCTGCCGTTCCCGGACCCGCCGCGGCAGACCGAGTTCGCCCGCCTCAACCTCACCTACACCCTGATGAGCAAGCGGAAGCTCCTGGAGCTCGTCGAGCGCAAGCTGGTGGCGGGCTGGGACGATCCGCGCCTGCCGACCCTCGCCGGCCTGCGCCGCCGCGGCTTCACCCCCGCGGCGCTGCGCGACTTCTGCGAGCGCATCGGCGTCGCCAAGGCCAACAGCACGGTGGACGTGGCGCTCCTGGAGCACTGCCAGCGCGAGGATCTGAACCCCCAGGTCCCCCGCGTGCTCTGCGTGCTGCGCCCCCTGAAGCTGGTGATCGAGAACTACCCCGAGGACCAGGTGGAGGAGCTGGAGGCGCCGTTCTACCCGAGCGACGTGCCCAGGGACGGCATCCGGAAAGTGCCGTTCTCGCGCACTCTCTACATCGAGCGGGATGACTTCGCGGAGGAGCCGCCGAAGGGTTTCCATCGCCTCGCCCCGGGCCGCGAGGTGCGGCTGCGCTACGCCTACTTCGTCCGCTGCGAGAGCGTGGTGAAAGACCCAGCCACCCGTGAGGTCGTCGAGGTCCGCTGCACCTACGACCCCGCCACCCACGGCGGTGCGGCCCCGGACGGCCGCAAGGTGCAGGGCACCCTGCACTGGGTGTCCGCGGCCCAGTCGCTGCCGGTAGAGGTGCGGATCTACGACCGCCTGTTCAAGGTCGAGCGGCCGGATCTGGAGGAGGGGGGCTTCGAGGCCGTTCTCAACCCGCAGTCGCTCGAAGTGCTCACCGGCAGCCGCATGGAGCCCGGAGCGGCGGACCCGAAGCTCGGCGAGCGTGTGCAGTTCGAACGGCAAGGGTACTTCTTCCGTGATCCGATCGATGCGCGCCCCGATCATCTCGTCTTCAACCGCATCGTGCCGCTCCGCGACTCGTGGGCGCCGGAAGCCCAGAAGCCCGCCGCCCCTGCTGCAAAGCCGCCGGAGCCCAAGGCGCCCAAGGTGGTAGAAGAGAAGGTGCCGGAGCCACTGTCCGCGGAGGATCTGGAGCAGCTCGACCGGATGCGCCCCGAGGTCTTGCCGATCCTCGAGGGGGTGATCGCCGCTCACCCGGCCCAGGTGGAGAGCTACCGCAAGGGCAAGACCGGATTGCTCGGTTTTCTCATCGCCCAGGTGATCAAGCAGGTAGCCGCGGGGGGCGGCAAGGCCAACCCCAAGCTGATCAGCGTGCTGATGGTGGAGAAGCTGGGCGCGCCGTGAGGCCTCCTGGTAAGCCAGGTCGCTGAGCCCGGCCGTCCTGGCGTGGCCTCGTGCAACCGCGGAACGCCACACCTTGTCTGAAGGCAAGGAGGACGAACCATGGGACACACGTTCGGAGATGGCATCATCGTCGCATCGCTCGCCGCGGCCTTCGTGGCGTATCTGTACTTCAGGCACATCGAGCGGCAGCGCCGCCTCGAAATCGTTCACCAGGAGCGCCTGGCGGCCATGGAGAAGGGCATTCCGCTGCCGGAATTCCCGCTCGATCCGCCCAGGGTCCCGAAGCCGCCGGATCCGCGGGCTCCCTTGATTCATGGCATCGTCTGGTCGGCCCTGGGCCTCGGTGGCATGCTGACCCTGCGATGGATCGGGCCGCTGCTGAATGCCCCGGTGCTCTGGCCGCTGCCGCTGCCGCTTGCGCTCCTCGGCATTGGGCTGATGCTGTACTACGCGCTTGCCTCCGACCGTGCGCGCTGAGCCCGCTTCAGCTGAGCCCGCTTCATACGCCGACCAGGCTGACGAGTGGCTCGTCGAGAGGTGCCACTCGTCAGCCGATGACGCCGCGTTCGCCGAGCTCGTGCGGCGTTATCGTGAGCCGGTGTTTCGTCTGGTCGTTTCCATTCTCGGCCAGGAGTTCGCGCCGGACGCCGAAGACGTCGCCCAGGACGTGATGCTGCGCGTGCATCATTCTCTGCGTTCGTTCCGAGGCGAGGCCAAATTCGGGTCCTGGATCTACCGCATCGCGTTCAACCAGGCGCTCAACGTCAAGGCGCGCGTCCGCTATCGAGCGCCTCACGTGAGCGATCAGGCGCTCGCGGCGACACCGTCGCAGGAGCGCAGCCCGTACGATCAGTTGCAGGGCGAACGGCGCCAGCGGGCTGTGCTCGCGTGCGTTGGCGAGCTGCCCGAGGTGTACCAGTCGGCGTTGCGCCTGCACTATTGGCTGGGGGCGAGCATGAGCGAGATCGCGGTCATGCTCGATGCGCCGGAGAACACCGTGAAGTCATACCTCCACCGTGCCAGACAGTTGCTGCACGCCATGCTTACCGAGAGAGGTTTCGATGCACGATGACGAAATGATGGACCGGCTCTTGAGAGACGCAATGGCCGCGGATGCGCCGCGGCTCTCGCCCGCATTCGACGCCCGAATTATGCGGCGCGTGCGACCGCGCCGCTTGACGTCGATGGGCCGCGCGGTGATCGCGGTCTATATGGTGGTCGCGGCGGCCACGGCGGTCTGGTTGATGCGGGACCTGGACGTGAAATCGATCGTCGCGGCCGTCGTGATCGGTGTGCCGGTCGCCGTGGGTGCGAGTGCCTATGGGCGGCGTCTCACAGCCGGCCACTGATGCGATCGCGCAGCTCGCGAAGAATCCGCAACGTCAGATCGATCGTCTTCTGGTGGGTGCGGAACGACAGGGCAGCCATGCGCAGGGTGAACCGGCCGTCGAGCAGGGTGGAG
>JBDSHF010000215.1:0-25379 GCA_039918595.1 Thermoanaerobaculia bacterium
GCGGGCACCGGGATCCCCTCCCGGCGGCAGAACTCCTCCAGGAAAGCGCGTACCAGGTGGGGGATGTCCTGCTTGCGCTCGCGTAGCGGCGGCAGCTCGACCTCCACCCCCTTGAGCCGGTAATAGAGGTCCTCGCGGAACCGCCCCTCGCCGATCAGGGCCTCGAGATCCTGGTGCGTCGCGGCCACCAGCCGCACGTCCACCGGGATCGGCCGCCGGCCGCCGACGCGCGTGACCTCCCGCTCCTGGAGCGCCCGCAGCAGGCGCACCTGCAGCGAGGTCTGCATGTCGCCGATCTCGTCGAGGAAGAGGGTGCCGCGGTCGGCGAGCTCGAACTTGCCGGGCCGGGCCTGGACGCCGGTCGCCACCCCGCCCTCAATGCCGAACAGCTCGCTCTCGAGGAGTGACTCGGGGAGCGCCGCGCAGTTGACGGCGATCAGCGCCCCCTCGCGCCCCGAGAGATGATGCAGGAGCTTGGCTACCAGCTCCTTGCCGGTGCCGCTCTCCCCGCGCAGCAGGACGCTGACACCGCGCGGCGCCACCCGCTCGATGACGTCCAGCACGCGACGCATCGGTGGCGCCAGGGCCACGATCCGTCGCCCGGCGACCTCCTGAGCGAGCCGCCCCTTGAGCGCCTTGTTCTCCTCCTCCAGCCGCTCGCGCTGCGTCTCCAGGCGCTCGACCTGACGGGCGGCGTCGAGGGCGGCGGCGGCCAGCGCGGTCACCGAGTCGAGGAAGCGGCGGTCGTCGGAGGTGAAGGAGCGGTCCGCTTCCCCGCGGACCTCCTTGTCGAGAACCGCGACGTAGCCCAGGAAGACGCCGCGGTAGGAGAGCGGCGCGGCGAGGAGCTGATCGTAGGGGCGGCCGGCCAGCTCGCCGCCGGCGCGCACCAGCGTGTGACCCTCGGTCAGCAGCTCGCGCCAGATCGGCGCCGCCAGGAGCGCGTCGCCGGCCGGCAGCTCGTCCACCCAGCCGACGCTGGCGACCCCGCGCGCCCCGCCGTAGGCATCGCGGGTGACGGCCACGGCCGCTCCCGGATCGAGCACCGCGCAGACCCGTTGCAGAAGCTCGTCGACCAGCTCCTGCTCCGGGCGCTGCGCGTGCAGGGCGATCGCCAGATCGTAGAGCGTCTCGAGCTGGAGGATGCGCCGCTTCTCGGCGATCAGATCGTCGTGGCGTGCCATCGCCCTCATTGTACGACCCTGCCGGTCAAAGGGTTTCTCCCGCTACGGCCTTAGCCGCCGTACCAGCAGCCGATGCCGCTGACCGTGTTCCAGCCTCCGCAGTTGCTCGCCTTGCCGACCTTGTCGGTCCCCGGCGGGCAGGCACAGGAGGTGGTCGAAGGCTTCCCCGCGCAATAGGTGGAGCTGCAATAGCCAATGGCTTCGGCGTTGGGCGCCCAGGCGGCGAGCGCCGCGATGCCGAGGGCGGCGGAGAGAGCGAGCAGTCGGTTTCTCATCATGGGTCTCCTTGAAACGGACGCGAGCGTCCTTGCCTATCCTGGTGCTCGAGCGAGGAAAACCGAGACTAGAGGAGGGCGATCGCGGCCGGCGCCGGCGCCGTGGGATCCTCCCCCTTGTGCTTGGGCGGGTGGGTCACGCTGTAGGTGACCGACTTCCAGGCCTCGGCCGGCCTGAGGCTGGCATAGGCGAGGGCCAGGGCCAGATGGCGTCCCGAGCGCTCGACGAAGGGGCCGGCGCGCAGGAAAGCCCGGATCAGGGCGTGCAGCAGGGCGGCCCGGGCCCGCGACAGCCCCAGAGCTTCCAGCGCTCCCGCCGGCAGCCCGGCGCCGAGCGCCTCCCGGGCGACCGCCAGCGCGGTATAGACGATCCCCTCGCAGTGCCCCTGGCGCGCCAGCTCGCCGAGCCGCCGCCAGTCGATCGCCTCGCCGCGCCGCAGGGTCTCGGCGACGTCGAACAGCCCCTTGAGGCGGAAGTGCTTGCGATTACAGTTGACGGCGAGGGAGATCAGCAGGTCCTCGGGCGACATCGTCCAGGCGGGCACGCCGCGGAAGCGGACCGGCCGCGCCTCGCGCCAGATGCGCGGGAAGTCGACCGGCAGCACGCCGTTCATGGTGACGTCGTGATGGGTTTCGAGATCGCACTCTACGCCGTTGGTGTAGAGCGCGCGGCGGACCGCCTTCTCCTCCCCCTTCCCCTTCTCCCAGCCCGGCCCCGGCCGCAGGACGAGATCGATGTCCTGCGAGGTCACCACCCAGGGCTCCTCGTAGACGGCGAGGGCCAGAGCCACCCCCTTGAGCAGCATAGCCTCCAGCTCGACCTCGCGCAGGCGGGCGAGCCCGGCGGCGAGGCGGTCGGCGTCCCGCTCGCGGACGGCCGCGTTCTCGAAGACGGCGATCTCGAAGCGGGCGGCGAGCTCCTCCGGCAGGGGGACGTCGCACCGCCGTAGGTTCGCCCCGACGATGGGGAGCACGCCGTGCCGCCCCGCCGCCGCCGCCAGCCGGTTCCAGGAGATCCCGTCGCCGCGGCATAGATCCTCGACCTCCTGGCGGTGCCCGGGAAGAAATTCCTGGCGCGCGCAGAGACAGAGGATGCGGTCCTCGCGGGTCACGGCAACAGTTCCCCTAGCAGCCCGACCGCCGACTCCAGGTCGGTCCCGGTGGCCAGGCGGTAACAGTCGCTCCGCTCGACCAGCTCCGCCAGAGCATCCAGGTGCGCCTGCGAGGAGCGGGCCTCGGTCAGCAGAACATTGGGGGCGAGCTCGAGCAGGGCTTCCCCCGGGCTCAACGGTTCAAGCTCGCTGGTCTGGACGCCCGCCACCCGGGGGAAGACGAGCACCGCCGGCGCGCCCTCCCAGACCACCGGAGCCCCGTAGGCTCGCTCGGCCCGGACCTGCCGCTTGCGCCACCCCGCCCGCGGCGCCTCGCCGAACAGGGCGGTGAGCTCGGGGAAGAAGGCGAGGGTCTGCTCGGTGAGGTCGAACTCGTCGGGGAAGGCGAGGATGCGCACCCCCTCCCCTGGCCGGGAGGCGAGGAACAGGGTGTCGTCCCCCAGGAAGCCGAAGCCGGCCCGTGCCAGGGCGAGGGTGAGGGTCGACTTCCCCGAGCCGCTGGTGCCGGGCAGCAGCAGGGCGCGGCCGTCGCGGCAGACGCCGCCGGCATGGAGGCCGTAGAGGCCGCGGCGCTTCAGCAGCTCCACCAGCGGCAGGGTGAAGAGCGGATGGGAGAGGCTCCAGAGGTCTTCCTCTTCCATCCCCGCCGCCGAGGCGCGCGCCCAGCCGCGGCCGGGGTCGCAGAGCACCCGCAGGCGCGGACCGTAGCCGATGTAGAGCTGGTCGGCCGCGTCGTCGTAGACCACCTCGCCGAGCGGCGGATCGTAGACCGGCCGGCCCGCGGCCGGGCGGTCGAAGGCATGCTCCGCTGCCGCCGCGATCTCGAAGGTGACGTCGTACGGCCCGCCGTTATTGGCCGAGGAGCTCAGTGGCAGGCCGGCCAGGCGCGAGTGGATGCCGGCGGTGGCCCGCTCCCCTTCCCCGGTGGCGAGCACGCCTAGGCGGACCCCGTGGAGAAGGTAGGCGCGGTCGCCGCTCACCGGGTGCCCTCCTCCGCCGCGGGCTCGATCCGCCAGGTCTCGGTGAACAGCGGCCGCGGATCGTGCGGCTCCTCCAACGGCTCGCCGCGGTAGACGATCCAGCAGTGGGCGGCGAACTCGCCGCGGATCGTGCCGACGCCGAAGCGGAGGGAGACCTCCGCCCCAGCGCGGCGGAGGAAGCGGTAGAGGGTCAGGCCGCGGACCATGCAGCCGGCGCGGACGGCCGGACGGCCGGCGACCAGGATCTCGTCGATGCGCCGCACCAGGGCTTCGACCTCAGCGGGCACGGGCGGCGCCGGAGCTCGCCGCCGCGGCTCGACCCAGGCGGGCAGGTTGGGGAGCTTGCGGAGACGCAGCAGCAGCGGCACCAGGGCGGCGAAGACGACGACGCGGGCCGGCAGCAGGGCGTCCGCCGAGGTTTCAGGCCGGGCCGGCCACCAGGAGCTTCTCATCCTCCATCTCCTCGAGAAACGCCAGGACATCCTCGTAGATCGTCTCCACCGAGGCGTCGTACTCGGTGCTGATCGCCGCCACGATCCCGTCCACTTCGTGCTCGCCGTCGCACAGCTCCCAGACGCGGGCGCTCACCTCGTCGAGGGAATAGTACTGCCCGCCGTCGAGGTCGAGCAGGACCAGGGTCCCGGCCGCGTGCTGGGTGAGCACGCGTTCCCGGCGCTGGGGACGGCTCTGCGGTCCGATCATCATCCCTCCGGGGCGGGGTGGGGTGGGGCCGCCCGACAGCCAGACGGAAAACCGGCGAGGCCCGTGACAGACCTCGCCGGCGGGGTACCGTTCGCGACGGCTAGAAACTGAACCGGGTGACCTGCCGCAGCAGGCCGAGGCGCCGCAGGGCCGGCCTCTTGTACGCCTTCTTGATCATGGACACTCCTCCTCATTGAAAGGCGCCCGGCGTAAGACTTCCGGGATACTTACTGTTTTTTAATTCAAAATCCGTGCCATTCTACTGAACGCTGCCGTCCGAGATCGCTGGCCTTGAGGTAGATGGGAGAAGATCGGGAGGAGGGTAAGAACAGACCGGCGAGATCCGAAGGACCTCGCCGGCGGGCAGCCTGATGGAGGCGGCTAGAAGCTGAACCGGGTGACCTGCCGCAGCAGGCCGAGACGCCGCAGGGTGGGCTTTTTGTATGCCTTCTTGACCATGTGATCGTTCCTCCTGAAGAAAAGACGCCCGGCATGCCTCGGGAGGCTGCCGGGCGTCAGGTCAGATTATTTTTACTACTGCACCGAGCCGTCCGAGATCACCACCGTGGCCGAGCCGTTTACCGGTCCATGGCCCTTGACGTAGATGATGTTCTTGCTGCCCGGGCGCATCGCCGAGGAGACGTCGATCGTACGGACCTCGCCGTTGCGCAGTCCGCTCATCTTGAAGGTCATGCCGTTGACCAGCGCCGTGAAGGTGCGCAGGCCCGGAGCGCTGTTGATGACCTGGATCTTGTTCTCCGCCTGCGTCACCCGGACGCGGGCTTCGATCGGATCCGACTTGGTGCTGCGCTGGACCAGCGAGATGATCGGATCACAGCTCGCGACGTTGCCCGCCACGTCGGTCGCGGTGATCGCGACGTGCGCGCTGCGCGACTGATCGATCTTGGTGGCGGTGACCGTCACCGGATCGTTGGTGCCGACGGTGAACGGCGGCACCGGCGTGTCGGCATTGTCAGACTGGGTCACTACCAGGCTGGCGAGGCCGGAATCCGTATCCTGGAAGGTGACGATGAGCTGGGTCGGCGGACCGGCCACGACCCGCGCCGGGCAGGTCGGCGGAGTGGTGTCGAGCTGGGCGACGCGCAGGGCCGCCAGTTCCCAGAGCAACGAGTCGGGGTTCTGGCCCGCCGGCTCGGAGTTCAGTTGCACCGTGGTGGTGCCGACGCCGGCCGGGATGTTGATGTTGACCAGTTGCGCGGTCCACTCCGGCCCGTTCGCCTGGCGCAGGAAGTTGAACTGGGTGGGATTGTTGCTGATCGTCATGTTGTCCGGACGGTCGATCGTGCCGTCGCCGGCGAAGATCCGCAGCTCCGCCGGGCGGCTCACCGGGCTCGAACCATGATTGAACGTGACCGGGGTGGTGACGCGCGTCTCGCCCGGAGTCGGATCGTCGCCATAGGCGAAATCGAGCGCGTGGAAAAGGATGACGCGATAGAACGTCGAGTTCGCGGTGTCCCGGTAGCCGACGATCAGGCCGACGCCGTCGAAGCGCCAGAAGTTGTTGGCGGGGTCGCCGTCGGCGAAGGTGAAGCTCTGGGAGCCGGTGCCCGCGGCGGCCACGATCGAGGTCACGTCGGCGAAGTAGCCGTCATTGCGGATCGGCCCGCCGCCGCTGACCGGCTGGGTCTCGTTGCCGATCTCCGTGCCGGAGAGCGGAGTGCCGTTGAAGTTGACGAGCTGATCGGCGCCGGTGGCGGGGCAGGTGGTGCCGCTCGCGTCGAGAGTGCAGGGGCGCTCGCGCCCCGCCCAGTAGAGATAGGCGAAGCTCACCGGGCCGTTGATGTTGACGGTGAGGTTCACCGGTCCGCCGCCCCACCCCTCGAGACCCTTGCCGTCATGGCTGAGCGTCAGGCCCCGCTCGGTGCGGTCGAGGAACAGCCCCAGGGGGGTGGCGGAGGCCACCGTGGTGCAGGCCAACAGCCCTGCCAGGATCATGAGAGTCAACTTCCGATGGAAATTCATGTCGGTTCTCCTTGGATTTGCGTTCCAATCGGTTTCTTAAAACAGCTTCTATCCGAGACACACACAAAATAGGTCCGGTCGAATGGACCCCAACGACAGAGCTCTAGTAGCTGGTGGGAGGACGTGGACGTACGAGCAGACCCGGTGCCATAGATATACTGCCCCCTGTTGAACTACGCGTTGCTACGTGTCCGTATGAGGGCTTTTCGGCGACCGGGCGATCTCAGGCGGGAGACCCCTGGCTTTGCGGCCCCGCCTCACGGCGGGTGTGCCTTGATCCAAGCCGAACAGAGCCAAGTGCAAGAGGTGGGCCAGCGACGGGAAGAAGCGCGAAAATCTCGGGGAAGAGCTTCTTCTACTCTCCATTCGGCTCCCCAGGGGCGGGATCGATCAGCTTTTCGCAGGATTGCTATAGAAAATATACCAACCGCTCCAGCCCACCGGTAAAAACGCCGCAGCTGTACTGGTAGAGCTGCTAAATAGCGTTGGGAACAGGAGATCCGGCTCCCGGCCCGCCTTGACACATCTGTCGCATGGGCTTAGGCTGAATCTGACGTAGAACAAGAATCGCTCGTCGCGAGCATCAGGCGCCCATGCAGAGACCCCCGAAGTCCCAGACCCCGGCAGGCGAGGCCAGTGTGCGCCCCAAGCGCCCCTGGGAGCGTCCGCGCATCCTTTCGCGCGAGCCGCTGGAGGCGGTGGCGGCGGTCTGCGCTCCCTCCCCTCCCGCCAAGGGGAACCCCGGCTTTTGCCCTTCGGGCCCGATCTCCTCCTAGCTCTTACCGCACGATCGGCAGCGACGTCTTCTTCTTCCGCCCGCTCTCCTCCTCCGCCATCACCTGCTCCAGCAGCTCCCGGCGCTGCACCGCCGCGGGATAGAGCTCGAAGGGGGTGCCGGCCTGGATGGCGGCCGAGCCGGGGCAGAAGTTGAGCAGATGGCCCCCCGCACCCTGGACAGCGAGCCGCTCCTTGACCTCCACCGTCAGGTCGCGCACCTCAGCGAGACCGGCCGAGCCACGCCAGATCTCGCGCAGCCCCTGCCGGTGGAGGTTGCCCACCGGCCGGCGCCACTGCACGCAGGGGTAGACATTGCCGTACGGATCGATCGCCAGCCCCGAGGAGCCGGCGCCGCAGTGCTTGTCGACCGGCGTGGGGAGAGTGCCGTCGTCGCCGCCGCGCGCCACCTGGACCTCCACTTGGCCCCCTTGCGCCGCGCGCCCGCGCTCGAACTGCAGGCGGAAGAGCCGGAGCACCCCCTCGCGGCTGGCGGTCACCTGCAACGGCTCGCGGCCGCCGTCGTCGCGCGGCGTCACTTCCGGGTCGACCTGGAGCGGCAGGCCCAGGCTGTCGGCAACGGCGAACATCCCCTCGATCTCCCCCTCGTTCCAGGCGGTGAGGGTGCTGTTGAGCTTGACCCGCAGCCCCAGCTCCCGCAGCTCGCGGAGGTTGGCGAGCAGGCGGTCGAAGCTGCCCGGCACGCGGGTCTGGCGATCGTGGGTAACGGCGGTGGCGCCGTGCAGGCTGACCTCGATCAGGAAGGGGTCGACCTCGTCGCGCACCCGGCGGGCGAGCTCGCCGCGCAGGGCATGGCCGTTCGACTTGACGCGCACCACGAAGCCCAGCTCGCGCGCCCGCGCCCCCAGCACCAGGAAGTCGGGGTGGGCGAGCGGCTCGCCCCCGGTGAGGGTGAGGTTCAGCACCTCCATCTCTCGCAGCTCGGCGAACAGACGGAAGTATTCCTCGCGGGTGAGCGGCTCCCCCTTCAAGCCCAGATCGTTGTAGCAGAAGAAGCAGTCGAGGTTGCAGCGGTAGGTCAGCTCGACCAGCACGGAGAACAGCAGGTTCTCCCGCCAGGCGGTGGCGATCACCCGGGAGAGGCTCAACCGGGCTCCAGCAGGCCGGCCTCGGCGAGCTCGGCGGCGAAGGCGAGCACGTCGCGCGCGAGGGCCGTGGAGTCCCCCTCGTACTCGGCGGCGAGGGCATCGATCCAGTCGCCGACGGAGCGTTCGCCGTCCGCCAGCTCGAGCACCGAGGCGCCGACCTCGTTGAGCACCAGCACCTCCGCCGCGGACTGGCGGAGCACCACCGCTTCCCCCTCGATGAGGCGGTAGCGGACGTCGGACCGCCGCTTGAGAACGGTCGTTGGAGTGATGACGCTCATGGCTTATTATTTATGGGGATATCGATTGCAGTATAGCCCAGGGGTCTCCGGCCAGCGAGAAGGTCAGCTCGTAGGCCGGAACCGCGCGGGCGAGCCGCTCGAGCACTCCCAGCAGCGCCTCCCGCCGCCAGGGGTCGCGGTTGACGAACGGGGCGGCGGCCACCAGGCCGGCGAGTGCCGCCGCCGGCGAGAGCGGGCGCAGGCGCTCCTCCGGCCCTTTGGCCAGCCGCAGCAGGGCCCGCAGCGGCACGCTGGCGGGCGCATCCCCGAGGCTCCCGCGGTCTCCAAGATCCCCGGTGAAGGGAAGCTTCTGGAGCCGCGCCCCGCCGTCGCCGAGGCGGACGGCGTTCAGGTCGTCGGAAAGGACGGCGGCCCCCCGCGCCAGGCAGAGGCGCGAGACCGTGGTCTTGCCCGCCCCCGAGGGGCCGAGGAGAAGGAAGGCGGACTCGCCGCCGGTCACCCCGGCGCTGTGGATCACCGCTCCCTCCTCAGCGAGCAGGCGGTAGGCGGCGAGCACCCGGAGGAAGTTCTCGAACACCGAGGCCGACCACTCCTCCCCCGCCTCCTCACAGGTCCAGAGGCCGCCGGCGAGATGGGGGCCCCAGTCGAGCCGCGCCATCAGCCGCAGGCCGGCGAGGCTCACGGCGCTCGGGGCATGCTCCATGTCGAGCGTGTACTCCCAGCCGCGTACGTCGCGGTCGAGGAAGTCCGCGGCCGGCGCGCGGAAGACCTGGGTGGCAACCATCGCCGTGGCCGCCGCCTCGCTCGCATCCCGGCAGAGCCCGGCGAAGCGGTCGCGGACCGCCGCCGCCTGCGCCGCCGAGAGCCCGGTGAAGAGGTAGGGGCCACCGGCGACGTCGACGGCGACCGTGCGGTCCCCCCAGGGCTCGCCGCCACGGCGGCCGGGGAACAGGTCGGGGAAGCGAAGGAAGCCGTCGCCGAAGCTCATCGCCCTTGCCGCCATTGCCGCCATCGCCGGCGGAGCGCCAGGCCCGCCAGGCCCAGGAAGCGGAGCAGCGAGCGGACCCGGACGGCGGCCGTGGGACGGGCCGCCTCGACACGGCCGAGCACGGCGGCGAGGGGGACCGGCGCGTCGTGCACCGGGCAAGAGTCGCCGCGGGTCACCAGGGCGAGCCCGCCGGCACGAGGCCGATAGCGATAGCCCAGCAGGCGGTGCGCCACCAGGCGGCCGTCGGTGGCGCGGAACACCACCACGTCGCCGGGGGCGTAGAAGCGGGCGCCGGCGACCCGCACGCGGCCACCGTCGGCGAACAGGGGGGCCATGCAGTCCCCGCGCACGCGCACCTCGACGGGCCCCTCGCGCGCCAGGCTGCGCAGAGCCTCGAAGACGGCAGTCATCGCGCCTCGGCCGGCAGCTCGGGGGCCAGCAGCGGATCGAGGCGGATGGCCAGCCCGAAGTTGCGCAGGGCCTCCTCCCGCCGGCCGGCCAGCCAATGCGCCCGGCCGAGGCCGAGATACCCCTCGGGCCGGGGCTCGAGGCGCAGCGCCTCGGCGTAGGCCTGCTCGGCGGGCTCCGGACGGCTTAGCAGGTAATACTGGCTGCCGCGGGCGATCGGGATCCCGACCTGGAGGGGATCGAGCGGCGCCGCCCGGCGGAGCGCCTCGAGGTTGCTCGCCAGGGCCCGCGGCGGCACCTGCCCGGAGGCCACCCCGAGGGTCAGCGCCTCGACATTGCTCAGCAGGCGGCTCGCCGTCATCCGATCGCGCCAGCGGACAGCCTGGCCGGCGAGCGCCAGGGCGAGGACGGCGACGAGGATCGCCGAAGCGGTCCCCCCCTTCACGCCGCCTCCTCGCGCAACGTCCAGGCCAGGAAAAACAGGGCCGGAAAGGCCACCAGGGCCACCCGGAAGGGGAAGTCGACCAGCGAGAGCACGGCGAGCGCGGCGGTCCCCGCCCAGGCCAGGGCCCGGTCCTCCGGCGCCATCCGGCGCAGGGCTCCCAGCAGCACCCAAAGCCCCCATGCCATGGCCAGCAGGCCGGGGATCCCCCACTCGGCGGCGGCCTCCAGGATCTCGTTGTGGGCGTTGCCGAAGCCGACCTGCGTCTGGGCCGCGAAGAAGAGGACGCCGCGGTCGAGCAGGGCGAGCTTGGCGGGCACGAACTCCGGCTGGTAGGCGCCCTGGCCGACGCCGGCGAGCGGGTGCTGGCCGAACATCCAGGCCGCCGCGCGCCAGCCGTCGAGGCGGCCGGTCAGCACGGCGTTCCAGTCCCCCTGGGCCACGTGCCGCGCCTTCTCCACCACCCGCTGACGCAGCGGCGGCACCGCGGCAGCCAGCAGGGCCAGCGCCATGGCGCCGGCGGCGAGCAGGGCGGCGGCCCGCCGGCGCGGCAGCCCCGCCCCCCAAAGCAACAGGCTGCCGGCCAGCAGCGCGGCGATGGCGGCGAAGGTCTGGGTCAGCGCCAGGGCGAGCACCGAGATGGCCAGCGCCAGCACCCTCCCCACGGTCCCGGAGCTCCCCGACCCCTCGTTCGTCGGCCGCCGGCGGCGCAGGAAGTCCTGGGCCACCAGACAGGGGAGGACGAGGAACGCCGCAAGGTCGCCGGGGTTGCCGGCGAGCGAGGTGATGGCGAGCCGCGAGCCGGCCTGGAGGGTGGCGAAGCGCAGCGGCTGCCAGACGCCGTAGTACTGGCCGATGCCCACCAGCGCCAGCAGGAAGGCCGGCCAGAGCAGCCCGTCGAGCAGGCGCCGCAGCCGGAAGGAGGGCAGCACCGCGCTCCAGCCCACCAGCGCGGCGGCACCGATCCAGAGGTCGATCAGCGCCTCGCGGACGTGGAGCGGGTGGCGGGTGAAGGCGAGCCCGGCCGTGGCCACCGCGAGGATGGGCAGAACGATCCGCGCGGCGGGCAACCGCCAGAGGTCCGCGAGGCTCACCCGCTCCACCCGCCGCAATCCCCAGGCGAGGCAGGCGAGCGAGGCCAGGGCCAGCCACTCGGCGGCCAGGAGCTTCGGCTGCCGGAACGACTCCTTGGCCACCGGCGCCCAGACCAGCGGCGGCACCAGGATCAGGAGCCAGAGAAAGAAGGTGCCCAGGCGAAGGTCGAGGGGCGTGCGGCGGGAGGGCTTCACGGCGGACGAGTATATAAGCCGGGCGCTCACCGCCGCAGCCGCGCCCACCGCGCCCCGTAGCTCCCCAACCGCCGGAGCAGGTCGAACGGCCGGGCGAGCCGCCGGCCGAGGTAGCCGAGGCGATTGCGGGGGGGGCCGTAGACCGCGTCGATCTGGGCATCGGAGAGGAAGATGGCGCCGAGCACCGCGCGGGCGAGCTGGACCGGACGCGACCGCTCGCTGGGTTGTGGGCGGAACAGCCCCAGCCGCAGGGCGCCGGCGTACTCCGGATCGAGGCGGCCGGCCAGGATGTGCCGCAGCAGCTCTTCCTCCGGCCCTGGTTGCCAGCCGGCGGGGTCCTCGCCGGCCGCCAGACGCCCGATCAGCCGCCGCGCCGCCGCCGCCTCGTCCGCGGACACGTCCCGCCCCACCCAGGCGGCGGCACGGTCGGTCAGCTCTCCAAGATCGAGCAGGTCGGCCACCATCTTGAGCAGCGAGTAGGAGGATGGCCAGTAGCCGTGCTGCCCCAGCCCGTGAACCAGGACGTGGGCGGCCAGCACCTCCGGCAGCGGCGCCGCGCAGCGACCGGGGAGGTCCGGCAGCGGCCGGAGCAGCCCGGCGCGCTCGAGCGCCGCGAAGCTGGCCGAGGCCGCGCCCGCCAGGCGGACGCCGGGGAGGTGGCGATGGATCTCGACCACGCCCCCCTGCGGTCCGGTCAGCGCCGGGAGCTGGTGCTCCGCCTCGGGGAACCCGGAGCTCCTGAACCCGGCGGCGAGCAGGGCCCGCCAGAGCTCGCCGGCGCGCTCGCCCGGCGCCAGCAGATCGACGTCGCACGCCCCCCGGCTGCCGGCCGCCAGGAGCCCGGTCCCCTCGAGGGCGGCGAACTTGAGGCAGGCGAGCGGCATGCCGAGGTCCGCCGCCACGCCGGCGACCCGGCGGACCTCCTCCATCAGCCGCATGCCGCCGGCGGCGGCCCGCGCCCGGTCGCGGGCGAAGCCGGTCGCGGCCTCCTCCCCCAGCTCAGCGGCGAGCCGCTGCCGCCCCTGGCGGCCCGCGATCCGTGCCGAAATCTCGAACCGGCGCGCCAGCGCCAGCGCCGCCGCCGGCTCGACGGCTTCGGGGAACGGCGCGGCGGCGGGACCGAAGGCGCGCAGCAGCATCCAGCGGACCTCGGGGGAGATCGCCAGCGGCGGCGGCCGGAAGCGGAGGGGGCGCGGCATGGGAGAAGGATACTGCTACCATCTTCCCATGCCTTCCCGATGGACCGCTCCGGTCCTGCGCGCGTCTGTCGCCGGCGCGGCGATCGCCCTCGCCCTGGCGGTGGCGATGGAGTACCGGGCCCTGCGAACGGCGCGGGCGGCGGCGTTCGCCTGGCTGGAGGGTGCCGGGGTCACCCTCGACGCGTCGGCGCTCAGCCGCGAGCCCGACCCCGAGGGGGTGCGCCTGCAGGCCGCCCGCGCGGTGCTGGCCGCGGAGCTCGACCCCGCCAGGCGCCAGGGGATTCCACCCGCGCAGGCGGCGCGCGAGACCGGGGAGCGGATGGCGGTCGTCGCGCGCGCCGCCCGCGAGGTCCTGGCCCGCCGGCCGGCCTCCTGGGAGGCGGCCCTGGTGGCGGGCGCGGCCACCTACCTCGGCTGGTCGCAGGCGCGGGACCCGCGGCTGTTCACCGCCTACCGGCAGTGGGAAGCGCCGCTGGAGACCGCCTTGCGCCTGGCGCCGTCCAAGCGGGAGCCGGCGCGCTTCCTCGCCGCCGCCTATCTGGAGATCTGGCCGGCGCTCTCGCCGCGCAAGCGGGGGATCGCCCGCGGCCTGCTGACCGAGGTCTTCCGCCGGTCCGAGGACCTCGGCCGCATGATCGACCCCTGGCTCGACACCGCCGCCGACCGGCGCGAGGCGTTCACCGTGCTGCCCGACGACCCCGCGGCCTGGGAGCGGGTCGAACAGGCCTACGCCGCGCGGGGGGACCTGCCGGGGTTCGCGGCGGCCCGCCAGCGGCGGGAGGCGTCGCTGCTGGCGAGGCTGCGCCGGGACCTCCTGGAGGCGGACCGCCTGCGCGACGCCGGCCGCCCGGAGGAGGCGCGGGCGCTCTACCTGGCGGTGGCTGGGGGCGCGCGCCCCGAGGCCCGCTATCAGGATCTCCTCGAGAAGGCCCTCGAGCGCTGCCCCCCCGGTCCGGTGGACAGCGCCACCGCCGCGCGGCTCGCTCCCCATCTCGCCCGCGCGCTCGACCGCTGCCTGTTCGCGAGCTGCGAGCTCAAGCCGGCCAGCTTGAAACGGCTCGCCCATTTCGTGCGCGACCCGGCGCCCGACCAGGTCGCCCTCGCCTCCCTGTTCGCCGGCGACCCGCAGCGGGCGAGCCTCTACGAGCGGCGCGCCGAGGGGCTGGGCACCGAGCCCTGGGCCCCCTATCTGATCACCAAGGCGCGGGCGCTCGCCGCCCGCGGCCGGGTGGACGAGGCCCGGGAAGCCCTCGCGCTGGTGCACCCCTCCTGGCAGGGGAGGCCCCTGTTCTGGCAGGCGCGGGCCGAGGTGGACCGGGCGGCCGGGGACCCCGGCGGCGTGGCGGACGCCCAGGCACGGCTCGCCGGGCTCGCCCGGCGGACCTGGACCGCCCCCGACTGGACCTGGAGCCGGAGCACCGCCCGGCTGGAGATGATGATCGCCGCGCCCGCGGCGGGCCTCGCCGTGGCGCTCGACCAGGTGCCGGCGAACGGCGCGCTGGTCGGGCTACGGCTCGACGGCGCGGCCGTGGGTAGTTTTACGGTCCGGCCGCTGGCCGGCGCCCCGGCGGCGCTTCGGGTGGCGGCGCCGCTCGGGCGCGGGCTCCACGTGCTCGAGTTCGAGGCCCTGAACGGCGGCGGCCTGCCGGGGGCGGTCGAGCTGCGCTGAGCGCTCCCGGGTGCGCGCCGCCGCCGCCGCGCCGAGGAGAATCGTCAGGGTCACGGCGTTGCCCGGCATGGAGAGGCCGAAGTCCAGGCAGCCGTGGATGGCGAGGGAGACCAGGGCGCCGAGGGCCGCCAGGGCGGTGGCCCGGTCCTCGGAGCGCCCCCCCTCGCGCAGCACCGTCGCCAGCCGCCGCGCCAGGCTCCAGAGCCCGAGGGCCAGCAGCGCCACCCCCGCGAGCCCGGCCGTCGCCAGCACCTCCAGAAAGTCGCTGTGCGGGTGCCACCAGGTGCCGTGCATGCCGGCCGGCTGCGCCAGGGGGAAGGCGTCGCGGAAGGTGCCGAGCCCCGAGCCGGTGGCGGGGAAGAGGCGCCAGAGCTCCAGCACCGCCCCGTACTCGCGGAGGCGGCCGCCCCAGCTCACGTCGGCGGCCGAGGTGCCCACCAAGCGGCCGAGCCCCTGGCGCCAGCCGATCGCCGCGATCACCCCGAGGCCGGCGAGCGCCGCCGCCGCGCCCAGGGCGGCGGCCCACCAGCGCCGGCGCCCCGCCGCCGCCAGCACCCCCTGCGCCGAGACGGCGGCGATCGCCGCCAGCAGCCCGCCGCGCGAGCCGGTGAAGGAGAGCCCGGCGAACAGCGTCAGCCAGAGCATCGCCGGCGGGGCGGCCAGCAGCAGGCGGCGATCGAGCCGGGGCTCGCCCCCGGCGCGGCGGGCGGCCCACCAACTCCAGGCGAAGGCGACCGCCAGCGCCATTTCCAGGTAGGCCGCGAGATGGTTGGGATTGACGAAGGTGCCGCGCAGGCGCAGGGCGGGGACGTGGAGGTCGACCCCCCAGAGCGTGCTGGCGCGGGCGAACCAGTCGCGGGCGCCGAAAAAGACCTGGAAGAGACCCCCCGCGAGCACCGCCGCGCCCAGCCAGCGCCGGAGCTCGCGCCGCTGGCCGGCGGCGGCGGCGGCGAGGAACGCCGCGGCGGCAGCCGCCCAGCCGAGCGCCGCCCCGCGGGTCGCCGCGGCGGCCAGCGTCAGCCGCGCCGGTGCCGCCGCCCCCAGCTCCGCCGCCTGCCGCGCCAGCGCCGCGTGCTTTGGCGAGAGCGCGGCGACGAGGCCGGCCGGCAGCGGCGCGGCCTGCAGGAGGCCGAGCAGCGCCAGCCCGGCGAGGGCGGCGGCGGGCAGCGCCGCCGGACGCAGCGCCAGCGGCCGCTCCACCGCCAGCGCGGCGAGGGCGAGGGCGGCGAAGCAGAGCGTGGCGAGCAGCGCCCCGGCCCACGGCGTCACCCCGCCGAAGGGGAGGGGCGCCCAGAGCAGGATCAGCGCCAGCAGGGCGGCGAGAAGAGGAGTGGAATGACGTATCATGCCCGGGATCCAAACACGTTCGACAGCGGAGCCCTCGCAGGAGACGGGCCTGCCCGCCACGGAGAGATCATGCGCCTAAATATGCGCCTCAATCGGCGAGCCTCGATGACTTTGATCCTCTGCCTGACGGCCGTCGGTTTCGGGATCGGGAGTGCTGGAGCCCAGGTTCTCGTCCAGTATACGCCGCCCGGCGGCCCCCGGGAGACCGAGCCGCGCCGGCAGGAGCTCGAGCGCGAGCTCGCGGCGGCGCGCTACCGGCTGGGGCCGGTCCGCATCGCGCCCTGGGCCTCGCTGCGCGACGTCGCCTACGTGCGCAGCATCCTCTTCACCGGCGAGCGGCTGCCGAACGACGTCACCGCCACGGCCGGCCTCGGATTCCGCGCCTACCTGCGCAACGGCTCCAAGGCCACCTGGACCGCCCAGGTGCTGCCCGAGTACGTCTGGTGGGACCGCCAGACCCAGCGGCGGCAGCTCAACGGCCGCTACTCGCTGGGCTTCTCCGGCTTCTTCAACCACCTCACCCTGGAGGTGCGGGCGGGCCGCGACCAGCAGCAGCAGATCGTCACCCCCGAGGTGCCGACGCCGGTGAGCTCGCGGCGCGAGGGCGCCGAGGTCCTGACCGAGCTGGAGCTCACCGGCGCCTTCTCGCTGTTCGCCGCCGTCTCCGCCAACCGGCAGAACAACCTGGTGGAGGACGTCAGCGATCCGGACATCGCCAACCTCCGCTTTCTCGACCGCGACGAGCGGGTCGAGCGGGGCGGGGTCCGCTGGCGCCCGAACCGGCGGTGGTCGGTCGCGCTGGGGGGCGAGCACATCGCGGTCGACTTCACCCACCGGGGCGCCCTCGATCGCTCGCACTCCGGCACCGCGCCGGTGACCGAGGTCCGTTTCAACGGCAACCACGTCACCTTGCAGGCCGATGCCGCGGTGCGGTCGCTGTCGGCGAGCCGCGGCGCCGCCTTCGTCCCCTTCCATGGGGTGACGGGCGGCGTCGGGCTCACCCTCGGGGAGAGGGGGAGACGGGTGAACGGGCTCCTCTACTCCAGCCGCAACCTCATCTACTCCCTCTCGCCGCTCTACGCCTACCTCATCGACCAGCGCCTCGGCACCGCCGTGATCGCGAGCTTCGGAGAGCGCACCCAGGGGCGCCTCTTCGTCGAGGGGGGGACCAACGACTACACCGCCTTCGCCGCCACCACCCCGCGTCTCCGCGAGGACGTCTCCTCCTACGGCGCCTCGCTGACCTTCGCCCTGCACCGCGCCCTCAGCCTGGGGATCCAGGGCGTGCGGACCCGGTACGACTCCAACCTGCCCGGGGGGGACCGCACCTTCACCTCCGTGGGGACGACGATCTCCCTGACCGGCTTCCCCTGAGCCCCCGCTGGACCCCGGCGCCCGGTTGCGCTATCATGGACCGGCAGTTAAGCCAAGCATCATGAAGAAGATAGCAGTTCATTTCTGGATCCTGCTGCTGGTGTGCGCGGCCGCGGGGCAGGCCCAGGCCAACGATCCGGCATACCGGGTCGGTCCGCGCGACCAGATCAGCGTCCACGTCGACGAGGACGAGAAGCTCAACGGCGACCGGCGGGTCTCCGAGACCGGCGCCATCAATCTCTCCCTGATCGGCGACATCCAGGTGGCGGGCAAGACCACCCATGAGATCTCCCTCATCGTCAAGAAGCTCCTGGAGGCGAGATACATGCAGCGGGCGTCGGTCGACGTGCAGGTGACCGAGTTCCGCTCGCGGCCAATCTCGGTGATCGGCGCCGTCAAGACCCCCGGCAACCTCAGCTTCTCGGGCCACTGGACGCTGCTGGAGGCGATCACCGCCGCCGGCGGGCTGGCGGAGAATCACGGCAACGTGGTCTACATCCTGCGCCGGGCCGACAGCGGCCTGTCGGACCAGGTGACGATCGATCTCAACGACCTGCTGGTGCGCGGCGACCAGCGGCTCAACATCCCGATCTTCGCCAACGACCTGATCAACGTCCCGGTCACGGTCGACGTGACCGTCTACTGCCTCGGTGAGGTGATCAAGCCCGGCGCGCTCGTCTTCAAGAGCAACGAGCGGATCACCGTGCTCACCTCGATCGCCCACGCCGGCGGGCTGACCGACCGCGCGTCGAGCGGCATCCTGATCAAGCGGGCGGTCCAGGGCGACGGCCCCGCCGAGCTCAACGTCGATTACAAGAAGATCCTCGCCGGCAAGCAGCCGGACATCGACCTCCGGCCGGGAGACGTGATCGTGGTCAAGGAGTCTTTCTTTTGAGCTTTCTCAACCCTGTCCCGACCGATGACGAGCCGGAGCTCGCCGCCGGACCCGAGCCCGAGTTCAACCTCGGCGAGTACGTCGCCATGCTGCGGCGGCACTGGAAGCTCGCCGCCGTCTGCTGCGCCCTCGGCCTCGCCGGCTCCGGCATCCACTACGCGATCACGCCCAAGGCCTATCAGGCGACGACCATCATCCAGATCGAGCGCCGCAACCTGACGCCGCTCAGCACCAGCCAGAACCCCTGGCTGGAGAACTACTGGAACATGGAGTTCTACCCCACCCAGTACGAGCTGCTGCAGAGCCGCGGGCTCGCCGAGCGGGTGGTCAAGAGCCTCGACCTGATGGAGGACCCCGCCTTCAACCCGGGCGCCGCGAGCCGCGAGGCCGGGAGCGGGCGCGCGAACGCCCCCACCGCCGAGGACGACGACGCCGTGCTCGGCGGGATCGCCGGCCAGATCCGGGGCGGACTCGCGGTCGAGCCGGTGCGCGCCACCCAGCTCGTCCAGCTCTCCTTCCGCGCCGCCACCCCCGAGTTCGCCGCCCGGGCCGCCAACGCCTTCGCCGAGGCGTACATCGACATGGGGGTCGAGGACCGCTACGCCACCGCCGGCAAGGCCTCCACCTTCCTGTCGTCGCAGATCGAGAAGCTGAAGCAGGAGATCCAGGACCGCGAGTCGCAGCTCCAGGCCTTCAGCCGCCGCAGCGACATCGTCTCCCTGGACCCCGGGGCGAACGTCACGCTGAAGCGCCTGGAGGCGCTCAACGGCCAGTACATCGATTCCAAGAAGCTGCGCATCGAGCGCGAGGCCCAGTACCACGAGACCCTCAACGGCCCCCGGGGGTCGATGGCCGACAGCCTGTCGACCGGCGTGGTCAGCGAGCAGCGCAGCCAGATCCTGAAGCTCGAGCGGGAGTACGAGAACAAGCTCAAGACCTACAAGCCCGACTTCCCGGACATGGTGGCGCTCAAGGCCGAGATCGAGAAGGCCCGCCAGCACCTCAACGAGGTGGTCGGAGAGCAGGTGGACAAGGCGCAGAACAACGCCCTCGCCGCCTACCAGACGGCGCTGCGCCAGGAGCAGGCGCTCGAGAGCGATCTCAGCGCGCTCAAGCGCGAGGCCATCGACCAGAACTCGGCCGCCTTCGAGTACACCAACCTGAAGGTCGAGGTCCAGACCCGCCGCGACCTCATGGACGAGCTGCTGCGCAAGCAGTCCGAGACCGAGGTCGCCGTGCGCCTCCAGGACACCCGGCAGTCGAACATCCGCATCATCGACAAGGCCCTGGTGCCGGGCGGCCCCTTCCAGCCGTCGCTGCGCAAGGACGTCAGCTACGGCGTTCTCCTCGGGCTGCTGTTCGGCATCGGCTGCGCCGTGCTGATCGAGTTCCTCGACCGCACGGTCAAGACCCCCGAGGAGATCGAGCGCAAGCTGGGCCTGCCGATGCTCGCCGTGATCCAGGACCTCTCCGAGTCCGGCAAGGCCTACGGCTATTCCGCCTATGGCTACGGCTACGGCGAGGAGCCGGCGGAGCAGCCGCGGGCGCGCCCGCGCCGGACGGCCGGCGGCGGCTGGCTCGACAAGAAGAAGAAGGCGGCGGCCGCGGCCCCCTTGAACCAGATCGAGCTGGTGCCCCACGAGCGCCCGCGGACGCTGATCTCCGAGTCCTACCGCTCGCTGCGCACCGCCCTCCTCCTCTCCTCGGCGCGGGAGCTCAAGGCGATCGCCGTCACCTCGGCCGTCGCCGGCGAGGGGAAGACCGCGACCGCCTCGAATCTGGCCGTGGTGCTCGCCCAGCTCGGCCGCCAGGTGCTGCTGGTCGACTGCGACCTGCGCAAGCCGCGCCTCCACCAGGTCTTCCGCGTCTCCAACCGCTCCGGCCTGGTCAACCAGCTCACCGCCACCGCCGACCCGGAATCGGTCTTCCTGCCGACCGAGGTGCCGAACCTCTGGCTCACCCCCTCGGGGCCGATCCCGCCGAATCCGTCGGAGCTGCTCTCCTCGGACCGCATGCGCGACTGGCTCAAGGCGATGCGGGCACGGTTCGACTACGTCGTTATCGACACCCCTCCCGCCCTGGCGGTCACCGACGCCACGATCATCGGGCTGCTGGCGGACGGCGTGGTGCTGACCCTGCGCAGCGGCAAGGTCACCCGCGAGGAGGCGCGGCTCTGCCGCGACCGCCTGCGCCAGTCCAGCATCAAGATCCTCGGCGCGGTGCTCAACCGCTACCGCTCGCCGCAGACGGGCCTCGGCAAGCGCTACCGGTCCTACGAATCCTACGGCGCCGAGGAGAGCGAGCCGAAGACGGCCGGGAAGGCCGGCTCGGCCGCCTGATGCTCTCGCGATGATCGATCTGCACTGCCACATCCTGCCGGGGGTCGACGACGGCCCCCGCACCTTCGCCGAGGCGGTCGCCATGTGCCGCCTGGCCGCCGAGGACGGCTGCGAGGCCATGATCGCCACCCCGCACCAGCGGCGCGGCGAATGGTGGAACTCGGACCGCGAGCAGCTCGCCGCCCTGGCCGATCAGCTCCAGGACGAGGTGGGCCCCGGCTTCCGCGTCTACCTGGGCGGAGAGATCCACGTCGATTCGGGGCTCCTCCCCGAGGTCGAGAAGCTGCCGGCGGAGGGCGGCGTCCTGCCGATCGCCGGCTCCCGCTACCTGCTGATCGAATTCGATTCGGCCGGCACCGCGAGCGAGGCCATCCACCTCGTCCACGAGCTGGTGGTGACCGGCTGGCGGCCGATCGTCGCCCACCCGGAGTTCATCCCCTGGCTGGCGCCCGACCCGGCTCTGGTGGGGCGCCTGGTAGCCCTCGGCGCCCATACCCAGGTGACCGCGATGAGCGTCACCGGCGACTTCGGCCGCCGGCCCCAGGCCGACACCTGGACCCTGCTCGAGTCCGGGCTCGTCCACTTCCTCGCCAGCGACTCCCATAACACCCGCCGCCGCCCGCCCGGCCTGCGGCGGGCCTACGACCTGGTCGCCAGCCGCTGGGGCGAGCCGGTGGCGCGCCGTCTCACCATCGACAACCCGCGGGCCGTGGTCGAGGACCGCCCGCTGCCGGAAGCCGTATGAAACACCTTCTCCTGCTCGGCCTGCTGCTCGCCCCCGTCCCGGCGCGGGCCGTTATCGACCCGTTCTACCAGGGCCTGCTGCGCGACGGCCAGCTCGCCTTCGACCGCAAGGATCACGCGACCGCGGCGCGCGCGCTGCGCCTGGCCTGCTTCGGCATGCTCGACGAGCCCCAGCCGCTCGCCGACTGCCTGTCGCGCCTCGCCCTGGCGCAGGACGGCGCCGGCGACGCCGCGGGGTTCCGCGAGACCTTCCAGCGGCTGATGGAGGTCGAGGACCGGTTCAAGGGCTACAGCCAGGGGGAGCTGGCCGCCGAGCTGCGCGCCGCCCTCGAGTCCCGGCTGGCCACCCGCATCCCCGCCGCCACGCTCGCCGGAGCGCCGGCCTTCCGTTCCACCCTGGCGAAGAAGAGCCCCGCGCCGCCGGCGAGCCCGGCGCCACCCAGGAGCGGAGCGCCCATGGCCGGCGCCCCGGCGGCCGCGCCGCCGCCGGCGCCGGTCCCCAGCTCCACGACCTCCACGCCGGCCGTGGCGAAGACCGCGGCTCCGGCGCCGGCGAATCCGCCCGCTCCCACGCCGCTGACCGACGGCGAGCGCAAGCAGCTCGACCAGGCGCGGCAGCTCCTCGGCGAGCCCCGCCCCTCCAAGGAGCTGCGCCAGGCCTTCGAGCTCGCCCGCTCGGTGGCCGACTCGCATCCGGACTCGAAAGAGGCGCAGCACCTGGCCGCCGAGGGGGCCTACCGCATCTCCCGCTGGAGCGACGCCGCCCTCTACTTCCGCCGTGGCGGCGATCCCGGCGAGGAGGAGCCCGAGCGGCTCTTCTACATGGCCGTCTCACTCTACGAGTCCGGGGACGCCGCGGCCGCCGCCGCCGCCTTCAAGCGCGCGCTCCCCAACCTCAAGCGGACCCCCTACGTGGAGTCCTACGCGCGCAAGATCCTGGGAACCCAGTAGAAATGATGATTTCGGGTTAGAATGAGCATCTCCAACGGAGACATCGAAAAATGAGAGCGAGCACCTTCCTCCTTGCCGGGCTCCTCCTCGCCGGCGCCACCGCCGCGACGGCGCAGTCCATCGTGGTCGAGAAGCCGCGCTGCCTTCCGGCCGAAGACAACGGTCTGGTGCGGGCGACGGTGACCTCGACCCCGGCCGCGGCGGGACCGGGCCTCTCGCCGCGCCTCTACTTCCGCTGGCGGGAGCACGAGGACTACTACTGGGTGGCCCTGGAGCCCGAGGCCGGCGGCCGCTACTGGGCGACGCCGCCCAAGCCGGAGCTGCGCAACGAGCAGGTCGAGCTCTACGGCGCCCTGGTCGACGCCACCGGCAAGGTCGTCTCCCGTTCCGAGACCCAGGTCATCCCGGTCACCAAGGACTGCAATGTGCAGCTCGGTCCCAAGGAGCGGGGCGTCGCCCAGAACCTGACCGTCGGCGAGACCTCGCCGAAGCAGCAGGGGAAAAAAGTGCTGGGGTTTCTCTGCGACGGCGTGGTCACCCGCGTCAACTCGGCCGGCGTCCGCCGCTCCGACGAGGTCTGCCGGGCCTGTGTCATCGCCTTCTGGCAGCGCAAGGCGGTGCTGCTCACTCCCGTCGCCGGCATCATCGGCGTGGTCGTCACCGACCAGGACCCCGAGCCCTCCCCCTCGCGCCCATAACGGCTCCGGCCTCCGTTCTGTCACCTTTTGAGCTCCGCACCGCACTCTTGAGTGCGGGCGCTTCCGCGCGCTTCCCTGGGGCTGGCGCCGTCCTTGAATAAGGATTGAGCGTAGTTTGCCTGTCCGAAGTCCCCATTACTTCAGAACCGATCCGATCTCGCGAGGAAACCGCATGTCGAATGTCTCTGTCTTTCCGACTCCCCTGCCGGAGCGCGACCGTCCCGCCGACGGCCTCACCGTCAGTCATCTGATCGCGCCGCACGGCGGCGAGCTGGTCAATCCCATGGCCGACGCCGAGCGCGCGGCCGAGCTCAAGACGGCCTCCCGCGACTGGCCCTCCTGGGATCTGACGCCGCGCCAGTACTGCGATCTCGAGCTGCTGCTCAACGGCGGTTTCTCCCCCCTGACCGGCTTCATGAACAAGGCCGACCACGACTCCGTCTGCGAGCGCATGCGCCTCGCCGACGGCACCCTGTGGCCGATCCCCATCCTGCTCGACGTCACCCCGCAGGCGGCCGAGAAGCTGCGCGTGGGCGGCATGCTGGCGCTGCGCGACCCCGAAGGGGTGATGCTCGCCGCCCTGCACATCGAGGAGATGTGGGAGCCCAACCGCGAGGCGAGTGCCCAATCGACCTTCGGCACCACCAGCGCCGACCACCCCGGGGTCGCGCATCTGCTCCACAAGACCAACAGCATCGCCGTGGGCGGCCGGATCGAGGGCATGCAGCTCCCCGTCCACTACGACTTCCGCGCCCTGCGCCTGACGCCGGCCGAGTTGCGGGCCGAGTTCGCCCGCGAGGGTTGGCGCCGCGTCGTCGCCTTCCAGACCCGCAACCCCATGCACCGCGCCCACTGCGAGCTGACCCTGCGCGCCGCCAAGGAGGTCCGGGCCAACCTGCTGATCCACCCCACGGTGGGGATGACCAAGCCGGGCGACATCGATCACTACACCCGCGTGCGGTGCTACCAGGCCTTGATGCCGCGGCTGCCGCAGCACACCGCCAAGCTCTCGCTGCTGCCGCTCGCGATGCGCATGGCCGGCCCCCGCGAGGCGGTGCTCCACGCGCTGATCCGCAAGAACTACGGCTGCACCCACTTCATCGTCGGCCGCGACCACGCCAGCCCCGGCAACGACAGCCAGGGGAAGCCGTTCTACGGCCCCTACGATGCCCAGGAGCTGATGCAGAAGCACAAGGACGACCTCGGCGTCGAGATGGTCCCCTTCAAGATGGTCTCCTACGTCGAGGACCTCGACACCTACATGCCGCAGGACGAGATCCCGGCGGGATCGCGGACCCTCGACATCTCCGGCACCGAGCTGCGCCGCCGGCTCCAGGAAGGGCGCGATCTGCCCTCCTGGTTCACCTTCCCCGAGGTCGCGGACGAGCTGCGGCGCACCCATCCGCCGCGCTTCCAGCAGGGCTTCACGGTGTTCATGACCGGCCTCTCGGGCTCCGGCAAGTCGACCATCGCCTCCGCGCTGCTGGTCAAGTTCATGGAAACCGGCGGGCGGCCGGTGACGCTGCTCGACGGCGACATCGTGCGCAAGAACCTCTCCTCCGAGCTCAACTTCTCCAAGGAGCACCGCGACATCAACATCCGCCGCATCGGCTTCGTGGCGGCCGAGATCACCAAAAACGGCGGCATCGCGATCTGCGCCCCCATCGCCCCTTACGACAGCGTGCGCAAAGAGGTGCGGTCGCTGATCGAGCCGGGCGGCGGCTTCGTGCTGGTGCACATCGCCACCCCGATCGAGGTCTGCGAGGAGCGCGACCGCAAGGGGCTCTACGCCAAGGCCCGCGCCGGCATCCTCAAGGAGTTCACCGGCATCTCCGACCCCTATGAGGAGCCGGTCGACGCCGACCTGGTGATCGACACCACCAAGCTCTCCCCCGAGGAGTCGGCGCAGGAGATCCTGCTCTTCCTCGAGCGCGAGGGGTACGTCGGCGGGAGCCTGGAGGCGAAGTGAGCGAGACCTCGTACGCCGAGGATCTGCTGCACATCCAGGAGGCGCTGGAACGGGCACGGGCAGCGTTCCAGCGCTTCACCCCCGGCGAGGTCGCCAGCCGGCACAAGCAGGGGGACGATCCCGTCACCGAGGCCGACACCACGGTCGACACGCTGCTGCGCGAGTTCCTGCCCCGCAACGGCGACGGCTGGCTCTCCGAGGAGACCCGGGACGACCACGTCCGCCTCGAGCGGCGGCGCGTCTGGGTGGTCGACCCCCTCGACGGCACCCGCGAGTTCGTCACCGGCATCCCCGAGTGGTGCGTCTCGATCGGGCTGGTGGTGGACGGCGAGCCGGTCGCCGGCGGCATCTGCAACCCGGTGACGGGCGAGACGATCGTCGGCGCGCGCGGCCTGGGGGTCACCCTCAACGGCCGTCCGGCCAGGGTGAGCGCCCGCCCGACGCTCGCAGGAGCGCGGGTGGTCGCCAGCCGCAGCGAGGTCAAGCGCGGGGAGTGGCAGGGCTACCGGGAGGACCTCTTCGAGATCCGCCCGATGGGCTCGGTCGCCTACAAGCTGGGCCTCGTCGCCGCCGGCCTCGTCGACGCCACCTGGACGCTCACCCCCAAGCACGAGTGGGACGTGGCGGCCGGCGTCGCCCTGGTCCTCGCCGCCGGCGGCGCGATCGTCACCGGCGCCCCCGAGGAGACCCGCTTCAACCGCCCCAAGCC